>JBDTEP010000167.1:0-8015 GCA_039922455.1 Mycobacterium sp. | reverse complement strand
ACCGGCCAGCGGGTGGACCAGGTATTCAGTCGCGGCAAGCACCTGTTCATCCGCGTCGGGCCGGCCAGCATCCACTCGCATCTGAAGATGGACGGCAGCTGGCGGATCGGACGGCGACCGGTCGACCATCGGGTGCGAATCATGTTGGAAGCCGGCCCGGTTCGCATTCTCGGTATAGACCTGGGAACGCTGGAGGTGCTGAATCGCCACCACGACGGCGACGCCGTCGCGCAGCTGGGTCCGGATCTGCTCGGCGACGACTGGGATCCGGGCACCGCCGTCGCCAACCTGACCGCCGCTCCGCACCGGCCACTGGCAGCGGCACTGTTGGATCAAACCGTGCTGGCCGGCATCGGCAACGTCTACTGCAACGAATTGTGCTTCATCGTCGGCCGGCTGCCGACGACGCCGGTTGCTGCGCTTACCAATCCGGTTCGCCTGGTGTCGCAGGCCCGGGAGATGCTGTGGGCGAATCGACTGCGGTGGGCCCGCTGCACCACCGGCGACACCCGGCCGGGCCGGCGGTTGTGGGTGTATAGCCGGGCCGGGCTGCCGTGCCGGCGCTGCGGCACCCGCGTGGAGTCAGACCGCAGCGGTGAGCGGATCAGCTTCTGGTGCGCTTCGTGTCAGCGGTGATGTCGCACCCGGGGCGGAGACTCCGGTGGCGACTTAACCCCGTAGCCGGCGGCCGATCACGGCCAACCGCCGCAGCCCACACCGGGCACGCAGCCGTGTCCGCCGCCGGGGCCGCCCGAACCGCTGGGTCCACCCGGAATCGAACCGCCGCCGCCACCGGGGCCACCGCCACCAGTCGGGCCACCGGGAATCGAACCGCCGCCACCGCCGGGGCCACCGCCACCGGCCGGGCCACCCGGAATCGAACCGCTGCCGCCGCCGGGGCCACCGCCACCGGTGGGGCCACCGGGCTCGCCCGGGTTCTCCGATCCCGGCCCGCCGGGTGGTGCCGGTTCCATCGGCGAGGTCTCAGTGGTGGTGGTGGTGGTGGTCGTGGTGCTGCTGGTCGGCGCTTCCTCCTTGGTGCCGCTGCAACCCGCCGCCACCAGTGCCAGCGCACTGCCAAGTACCGCGATCGTCATCCTGCCGTGTGCCTTCATCAGAATCCGATTCCCTTCTGCTCAGTCGTCGCTTTCCTGTACCCGGGACCGGCGTGGCTAAAACACCCGACGGCTGACGAAGCGGCACAGGCGTCCGGTGAATGGATCGGTGAACTCCAGCCGGTGCGCCAGCAGCCGCAGCGGCGTGGAGAAGTCATCGGGAGCAACGTCGATAACCTGGGGATACAGCGGATCCCCATCAATCGGCAGCCCGATCGAGGCCATGTGCACCCGCAGCTGATGGGTGCGCCCGGTGCGCGGGATCAGCCGGTAGCGGCCGTTACCCAGCGCCTCGACCAGCGTCTCGGCGTTAGGGGCGCCGGGTTCCTCACGAGCCTGCAGGCAGCCGCGCTGCTTGACGATTCGGCTACGCACCAGCTGAGGAAACGCCCCCATCGGCTCGGCCGACGAGCAGGCCAGGTACTGCTTGCGCATCGCGCCGCGGGCGAACATGGTCTGGTAGGGCCCACGCAACTCCCGCCGGGTGGTGAACAGCAACACCCCGGCGGTGAGCCGGTCCAGTCGGTGCGCCGGGCTCAACTCCGGAAGCTCCAGGTCACGCCTCAACCGCACCAGCGCCGTCTGGGCCACGTGCCGCCCCCGGGGCATGGTCGCCAGAAAGTGGGGCTTGTCGACCACCACCAGATCCTCGTCGCGGTGCAGCACCGGGATGTCGAACGGCACCGGCACCTCGTCGGGTAGGTCCCGGTACAGGAAGACCACCGCCCCGGCCGGCAGCACCGTCGTCTCGTCGACCACTGCCCCGTCGGCGGCCACCACTTCCCCGGCGGCCACCTTGACCGCCGCCGCCGCGCCGAACCGGGCGCGCAGTTCGTCGGCCACCTGGCCGCCGCGTAGTCGCACCCGGGCCGGGCCCAGGCCGTCGCGCACCGGAAGCGGGGCGCGGCGTCGGTTACGCGCCATGGCCGCAAGTATGACCAGCTCTACCCACACAAAGACACATCGGCCACAACCCCGACGGTTGTGGCCGATGTGTCTTATTGGTGCGGACTACTCCGACTCAGGTGAGGCCGAGCATGGTGAACAGGTCCAGGCCGCCGAGGAAGTCGGTCAGCGTGGTGCCGTCGGTGACTGCGGTAGCCCCCGGCCCCAGCAGGCTGGTCAGCAGGTCACCCAGGGACATGTCACCCAGAATTCCCGTACCGGTGGGGTCTAACACCGTGCCGCCGACCGTGATGTGGTCCACGAACTGGTCCCAGGGCGTGGCGCCGTTAATGCCCAGAAGACCCCCGAGGGTTGCGTCGCCCAGCGTCTGCCCGTTGCCGATCACCAGGTTGTCCAACGTGGTAGAGCCGTCGATCCCCAGCAAGCTGCTGAGCAGTTCACCCACCGTGTCATTCGGCGACAAGCCGGCGAACGGGAGGTCCAGCAGGCCCACGTACGGGCCGAGCCCCAGCGCGGTCAGCACATCGCCGATGCTCTCGTTGGCGCCGGAACCGCCGATGAAGCCACCAATCAACGCGTCGATCGGCACCTCGCCCAAGGCGGCGGTGGCGCCGACTCCGACGGGAATCTGCACATCGCTCAGCAGCGTACTGATGTCGCTCGAAAACAGGCCGCCGGTGATCCCGTCCAGCGACACGCCGTCCGGGTTCAGTGCTGTCAGCAGAGCGCTCAGATCCGAGGTGGTGCTGATGGGGTTGTCGGCGGTGCCGAACATACCCAGCACCTGGCCCATATTGCCGTAGCCGAGGGTGGTCAGCAGAGTCTGCAGGCTGTCCGTGAAGGTCGGGAAGGACGTCGGGTCAGCAGTCAGCACGAAGTCGCGCTGCACGGACGCGGACAGGCCGGCGGTAACCGTCGGAGCAACGGCGGCACCGCCGAACAGAGCTACACCAGCTAATGCGGTACCGGCAGCGAGTGCGCCGGTTTTCGCCATGAGACCACGCGGCATCATCGGCGCGGCAATGGTGGAAACAGTGGACATGTATCAAGCCCCCTTCTGGGATAAAACAATGGTGGTATGACGGGTACAACGAACATTAACTTATTGTGCGCTCAGCCTTATGTCAACGGTTTCACCGACTTATTTCTGGGCGTCAGCAACTTATATTGCCAGGAACTCCCCAGTTCAAGTGTATGGTCAGTGAACTTCTGCAACGCTCGACCCCGTGGTAGCGACGAGCGGCAGCCACCCAACGGTAATAGTGCGTTCCACTTTTTTAAGGTATTTCAAACGTGCGGACGGGACTGAGGGCAGGCGCAATAACGAACGAGGGTTAACAACCGTTGATAACCGTCAAATAGTATGAATTTACGGCATTTAAGTACCGGTCAATTCGGGGTGTGAGCGAAATACGCACAATGGCGCGAGGCTGCCACAGCAAAGTCGGTGCGCCCGCTTGTCGCGCTGAGATGAAGCAAACACACCCCGGCCGCGTGGCCGGGGCGTGGCAGAGCCAGACGAGAACGTCCCCGCTACGGGGTCAGCAGGCCCAGCGCCTCAAGGATGGCGGTGATCGGCGTGTCGCCGGTGATCGCCAGGGTGCTGCCATCCGGCAGGAAGCTGCTCAGGAACGTGCCCAGGGTCTGCTCACCCCACGTTTCGCCGGAGGGGTCGAACAACGTCCCGCCGAACGAGAGGCCGTCGAGGTACTGGTCCCAGGGCTGGCTGGGGGGCAGGCCGAACAATTCCCCGAGCGTCGCCTGGTCCATCATCGTGCTCGAGCCGGTGGTGATGGGGAGGATGTGCAGGTACTCCCCCAGCGTCCAGGCGCTGTTCGGCACGACCGTGGTCGAGCCGAGACCCGAAAACACGTGTTGGGTGATGTCGGTGGTGGGCTTGCCCAGGATCCCGCTCAACCAGTCGTCCAACGAGCTGTTGACACTCAGACCGGGATGGCTCGTTATATTGGCGAGCTGGCCGCAGTTCAGCGTGCAGTTCTCGACGTTCATGTTGTCCAGGCCGAGCGCGTTGATCATGCTCACGTACGGGCTGAGCATCGACCCCATGTTCAGTGCGGTGGCCAGCTGAGTCAGCGAATGCGAGCCGGCGCCGTCGCCGAGAACGACATCGATCAGGTCGCCGAGGTCGAGGTTGCCGATCGGCACGCCGCCCACCAGGAACAGGCTGCCGGTGCCCAGCACGGAGTCGACGGCAGCATTCGAGCTGTAGAGCGGCTCGGTGAGCGACATACCGAAGAGGCTGGCGACCCCTCCCAGGGTGGTGCCGTCCGGGTTGAAGGACGCCAGCAGGGCCGAAACGTCCGAGCTGACACTGAGCGGGGTCGTGGTCCCGGGAACGTCACCGAACCCGGCCAGCACGGCGTTGAGATCGCCCATCCCCATGGTGTTGAGCAGGTTCTGCAGGCTTTCGGAGAACGTCGGGAAATCCACCAGCGCGACGTTGTGGTGTGCCTGCGCGACCGGTGCGGCGGAAATCTCCGGCCCCACCGTCGCAACACCGAGCAGGCCGGCACCGGCGAGAACGGTGGCCGCGGCGAGCGCGCCGCCCTGCATCGCCAGGGCATGTGAGCGCGGCACTCCGAATCGACCTGACATACACGGCACCTTCCCCCAGGTGGCCGGATCACTCCATCTGTGATCCAGCTGACTACGCAGAAAGTAACGCGATAAAAAACGGGTGTCAAAGCATAAGTTAATACTAATTTCGGGATAAACGTATGGGTTATCGCCTGGATACTCGTCGGCCAGTAATGGAAACCTGCTCAGTCGAGCGGAACTGGCTCCAGAATCTCGGTGCGCGCCTCGGGTGCGCTGGCCCGCAGCGCATCCGCCGACGCGTCGTCCGGCTGCTCCTGCGACAGAATCTCGGCCTCCACCCGGGCTGTGTAGTTGGCCACTTCCCTGTCGACGGCGGCGTCGTCCCAGCCCAGCACCGGGGCCATCACCTCAGCGACTTCGCGGGCACAGTTCACCCCGCGGTGGGCGTACTCGATGGAGATCCGGGTCCGGCGGGCCAGGACGTCCTCTAAGTGCAGTGCGCCCTCGGCGGCAGCGGCGTAGGCGGCTTCCACCTTCAGGTAGGCGGGCGCCTCGGCGATCGGGTCCAGCAGATCGGGCCGACCGTCGGCCAATGCCAGCACCTGGTGGATCAGCGCGCCGTAACGGTCCAGCAGGTGCCGGACCCGGTAGGGGTGCAGCCCCTGTTGAGCGCCGACGTGCTCGGTCTGGTTGACCAGCGCGAAGTAGCCGTCAGCGCCCAACAGCGGCACCTTCTCGGTGATCGACGGCGCCACCCGGGTCGGGATGTACTCGGCGGCGGCGTCGATCGCGTCGGCACCCATCACCCGGTAGGTGGTGTACTTGCCGCCGGCGATGGCCACCAGGCCCGGCGCGGGCACGGCCACCGCGTGCTCGCGGGACAGCTTGGAGGTGTCGTCGTTCTCCCCGGCCAGCAGCGGCCGGAGCCCGGCGTACACACCCTCGATGTCGGCGTGGCTCAGCGGCGTGGCCAGCGCGGTGTTGACGTGGGTCAGGATGTAGTCGATGTCGGCCTTGGTGGCCGCCGGGTGGGCCAGGTCCAGGTTCCAGTCGGTGTCGGTGGTGCCGATGATCCAATGGGTGCCCCACGGGATGACGAACAGCACCGACTTCTCGGTGCGCAGGATGATCGCCGCCTCCGAGACGATCCGATCCCGCGGCACCACGATGTGTACGCCCTTGGAGGCCCGGACGTGGAACCGGCCGCGCTGGCGCGACAGCGCCTGGATCTCATCGGTCCACACCCCGGTGGCGTTGACCACCACATGCCCATGCACCTCGGTGACCTCGCCGACCTCGGAGTCGCGGACCCGCACCCCGGTCACCCGATCACCTTCGCGAAGCAGCGCGACCACCTGGGTAGAGCTCCTGACGACCGCCCCGTAGTGCGCGGCGGTACGCGCCACGGTCAGGGTGTGCCGGGCGTCGTCGACGACGGTGTCGTAGTAGCGGATCCCGCCGACCAGTGAGCTGCGCCGCAGCCCCGGACACAGCCGCAGGGCCCCCGCACGGGTTAAATGCCGTTGCGCGGGAACCGATTTGGCCCCGCCCATCTGGTCGTAGAGGAAAATCCCGGCGGCCACATACGGCCGCTCCCACCACCGTCTGGTCAGCGGGTATAGAAACGGCAGCGGCTTGACCAGGTGCGGGGCCAACCTGGTCAGCGACAGCTCACGTTCGTGCAGCGCCTCGCGCACCAGCCCGAACTCCAGCTGCTCGAGGTACCGGAGCCCGCCGTGAAACATCTTCGAGCTGCGGCTCGATGTCCCGGCGGCGAAGTCCCGGGCCTCGACCAGCGCCACCTTCAGACCCCGGGTGGCCGCGTCCAGCGCGCACCCGGCGCCCACCACCCCACCGCCGATCACCACCACGTCGAACTGCTCGCTGCCGAGTCGCTCCCAGGCGGCCGCCCGTTGCTGCGGGCCGAGCAGGACGCCGGTGATCGGATCCGTCACGGAATCCAGGCTACGTGGCCAGCCCACCGACTCTCGCGCCGAGCGTGAAACCAGCTTCACTGTCGACCGCCGAGAGTGCACCTAACTTCACGCTGGGCAACCGAAGATGCCAGTCCACAGCTCGGTTACCCCAGTCGCCGCCCTCAGTCCAGATCGTCGTGCGTCATCAGCCGCCGGGCGGCTTCGGTGAGCGAACCCGACAGCGACGGATACACCGCCAGCGTCTGCGCCAGGTCTGCGACGGTAATCCGGTTCTGTACCGCCAGGGCGATCGGCAGGATCAGCTCGGAGGCGATCGGTGCCACCACCACTCCGCCGATCACCGTCCCGGTCGCCGGCCGGCAGAACAGCTTGAGGAAACCGTGCCGCAGGCTGGACATTTTCGCCCGGGCGTTGGTCTGCAGCGGCAGCATGACGGTACGGGCCGGCACCGTCCCGTCGTCGATCTGGGACTGGGGCACCCCGACCGCGGCGATCTCGGGCCTGGTAAACACCGCCGCGGCCACCGTGCGCAGCCGGATCGGGGTGACCGCCTCCCCCAGCGCGTGATACATCGCGATCCGGCCCTGCATCGCGGCGACCGACGCCAGCGGCAGCAGCCCGGTGCAGTCCCCGGCGGCGTAGATGCCCGGCACCGAGGTCCGCGACACCCGGTCCACCGGCAGGTAGCCGCCTGGCCCAAGCTCGATCCCGACTCGGTCCAGACCCAGGCAGGTGGTGTTGGGCACCGACCCGACCGTCATCAGCGCGTGGCTGCCCGCCACGGTGCGTCCATCGGTCATGGTGACCAGCACGCCGTCACCGGTGCGGGTTACCGACGCGGCGCGGGCGTTTTTGACCAGGGTGACCCCGCGCTCGCCGAACAAGCCTTCCAAAACCCTCGCGGCGTCGGAGTCCTCATGCGGCAGCACCCGGTCGCGACTGGCCACCACGGTGACCTTGACGCCCAGCTCGGTGTAGGCGTTGGTGAACTCCGCGCCGGTCACCCCTGAACCGACGACCACCAGGTGCTCGGGCAGGGCGTGCAGGTCGTAGAGCTGACGCCAGGTCAAGATCCGCTCGCCGTCCGGCTCGGCGCCGGGCACCACCCGCGGTCTGGCGCCGGTGGCGATCAGCACCACGTCGGCGTCAAGCACCCGCCGGCTGCCGTCGTGCCCGGTCACATCGATGCGGTGGTGAGCCAGACCGGGGTGCTTGTCGATCAGCTGAGCCCGCCCGGAGATCACCTCGACACCGGAGTTGATCAGCTGGGCCAAGATGTCGTCGGATTGCGCGGCGGCCAACGTCTTGACCCGCTGGTGGATCTGATCCAGCTCGATCTCGGCATCGGTGAAGTGGATGTCGAAACCGAGATGCGGGGCCCGGCGCAGCTCGGTGCGCACCCCGGACGACGCGATGAACGTCTTGGACGGCACGCAGTCCCACAGCACACAGGCGCCGCCGACACCGTCGGCGTCGACCACGGTTACCTGAGCGACCT
>JBDTEP010000166.1:0-14396 GCA_039922455.1 Mycobacterium sp. | reverse complement strand
GCCGCCCGCAAGACCTATGTCGGTGCAGCCGCCCGCGACGGCCGGCGGCTGGTGGTCGCAATGATGTATGGGTTGATCCGCGAGGGCGGCCCGAACTACTGGGATCAGGCTGGCGCCCTGCTGGATTGGGGTTTCGCGCAGAGCCCGTTGTCTGACGTCGGCAGCCTGTAAAACGCTGGGCCCTCAGAAGGGGGGCGGATCGTCGGCGCCGGCAGCCGGTGCTACCCGGGGGAACCAGGCGGCTTCGCGGGCGGCGCGTCGGGCTTCGCGGGCGCGGCGGTTCTGGCTGCGTTCGGCGACGACGTAGCGGGCGTGATTTTCGGCGCGGGTGTGGCTGCGTCGGGGGATCCGCAGGGCGCGGTCGCCTTCCGGTTCACATCGGCGCTCAACCGCCGGGGCGGCGACGTCGCCGGTGGGGACGCACAGTTGGGGAAACAGCCAGGCACTGCCCGGGGTGGTGACATAGGTGTGCCCGGACGGGGAATGCCAGATCACCGTGCCGTCAGGCAGTTGCTGGTCGGCCCAGCGCAGGAACGTCTTCACCAGATGATGCCTGCGGCACAGACATTTGAGGTTCGAGGCGTGGGTGGGGCCTCCGTCGGCGTAGGCGATGGTGTGGTCCAGATCGCTGTCAGTCGCCGGTTTATCGCAGCCCGGGAAGCGACAGGTCAGATCGCGGCAGCGCACGAAGTCGGCCAGCGCCCGCGACGGGACATAGCCCTGCTCAGGTGAGGCGCCGGCGGGATGGACCAGGGGCCGCAGCAGGGCGGTGTGGGCCAACTCGACCAGAAGTTCGGCCGGGATCAGCTCGTCGTCGCCGATCAGCGTGCCCGGCGTCTGCCCGGTGCCGGCCAGGCTGGCCTGCTCGGCTATGACGTGGATAACCATCGGTTTCGGTGTGGGCTTGTCGGCCGCCGAGCACTCGGTCCGACGACAGCAGCAGTCGAGGCGCTGCGCGCCGGTGGCCAGCGCGCACAGGGCATCGGCGCGGCGCTGGGCGAGGGTGCGCGGGTCGTGGTCACACACCGTGGCGGCCAGTGCATCCAGGCGGACGTCGAGGATGCGGGCATCCGGCGCCAAGAGTCGGCCGTACATGCTGCTGACACCCTCACCGGAATCGACGATCACCACTTCGCGGTCGGCTTGCAGCTTGCGGCGCTGCCGCACCGCGTCACGGTCGGCACGGGCCACGATCTTGTCGACGTAACCGGCCAGCCGGCGCTGGGTCAGCGACGACCAGCGCCACACCTTGGCCGCCAGCACGGAATCGACACGCGTCAGGATGTCGGGATCGGTGATCAGGTCGGTGCGAAACACCATGGTCTGAAACAGCCAGTAGTCGATGTCTCCGGCCAGCAGCAACGCACCACACCGGGGCAGTCGATCCCGCATGGCCCGGGCATAGCGCAGGAAGCTCGACGCCAGACCCTCGCTGACGTTCAGGGCCGCGGCTACCTCGGCCGCCACCGCCACGAAGGTGTCGGTCACCCACTGTGCATCGGCTACGTGCTCCCGGGCCCGCAGAGTGTCCAGTTCACCGATGGCGACCAACCGCTGCCCGGCAGCCTGGTTCTGCACCCTGCTGGTCCCGCAGATCCGATCCACCAACGCCGACGACTCCGGCGTCTTCGACCAAGTTTGTTCGAACATATTTTCGATAATAGACGAGGCCTCCGACAGATCCGCCTAATCAAGGCGTGACGATGTTGAACCAGGGCATCGCCTCGATGGTGCCCGCGTTAGTACACCCGCCCGCGCAACATCACCAGGTCGGGATGGCCCAGCACCTGGGGCCCGGTGCGCGGATCGTCGGTGAAGCACAGCAGGTCGGCCGAGGCGCCGTGCTCGAGCGCCGGTGCGCCCAGCCAGCGCCGGGCATCCCAGCAGGCCGCGCCCAGCGCGTCGGTGGCGCTGAACCCGACGCCGGTAAGTGCATCCACTTCGTCGGCGATCCGGCCGTGGGCGATCATGCCGCCGGCGTCGGTGCCGGCGTAGATTGGCACCCCGGCCTCCCGGGCGGCGCCGATCCGCGACCGACTGGTGGCGTGCAACGAGCGCATATGCGTGGCGTAGGTCGGGAACTTGGCCGCCGAATCGGCGATGCCGGGGAAGTTGTCGATGTTGATCAGCGTCGGCACCAGGGCCGTGCCGTGGGTCAGCATCAGCGCGATGATGTCGTCGGTGATACCGGTGCCGTGTTCGATGCAGTCGATACCGGCGTTGATCAGACCGGGCAACGCATCCTCGCCGAAGACGTGCGCGGTCACCCGGGCGCCGTTGGCGTGGGCGGCAGCGATCGCGGATTTAAGTATGTCGTCGGACCATAGCGGCGCCAGATCACCGATGCCCCGGTCGATCCAGTCCCCGACCAGCTTCACCCAACCGTCGCCGCGACGAGCCTGGGCGGCAACGACTTCCGGCAACTGATTCTCGTCGTCGACGTCGATTGGCAGCCCGGGGATGTAGCGTTTGGTCCGGGCCAGGTGTCGCCCGGCGCGGATGATGCGCGGCAGGTCGTCGCGGTCATCGAACCCGCGGGTGTCGATCGGCGAGCCGGCGTCGCGGATCAGCAGCACACCAACGCCACGCTCGGTCTCGGCCTGGCGCAACGCCTCGTCGGCATCGACCGGACCGCCCGGCCCGATCCCGACGTGACAGTGCGCATCGACCAGGCCCGGGATGATCCAGCCGTCGGAGAAGACGGTCTCGACACCGTCGACCGGCTCGAGGCTGATCCGGCCGTCGACGATCCAGTACTGCACCGGCGCTTCGTCCGGTAACCCCCGACCGCGAACGTGCAGGCGCACCGCGGCGCTACTTATGGCCCGGGAAGTTCAGCTTGGACAGATCGAAATCAGCCAGCCCGGGCGGCAACTCGTTGAGCCCCTCCGGCATCTGGGACAGGTCGGGGAAACCGGCTGGCATCCCGGGCCCGCCCGGCCCGAACAGACCCCGAACCTTCGGCGGGGTCGGGCCCCGATTCTTGCCCTTCTTACCGGCCTTGCTCTTGGCCTTGCGGGTGGCGCTTTTGCGGCCCAGCCCGGGCAGGCCCATGCCGCCCATCATCGACGACATCATCTTGCGGGCATCGAAGAACCGGTCGACGAGTTGGTTGACCTCCGACACGGCAACCCCGGAGCCGTTGGCGATGCGTAGCCGCCGGGAGGCGTTGATGATCTTCGGGTCGGCCCGCTCGGCCGGGGTCATGCCGCGGATGATGGCCTGCAGCCGGTCCAGCTGGCTGTCGTCGACGGCGGCCAGCGCGTCCTTCATCTGACCCGCGCCGGGCAGCATGCCCAGCAAATTCCCGATCGGGCCCATCTTGCGGATCGTCAGCATCTGCTCGAGGAAATCCTCCAGCGTGAGCTCCCCGGAGCCGATCTTAGCTGCGGTCTCCTCGGCCTTCTGGGCGTCGAAGACCTGTTCGGCCTGCTCGATCAGGCTCAGCACGTCGCCCATACCCAGGATGCGGCTGGCCATCCGGTCGGGGTGGAAGACGTCGAAGTCCGCCAGCTTCTCGCCGGTCGACGCGAACAGGATCGGGGCGCCGGTGACTTCACGCACCGACAGCGCCGCACCACCGCGGGCGTCACCGTCGAGCTTGGTCAGCACCACACCGGTGAAGCCCACACCCTCGCGGAACGCGTCGGCGGTGGTGACCGCATCCTGACCGATCATCGCGTCCAGGACGAACAGCACCTCGTCGGGCTGGACGGCGTCGCGGATGGCGGCGGCTTGGGCCATCATCTCTTCGTCAATGCCGAGGCGCCCGGCGGTGTCGACGACGACGACGTCGAAGTGCTTGGCCTTGGCTTCGGCCAGGCCCGCGGCAGCGACGGCGACCGGATCGCCCTCGCCGAGCTGGGCCGCGTGCGACTCCGCGGACGTCCCGGGATGCGGGGCGAACACGGCGACCCCGGCGCGCTCACCGACGACCTGCAACTGGTTGACCGCACCCGGGCGCTGCAAGTCGCAAGCCACCAGCAGCGGCGTGTGACCCTGACCGCGCAGCCAGGTGGCCAGCTTGCCGGCCAGGGTGGTCTTCCCCGCGCCCTGCAGGCCGGCCAGCATGATGACCGTCGGGGGGGTCTTGGCGAACGCCAGCGTGCGGGTCTGCCCGCCGAGGATGCCGACGAGTTCCTCGTTGACGATCTTGACGACCTGCTGAGCCGGGTTGAGCGCACCGGAGACCTCGGCGCCCTTGGCGCGGTCCTTGATCCGGCCGATGAAAGCCCGCACCACCGGCAGCGACACGTCGGCTTCCAGCAGCGCCAGCCGGATCTCCCGGGCGGTGGCGTCGATGTCGGCGTCGGTGAGACGCCCCTTGCTGCGCAGCCCTGCCAGGGCGGACGTCAATCGGTCGGAAAGCGATTCAAACACGCCGCCAGCCTAGTGGTGATCGCAAGCGCGGCGGAGCCGGGCGCAGCGGATCGCCACCATCAAGTGGGTGATCGCAAGCGCGGCGGAGCCGGGCGCAGCGGATCGCCACCATCAAGTGGGTGATCGCACGCGCGGCGGAGCCGGGCGCCCACCACGATCCGCGTGCTCACGCCAGGGCGTTGATAGTGCGTCCAGGGCGGCGACGCGCCGACGGTCACCGCCGCCAGCGCAGAATCAAACCGACCAGTCCCCCGCCCCCGCGAAGGGCTGACGACCAGCCGCGTTAGCCCAGCTGGCCAGCGGCACCGCCAACTCCGCCGGCTCCACCCGTCCCCCCGTCGTTGGGAGTTCCGGCCTGCCCGGGACCACCGGGTGCGCTGCCGGTGGCTCCGCCGTGACCGCCATGACCTCCGTCACCACCGTCACCGACACTGCCGTTGCCGCCGGCGCCACCGCCGCCACCGCGACCGCCGGAACTGCCTACCTGGTCGGTCGACGCGCCGCCGTTCCCGCCGTTGCCACCGCCAGCGCCGATCAGACCGCCACCGCCGGCACCTCCGGCTCCCCCAACACCGCCGTTACCACCGGCCGTACCGGCGCCGCCGGCCCCGGCCGACCCGCCGTTGCCGCCATGACCGCCGGTACCGATCGGATTGGTCAGACCCGCACCGCCCGCGCCACCGGCGCCGCCGTCACCGTCATCACCGGCGTGACCGACGACACCAAGCCATCCGGCTCGGGCGCCGGCCACTCCGCCGCGACCACCGTCGCCGCCGTTACCGCCGTCGCCGCCCAGGGGCTGTGAAGCCGTACCGGCGGCACCGGCCGCCCCGGCCCCGCCGACACCACCCGCACCGCCGTCGCCGCTGAGACCCAGGAACCAGCCGGCGTTGCCACCGACACCACCATTGCCGGCGTCGCCGCCGTTCAACGCGGTCACGCTAGGACCGTTGATGCCGGCCCAGCCGGTCCCGCCGTTGCCACCGGCTCCGCCGAAGCCCCAACCGGCCAGGGCGTCGCCGCCCGCACCGCCGTTGCCGCCGTCGTGCGCCACCAGCGTCGAGCCGTTCAGGGTGTCGTGGAAGCCGGTACCGCCCTGGCCTCCGATACCGCCGTCGCCGAACGACAAGCCACCGGAGCCACCCTGGCCACCGGCACCGGCCTCGATCACCGTGCCGTTGGCACCGAGGAAGGCGGCGGCGCCCTGCCCGCCCGCACCGCCGTTGCCGAAGAATCCGGCGTCACCGCCCGCACCGCCCACGCCGCCGTCGATTCCGGCGACGCCGGCCGCGCCGGTACCGCCGTCCCCGAACAGGAACCCGCCGTCACCGAGGTTTCCAAAGCCCAGCCAGCCGAACAGCGAAGTGTTGTTGCCGTTGAAGCCATCGATACCGTCGCCGATCAGATCCCGGCCGAACATCAGGACCACCGGGGTGTTGATCAGGTCAATCGTCAGCTGGTTGCTCGCACTGTGCAGCCAGTCCTGAAGGGCGCTGTGGATCGGGAGGTAGAAGTTGTCCTGGTAGAGCTCGGCCCAATCACCCGGCGCGAATGCATTGAAGTCGACCGGGCCGATGTCGACCGGCTCGAAGTCGACCGGGCCGATGTCGACCGGCTCGAAGTTGGCCAGGCCGATGTCGGCCGGCTCGAAGTTGGCGGTATCAAAACCCGCGGAAAGGTCGAACCAGGTGCCCGGATCCAGGAAATCGAAATCCGCCTGGGCCGAGGGAGCGGCCGCCAGCGGTGTCAGCGCGAGCGCCAATGCCGCGGCGGCACCACCCATGGCACGACACAGGCGCCCTGTTCCACGCTGCCCGGTTTCGCGGCGACGACGACGATTCATTTTCCGAGGACCTTTCTGCAACAAATCTGTTTTGGCTGGCTGAGGCGGAGCTAGGCCGAGGCCGTGATGTCGAGGCCGATGGCGTCGGCAATAGCGGACAGGTCGGGATGGGCGTCCACGACCGAGTCCAGCGGGTCGGTAGCCATAGCCGACCCGCCGAACAGCGAGGTGGGATCCTGGATATCGAAGAAGACGCGTTGCGCCGCGGTCCACAGCATCGCGAACGGATCCTGCTGCATGAACGAACCGAACACGTAATTCATCGGATCCTGCAAGTCTTTAATCGCTGCCTGAACTCCCTGCGACCAACCGTTGACCAGCGCGGCATTCACGTCAGCCCAGTTCAGGTTGCTCGGGAACAGCTCGAAGCTCATCGCGGTGGGTACGTTGGCCGGTCCCTGATTCCAGCCTTCGTCGATGCTGCCGTAGCCCAGGTTCACCAGGATGCGCAGGTCCGGTTCCAATAGGGAGGCCAATGGGTTACCCCAGACCGGGTTGAGTCGCAACAGGTCCAGCAGCGGCAAGTGCTCGGTGGGGATCATGTAGTAGTTGGTGAGACTGTCCCCCACGGTATCCAAGGGGATGGCGTTCGCGATGTCTTCATGGCTCAGGCCCAGATATCCGTCATGGATCAAAAACATGCCGGCGAGGGCATTGAGCGACGACAGCAGGTTCAGCGGATACCGCGGAAAGTCGGCGTACCCGTCGTATTCCATCGTGTAGACGTCGGTGGTGAAGTAGTCCGGAGTCGGGTGCCCGAGAGTTAGCCCGTTCCAAAAACTGACGTCTCCGCCAGAGGTGTTGAGCATTTCAACAAGTCCACCGTTGGGGTTTGCGGCGTTGCCGACCAACACGAAGTGGACGTCCTCGGCCGGCACACCCTGGCTGCGAAGCTGTTCCATGGTCATCGACGACATCGCCGAGCTCTGCGAGTAGCCGAACACGTACACCGGGTTCTCGGCGTTCACTTGGCCGCCGGCGATCTCCTTCTCGATCGCCTCTGCCAGGAGCTGGGCGCCTTGAACTTCCGAGACGTTGCCCGGGAAGTACAGCTGGGGCGTGAACAGCGATTGCGCGGTCCCGCTGAAACCGTGCGGCTGCAGATAAAACAGATTCGCGGCGTTGACGTAGCCGTCCGACGGCAACGGAATGCCGCTGCCGCCCATAACGAAGGCGGTGCCTCCCGCGGTCAGCTGCGTCCTCGGCGCCTGCGCAGTAGAGGACTGCAGAGTCAGTGGCGATGCCCCGATACCACCGACCAGACCGGCGAAGACCGCGAAAGCACTTACGGCAGCGAGGACTGCGCGAAGACGAAGCCGATGTGGCGCACACGCGCCCTGCGAACCGGACATCGCAGCGATACCACCCATCGAAACTCCCTGAGTTTACTGAAAAATCATGGAACTGTAACCGAAATTAGATCACCGACAACAGTTTTAGTCAGTCGTTCGACAGAAAGCCAGCCAAGCTGACATAACCGTCACTCACCGGACATCGTGATAATTCCGGTGGAATTTCGCCTCGCCGCTCCGCTGCCTCAATCACTCTCCCGAAGATCGAGACCGCACCAGGTCCGCGTATGGTGTCGGCGTGGATATCAACGGAGCGAGCGCGATCGTCACCGGTGGCGCATCAGGAATCGGTGCGGCAACTGCCCGTCAGTTGGCCGCCAAGGGCGCCCGGGTCGTCGTCGCCGACCTGCAGGCCGACAAGGGTGAGGAATTGGCCCACGAGATCGGCGGGGTGTTCGTCCCGGTCGACGTGACCAGCACCGAGCAGATCATCGACGCCGTCAACACCGCCGCGGACCTCGGCCCGCTGCGGGCACTGGTGAACTCGGCCGGCGTCGGCTGGGCCCAGCGCACCATCGGCAAGGACGGTGAGTTCGAGTCCGCGCACAACCTGGACCTTTACCGCAAGGTGCTGAACATCAACCTGATCGGCACCTTCGACTGCATCCGGATTGCGGCCACCGCGATGAGCCGCAACGAGCTCACCGACACCGGCGAGCGGGGCGCGATCGTCAACATGACCAGCGTGGCGGCGTTCGACGGCCAGATCGGCCAGGCCGCCTATTCATCGTCCAAGGGCGGTGTGGTGGGCCTGACCCTGCCGGTGGCCCGCGACCTGTCGGCGGTCGGTATCCGCGTCAACACCGTTGCGCCCGGATTGATTGACACCCCGATCTACGGCGAGGGTGAGGCGTCCGAAACGTTCAAGGCCAAACTCGGTCAGTCCGTGCTGTTCCCGCACCGGCTCGGTAAGCCCGAGGAGCTCGCGTCGATGGTGATCGAGCTGATCACCAACTCCTACATGAACGCCGAGGTCGTCCGGGTGGACGGCGGCATCCGGATGCCTCCGAAATAGTCTGCATGCCCCAACGTTGAGATTGCGTCTAGGGTCGTGAATCCGCGAAATGCACCGCCCTGGATGCAATCTCAGCACCCACGCGGGTGCACCGAAGCCCACGGGTGGGCCGCTTCCAGCTGAGCGGCAACCCGGATCAAAACGTCTTCCCGGCCGTAGCCGGCGGCGAGCTGAACACCGATCGGCAGGCCCTCGGCGGTGCGGTGCAGCGGTAGGCTGATCGCCGGCTGTCCGCTCATGTTGAACGGCGGCGTGAACACGGCGAACTTCCCGGACCGGCGCATCGGTGCGGTCGGGTCCGCGGGATTGTTCTCAAACTCCGTCAGCGGCAGCGGTGGCTCAGCCAACGTGGGCGTGAGCAGCAGGTCCCAGCCATCGGCCCACCACTGTTGCAGCACGCGCCGGAAGGCCCACCCCGCCGCCTGCGCCTCGGCGTAGTCGACGGCGGTCAACCGCCGCGCCTGCTCGACCAGCGCCCAATTCACCGGCTCCATGTCGGCCGCAGTCACTTCGCGTCGCAGCGTCGCGCTGATCTGGCGGGCGGCCATCGCCATCTGCGTCGCCCACAGTGCCATGAACTTCTCGGGCAACGTGGTGTCGGCGAGGCATGCCGGCCACGCTTGCTCGACCGTGTGCCCGAGGCCCTCCAGCATCGCCGCGGCCGCACGCACCGCCGATCGGCAGTCCTCGTGCAGAAACTCGCCGCGCGGATGCACGTCGAGCAGCCCGATCCGCAAACGTCCCGGGTAGGCGCCGACCTCCTCGACGTACCGGCGCTGCGGCGCCGGCGCGATCACGGTGTCGCCGATGCCCGGACCGCGCACCGCATCGAGCAGTCCCGCAGTGTCGCGCACCGTGCGGCTGACGCACAGTTCGACGCCTAGCCCCGTCTCGGCGCGCGCCGGCCCGACCGTGATCCGGCCCTGGCTCGGTTTGAGTCCTACCAGCCCGCAGCACGACGCCGGGATGCGGATACTGCCGCCACCGTCGGATGCATTGGCGAACGGCACCATCCCGGCGGCCACCGCGGCGGCCGCACCGCCACTGGACCCGCCGGGCGTACGGTCCAGCGCCCACGGGTTGCGGGTCGGACCCCAGGCGAGCGGTTGCGTGGTGGGCAGGCTGCCGAATTCCGGGGTATTCGTCCGCCCGGCGATGACCAGCCCGGCCGACTTGAATCGGGCGACCAGCGTCGTGTCCGAAACGTCCTGCAGGCCGGCGTTCTTCAGCGCCACGTTGCCGTTGGACAGGGTCTGGCCGGCGAAGCTGGTGTAGAGGTCCTTGAGTAGGAACGGGACACCCCGAAACGGGCCGGCGGGCAGCTCCGGATCGGCGGCCACCGATCGGGCATGATCGAACCACTTCATGACCACCGCGTTCAACACCGAGTTCGACCGTTCGATCCGCTCGATCGCCGCATCCAGCAGCTCGCTCGGCGTGACCTCACCCTTGGCGACCAGCTCCGCCTGCGCGGTGGCATCCATCCACCGGGTCTGATCGGCAAGACCTCTCATGACTTTAGGTTCTATCACGGCCGGCGCTCAACCGCGCCAGCAGTCGAGTGCCTGCCTGAGTTGCTGCGTAGCGGTCACACAACATTGGTCAGAGTTGCCTCGGTGCCCTTCTTGCTGGCTTTGATCGAACCCGTCAGCTCGTAAAATTTCCGTCGCAGCACACCGGCCGACGGATGAGACCCGGCTACGCCGCCGTCGGGTTCTTACGCGCTTGGACGAAGGACCGTACTCCCAGGCCCACGTAGGTGACCAGCAGCACGAACATCAGCGTGCTCTCGATGATGGCGCCGGGCCGTTCCGCGGTTCCCGCGATCAGGTCACCGAGTTTGACGACGTTCATCAGCGAGCCGAGTGCGCCCAGCAGCGCAACCCCGAGAGCGGCGTGGATTGCGTGGCGATGCGCCGCCGGCTTACGGGCAATCAAGCCTGCCGCCACCAAGGCAATCCCGACGAAGGCAGGGATGAGTGCTGTCACGCTGACGGCAGCAGTAGCGATGTAGGTAACAACGCCGATGGCCACAAGGATCGCACCGATTACCAGTGTGAGCGTGATCAAGGTGAACCTGCTTTCTCTTAAACGGTCGAAACCATCTGACGTCCACTGACGCATTTGATCTCTCGTCGGCAGTGATGAATCCTTTTGTCAACGCGCCCAACGGTGGTCGTTCGTAGGGAGCGATGTCGTTCCAGTCAGCCACACCTTACCTTGACCGAGGCCGCGGTCTCCCCGAGAAAGTTGCCGCGCGGCCTGATACACGTCGGCGTGGGCGCCCGCGATGTTCGGACACCCAGAGCAGCGTCTTCGGCAACGGTGGCGGACAGTAACCGCCACCTGCGCGAACGGAAAAGCGATCAGGCACGCTGGTCCTCACCATGCAACTCCCCCCACCCCACCCTGTAACCGCGGCTGCGCCTGCCTTGCTCGACGATCCGAGTGACCTGACGGCCCTGCGCGCCAACGGCGCCGACCCCGACGGGCTGTTCGCCTCCTTCGCCGCGTGGGCACAGCACAGCGGCACTGCGCTGTATCCGGCGCAGGAGGAGGCGCTGATCGAGCTGGTCAGTGGCGCGAACGTGGTTTTGGCGACGCCGACCGGCTCAGGCAAGTCGCTGGTGGCCACCGGCGCGCTGTACGCGACGCTGGCAGCGGGGCGACGCAGCTACTACACCGCGCCGATCAAGGCCCTGGTCAGTGAGAAATTCTTCGCCCTCTGCGGGGTGTTCGGCGCGGCCAATGTCGGCATGCTCACCGGCGATGCCGCAGTCAACGCGGGCGCGCCGATCATCACCTGCACCGCGGAGATACTGGCCAACATCGCGCTGCGCGAAGGCCGGGAAGCCGACGTCGGCTTGGTAGTGATGGACGAGTTCCACTTCTACGGCGACCCTGACCGCGGCTGGGCCTGGCAGGTGCCGCTGTTGGAGCTGTCGAACGCCCAGTTTCTGCTGATGTCGGCGACGCTCGGCGACGTCACATTTCTGCGCGAGGACCTCACCCGACGCACCGGCCGGCCCACGACGCTGGTCGCAGGCGCCGAGCGTCCGGTGCCGCTGCATCACTACTACGCGACCACGCCGATGCACGAAACCATCGGCGACCTGCTCGGCACCAAGCAGGCACCGATCTACGTCGTGCACTTCACCCAGGCCTCGGCGCTGGAGCGGGCGCAAGCGCTGATGAGCGTCAACGTCAGCAGCAAGGAGGACAAGGCCGCGATCGCTGACATGATCGGCGGGTTCCGGTTTTCGACGACGTTCGGGACGACGTTGTCGCGACTGGTCCGGCACGGGATCGGCGTGCACCACGCCGGGATGCTGCCCAAGTACCGGCGGCTCGTCGAACAGCTGGCCCAGGCCGGCCTGCTGAAGGTCATCTGCGGTACCGACACCCTCGGCGTCGGCATCAACGTCCCGATCCGGACCGTCGTCTTCTCCGCGTTGTCCAAGTACGACGGCACCCGCACCCGGCTACTTCAGGCCCGCGAGTTCCACCAGATCGCCGGGCGTGCCGGGCGGGCCGGCTACGACACCGCCGGCACCGTCGTCGTCCAAGCGCCCGACCACGAGGTGGAAAACCTCAAACAGTTCGCTAAAGTCGCCGACGACCCGAAGAAGCGACGAAAATTGGTGCGCCGCAAGGTCCCCGAAGGCATGGTGCCGTGGAGTGAGTCGACCATGACCCGGCTTATCGAGGCCACCCCCGAGCCGCTGACCAGCAACATGCGGGTGTCGACGGCGATGATCCTCAATGTTGTGGCCCGGTCCGAGGCGAGCACAGCAACGGGGAATGATTCGAGTGACCCGTTCGCCGCGATGCGCCGGCTGCTCACCGACAACCACGAACCGCGCAAGCGGCAGCTGCAGCTCATCCGCGAGGCGGTCGGTATCGCCCGGTCGCTGCTGCAGGCCGGCGTGCTGGAGCGTTTGGAGGAACCCGAACCTGACGGCACATCAATTTCCCGTCGCTCCGCTCGCCCCGTCAGCTACCGCCTAACCGTCGACCTGCCACCTGACTTCGCCCTCAACCAGCCGCTGTCGACGTTCGCTCTCACCGCGATCGATGTACTGGACCCAGCGGCGGAAACCTTTGCGTTGGACGTCCTTTCGGTGATCGAGGCGACGCTCGAGGACCCCCGCCAGATCGTGGCGGCACAACTGAAGAAAGCCAGGGGCGAGGCCGTGGCACAGATGAAAGCCGAGGGCATCGAGTACGACGAGCGGATGGAGCTCCTCAGCGAGGTCACCTATCCCAAGCCGCTGAACGAGTTGCTCAGCCACGTCTTCCAGGTGTACCTCCAGAGCAACCCCTGGGCCGCGGATGCGAAACTGTCGCCGAAGTCCATCGTGCGCGAGATATGGGAGCGGGCGTTCGGCTTCCGGGAGTTCGTCAACACCTATGGGCTGACCCGCTCTGAAGGTGCCGTGCTGCGCTACCTGTCCGACGCATTCAAGGCGTTGCGCTCCGGGGTTCCCGCCACCGCACGGACCGAGGAGGTTGCCGACGTCGTCGAATGGCTCGGCGAGCTGGTCCGCCAAGTGGATTCAAGCCTGCTCGACGAGTGGGAGCAGCTCACCAACCCAGACCAACAGGCCGGTGTTCCCATCCAAGAAATCCGGGGGGTACCGGCTCGTCCCCGCCCGCTTACCGGAAACGAACGGGCATTCACCGCGATGATCCGCAATTCGCTGTTCCGGCGGGTGGAACTGTTCGCCCGGCGGCGGTGGGATGACCTGAGCTTGCTGGATGGCCAACTCGACGCCGACTCCGGGTGGACATCACAGCGCTGGGCGGACATCGGGCGCGCGTACTTCGCCGAGCACATGGACGTCGGCACCGGCGCCGACGCCCGCGGTCCGGCGCTGCTGATCTTCGACCGGCGGCCCGACGTGTGGCGGGTGCGCCAGATCCTGGACGACCCGGCCGGTGACCACGACTGGGGCTTCGAGGTCGAGGTGGATCTTCGCGCCTCCGACGAAGCGGGCACGGCGGTTCTCCGCCTGGTGGACGCCGGCCGTAACGACTAGCGCCGATCCGTAGCGGGGTACGGCCGCGGTGGTGTTGAGCTGAATCTCCACCGCCGACGCGTGGCACCCCAGAGCCCAACGCCGATACCGACAACCGCTCCACCGAGACCGACGATCTGCTGTCCGCACTTGAGATCGGCGTGCACGCTCATCCCGCCCAGCAGGTCGGCCGCGTCGGCACCACCGGATGCCAGGAACCAGCCGCGCGTATCGCGACCGCGCAACGCCGCGTTCAGGAGTAGCCCTCCGATCAGGGCGTCGCGGTAACCCATCGAACGAAGCAGTAGGCGCGCGGACGGCCCGGGATCGTCCGGCTCTCCCCACAACCGGTTCGCCCGAAGCGGATCTGCGAGAAAAGAGACCCCCGAGGCCAGCCGGATACTGCCGACGATAAGCGCGGCACGGTCTTTGATCATGGACCGCAGCCTAGGGCCCGACGCCTGCGCGCGGACCTACTTCCAGGCGAACACCGGTTGCTCCAACTCGTCGACCCGGTCTTGTCGACCCTCCAGGCACAGCCACCGCACTTGCAACAGCACCGCGCCCGTCGGCGCGTGAATGAGGTCATTGCCCAACGGGATCTGCACCACCGGACGTGGGCTCTCCGGAATGCTGATGAAGCGCGGCGAATCGTCGCGTTGCAGTTGGTGTAACCCCACGCGGTAGACCGCCACCACCTCGGCCGGCGCGGGACGAAGATCGAGCCGCCCTCCGCCCCAGATCACCACCGGCGTGATGACGTATCCGGAGCGTGTCGAATAGTCGTC
>JBDTEP010000165.1:0-17836 GCA_039922455.1 Mycobacterium sp. | reverse complement strand
GCCGCGTACCAATCCGCACAGTCGATCGGCTCAATACGGACTGGACAGGCTATTTTCGCGTCTCACGAGGGGCGAGCTAGTCTGACGACGGTCGGCAACCCGCGAGGAGCAACCATGTTTCCCGAGTCGTTCTCCGAACTCTTCTCGGTGGCCGGGAAGACCGCGCTGGTAACCGGTGGCACCCGCGGCATCGGCTACATGATCGCCGAGGGGTATTTGCGTGCCGGTGCCCGCGTCTACATCTCGTCCCGCAAGGCCGACGCCTGCCAACGCGCGGCGCAGGAACTGTCCCGGTTCGGCGAGGTGCACGCCATCCCCGCCGACGTCAGCCGCGAAGAGGACTGCCGCGCGCTGATCGACGCCGTCGCCGCCCGGGAAGACCGACTGCACATCCTGGTCAACAATGCCGGCGCCACCTGGGGCGCGCCGTTCGACGAGTTCCCGGCGGCCGCCTTCGACAAGGTGCTCACCCTCAACGTCAAGGCGCCGTTCGTACTGACTCAGCTGGCCCGCCCGCTTCTGGAGGCGGCCGCCGAGGCAGACAATCCCTCCCGGGTGATCAACATCGGCTCGATCGACGGTCTGATGGTGCCCGGCCACCAGAACTTCTCCTACGCGGCGTCCAAGGCCGGCATCCATCAGCTAACCCGGCACCTGGCCGCCGAGCTGGCACCGTCCATCCTGGTCAACGCGATCGCCCCGGGCCCGTTCCCGTCGAAGATGATGGCCGCCACGCTCGACGCGGCCGGCGATCGGATCGCGGCGGCTAACCCGGTCAAACGCATCGGCCGCGCCACCGACGTCGCCGCCGCCGCGGTATATCTGGCCTCCCCGGCCACCAACTTCATGACCGGAGCGGTCCTCCCGCTCGACGGCGGGCTGAGCACCACCGTTGGTATCCGGTTGTAGGCGAGCCGACACGGTCACGTCAGCAGGACTGAGGTCTGGCACGCCTCTCCCGTCCATCCGCCGCACCTTGCTGGTATCAATTCGGTATCATCCGCTCATGGGAATGACTTTACGCACCAGTGAGCAGCAGGCCGAGGCCCTGCGCAGGCAGGCTGCCGCCGAGGGTCGCTCCATGCAGGCCGTCGCACTGTCAGCCATCGACGAGTACATCGCCCGGCGGACCCACAAGGCCGAGGTCTCTGACGCCCTGCGGCAGGTGGTGCACGAGGAGGCCGGGGTGCTGGAGCGCCTCAAAGACGCATGATCGAGTACCTGGATCTCGAGGACATGCTCGACATCGCCCGCGTAGCCGTCGGCGCGGACGTCGCAGTCAGGGATTACGGCTTGCTGGAATCAGCCCTGGCGAGGCCCTGCGCATCGGTGTTCGGCGAGGACGCCTACCCCGATCTACCTCTCAAAGCCGCGGCCCTGCTGCAATCCCTGGCCCGCAACCACGCACTGGTAGACGGGAACAAGCGACTCGCCTGGACAGCCTGCCTGACTTTCCTCGCCATCAACGGCCGGTGGATCAGCGCGCCCGAGGACGATCGTTTCGAGTTCGTCATCCAGGTCGCCACCGGCACCCTGGGCGATCTCGAGACGATCGCCGGGCAACTGCGCAGCTGGAGCTACCAGAAGGGCTGAATGCAAGATGGCGTGCGCTCTTGCCCGAGCGTAAAACAAAAACTAACATCACTTTTAGTTATTGTTTCGCGCCGATCTGGGAGCCGTCCATGGAATCCTTCGTCCACCTGCGCAAAGGCAGAACGCCGAAGCGCCTGCACGCCGACCTCGACGGGCTCAAGGACGACGAGTTGGGCCGCGGCGGCTTCACCGGCCGCACCGCCAACATGTACCGGCGCCACGACCCGACCGCGTACCGTGCCGACGGCCCGCTGCGCCCGGTCGACGTGCTGTCCTCGCAACTGGACCCCGGCGACGCCGCCGACCCCGCCGGCGGCCCCCTGCTGCTGTTCTCCAACCCGGACTGCCGCATCTCGCTGTCCCGACGATCCGTGGAGATGCCGTTTCACGTCCGCTACGTCGACGGCGACTTGCTCTTCTTCGTGCACGCCGGATCGGGCCGGCTAGAAACCGAGTTCGGCCCGCTGCGCTACCGCGAAGGCGACTGGGTCTATCTGCCCAAGGCGACCACCTGGCGTCAGCTGCCCGATGCCGAGACCACACTGCTGCTGATCGAGGCCGCCGACGAGTTCCGGGTACCGCCGCCCGGTCCGCTGGGCCGGCACTTCCCGTTCGACCCGTCGCAGGTGGTCATCCCCGAGCCGGCCGCCATCGAGGACGACCACCGCGATGAGTACGAGGTCCGGCTTATCCACCGGCCTATCGACGGAGCTGGGGTGACTACCCTTGTCTACCAACATAATCCGATCGACGTCGAAGGTTGGCGCGGTGACAATTTCGCCTTCACCTTCAACATCGCCGACTACAACGTCGTAACCTCCGACAGCCTGCACCTGCCCCCGACGGTGCACCTGTTCATGCAGGCCACCGGCGTGTACGTGATGAACTTCCTGCCCAAGCCCGCCGAGGGGGTGCCGGGAACCGAACGCACCCCCTGGTATCACCGCAACGTCGACTACGACGAAATCGCGTTCTTCCACGGCGGGTCGCTCTACGGCATTCCGATGCCGCCCGGCCTGATCAGCCACGCACCGCAGGGCGTGCACCACGGCGCCCCGGAGAAGGCCCGCGAGCGGACGCGCCGCAAGTTCGACGACTACCAGCGGGTCGACTGGCAGGTGATCGCCATCGACACCCGACACCGGCTCACCCCGTCAGCGGAAGTTCTCGCCCACGACCTAGGACAGCACACATGACCGTCAAGCACGACTATGACCGCATCGCCTATCTGATTGCCTACCAGAATAATTCGGTAGTTCGCGACGTCTATGGCGGAGTGGCCGAGTTGGTGGTGCTGGAGAGTTACCTGCTCCGGTCGAAGGGCACGCCGAGTGACACCGTGCTGGTGTTCATGCACCCGATCGGCGGCGGCGCCTACCTGCCGATGGTCAACGCGTTGGCGCGCGCCGGCCACCACGTCATCTACTGCAACAGCCGATTCCGCGGCACCGACTCCGCCCTGCTGATGGAGAAGGTGGTCGAAGACCTCGGTGAATGCATCAAGGACGCCAAGAACCGGCTCGGATATTCGAAGGTGGTGTTGGCCGGCTGGAGCGGCGGCGGCTCGCTGTCGCTGTTCTACCAGCAGCAGGCGCAGCATCCGACGATTACGGCAGGCCCGTCCGGCGACGGCCCCGACCTGACCAAGCTCGGGTTGGTCCCCGCCGACGGCATCATGCTGCTGGCCGCCCACATCAGCCGGCACGGCACCCTGACCGAATGGCTCGACGCCTCGATCCTCGACGAGCGCGACCCCACCAAACGTCATCCGGAACTGGATCTTTACAACCCGGAGAACCCCAATCAGCCGCCGTACACTGCAGAGTTCTTGGACCGTTACCGGCAGACCCAGATCGACCGGAATCGCCGGATCACCGCCTGGGTCAAGGACAAGCTCACCGAACTGAAAGCCGCCGGGCGTCCAGATGACGAATTCGGGTTCGTCGTGCACGGCACCATGGCCGACCCGCGCTGGCTGGATCCGACGGTGGATCCCAACGAACGCACCCCCGGCAGCTGCTATCTAGGCGATCCTGCGGTGGTGAACATGAGTCCGGTCGGGCTGGCGCGATTCTGCACGCTGCGCAGCTGGCTGTCGCAGTGGAGCTACGACGACGCGAATGGCGACGGGGTGGACTGCGGCAACGACATCGTGGTTCCCGCCCTGGTGATCGGCAACATGGCCGATGACGCTTGCACGCCCAGCCACACCCGTCGACTCTTCGAGGCGATCGGCACCGGCGACAAGGAGCTGCACGAAATCCCCGGCGCGAACCACTACTACGCCGGTCCGGATCAGCGCGCAGCACTTCGTCAGGCGGTGGACATCGTCACCGATTGGCTGGCCCGACATGATTTCGTAGGCTCGACGGCATGAACACCGCCGGCGCGCTCGACGGCATCCGGGTCATTGAACTCGGCACGCTGATCTCCGGCCCGTTCGCCGGGCGCCTACTCGGCGACATGGGTGCCGAGGTCATCAAAATCGAACTGCCGGGCAGCCCCGATCCGTTGCGCACCTGGGGGCAGACCGAACGCGACGGGCGCCATTTCTTCTGGACCGTGCACGCCCGCAATAAGAAGTCCATCACGCTGGACCTGCGTAAGGACCGGGGCCGGGCGCTGTTCTTGGAGCTCATCGAACGCACCGACATAGTCGTGGAGAACTTCCGGCCCGGCACGCTGGAGAAATGGGGCCTGGGATTCGACGTGCTGCAGGAGCGCAACCGCGGCATCATCCTGGTGCGGGTCTCCGGGTACGGACAGACCGGTCCCGACGCACACAAGGCCGGGTATGCCTCGGTCGCCGAAGCAGCCAGCGGGCTGCGGCACCTAAATGGTTTCCCCGGCGGCCCGCCGCCGCGGCTGGCATTGTCGCTCGGCGACAGCCTCGCCGGGATGTTCGCCGCCCAGGGTGCGCTGGCCGCGCTGTACCGGCGCACCGTGACCGGCGAGGGGCAGGTGGTCGACGTCGCGTTGACCGAATCCTGTCTGGCCATCCAGGAATCCACCATCCCGGACTACGACGTCGGTGGCGTGGTGCGCGGGCCGTCCGGCACCCGACTCGAAGGCATCGCCCCGTCGAACATCTACCGATCCGCCGACGGCAGCTGGGTCGTGATCGCCGCCAACCAAGACAGCGTCTTCGTCCGGCTGTGCCAGGCCATCGGACTGCCCGAACTTGGAACGGACCCTCGGTTCGCCGATCACGTTGCGCGCGGCCGCAATCAGGACGAACTGGACACCATCATCGGCGAATGGGCTGCGCAACATCGGTCCGACGTCATCATCGAGACGCTGAGCGACGCCGGGGTGATCTCCGGGCCGATCAACACCGTCGCGGAGGTGGTCAACGACCCGCAACTGCGGTCCCGCGGCATGATCGCCGAGCACTGGGACCAAGGTGCCGAACGGAAAGTCTTGGGTCCCGGGATCATCCCGGTGCTCTCCCATACCCCGGGCGCCATCCGCAACGCCGGATCCGCCCGGCCCGGACAGCACAACGACGACGTCTATGCCGGGTTGCTCGGCAAGGACGACGCGGAGCTGGAGACGTTACGCGCAGAGGGGGTGCTGTGAACCAACCAGCCGGTCAGGTCTCGATCCGCGAGGTGGCACTGCGGGACGGTCTGCAGATCGAGCAGCCGATCCCGCTGAGCGCCAAACTCGAACTGCTGGCCGCGATCGCCGCCACCGGGGTGCGCGAGGTCGAGGTGACCTCTTTCGTCTCCCCGACCAAGGTTCCGGCGCTTGCCGATGCGGCCGAAATCGCCGCCGAGCTGTGGCGCTACCCCGACATCGAGTTCTCCGCGTTGGTTGCCAGCCCAGGTGGCGCCGCGCGGGCGGCGGCCGCGGGCCTGACCTCGATCGAGTACGTGGTCTGCGCGTCGGATTCGTTCAGTTGCGCCAACGTCGGCCGGCCGACCGCACAGGCCGTGACGGCGATCGCGGAAATCACCGGCATCGCCCATGCTGCCGGTGCATCCGTCGAGGTCATCATCGCCACCGCGTGGGACTGCCCATTCGACGGCCCGACCCCGCCCCAGCGAGTCATCGATATCGCCGCGGCGGCGAGCGAAAACGGCGTTGACCGGCTGTCCATCGCCGACACCATCGGCACCACCACCCCCCGGCGGGTCGCCGATCTGATCGCGGCGGTACGACCGGTTATCGGCGACATGCCGCTGGGCGCACACTTCCACAACACCCGCGGCGCCGGGCTGGCCAGCGCCTACGCTGCAGTGAGCTGTGGTGTGACGCGCCTGGACGCCTCCGCCGGCGGCCTGGGCGGGTGTCCGTTCGCTCCCGGCGCCACCGGCAATATCGCCACCGAGGATCTGGTGTATCTGCTGGGCGACTGCGGCTTTTTCACCGGCATCGACCTGGACGCCGCGATCACCGCAGCCGGTGTCGCCAGTTCGGTCGTCGGACACCGGTTGCCCAGCGCGCTGCTGACCGCCGGAGACCGGAAGCGGGATTGAGTTGTCGATGTCCAACCAGCGTGAGCTGAGCTCGAAGGGCCGCCAGACGCGCGGCGCGATCGAGCGGGCCGCAAGGCAGCTGTTTGCCGAGCGCGGCTTTCATGGCACCACGCTGGCCGACATCACGTCCGCGGCCGGAAAATCGACGGCGGTGCTGTACCGCTATTTCAGTGACAAAGAGGATCTACTTGCCGCGCTGGCGGAGTCGTTTCTGGCCGACGTTGTCGAACCGTCCGGGTTGAAAATGCGGCTGCCGGACTCCCCGCAGGACACCGAGTTCTTCACATCGGTGGTCAGCGCTTACTGGGGCATGTTCAAGCAGAACATCGGCACCATGATCGCCGTTGCCCAACTCGCGGCCACCAAGCAGCGATTCGCCGCGCTGCAGAACGAATTCCGACGGTTCGGCATGGAGATTGTCGCCGCCTCGGTTCGGCGCGCCCAGCAGCAGGGCTATGGCCTTGACCTCGACTCCGACCACACCTCGGCAGCGATCGCGCTGATGTTCGAGAACTTCACCATCGTCTTCGCCGGCCCGTCCGAACCGGGCTGGCAGATCAGCGACAGTGACGCCATCGCGACGCTGTCAACGATCTGGAGGACGACCCTGTACGGCCAATGAACACTGACAACTGAAGGATCCGCCATGGATTTCACACTGCCCGAACACATTCCGGGACTGCTTGCAGAGATGGATGCCTTCATCGAACGCGAGATCGCGCCCCTGCAGGCCGTTCACATGCAGTACTTCGACCATCGGCGGGAGTTCGCCCGCACCGATATCGAACACGACGGCATCCCGCGCCGCGAGTGGGAGGACCTGCTCGATGAGATGCGCCGCCGAGCCGACGCGGCCGGCTGGCTGCGCTACGGACTGCCGGCGTCACTGGGCGGCCGCGACGGGACCAACGTCGACATGGCGGTGATCCGGGAACATCTGGCGCACAAGGGACTCGGCCTGCACAACGACCTGCAGGACGAGTCGTCGATCGTCGGGAACTTCCCCCAGGTGATCATGATGGAACGTTTCGGCACCGACGAGCAGCGCCGCACGTTCTCGCAAGCCCTCATCACCGGTGAGCGGTCGATGGCGTTCGGCCTCACCGAGCCGGCCCATGGCTCGGATGCGACCTGGCTGGAGACCCGCGCCGTACTCGACGGCGACAGCTGGGTGATCAACGGCGCCAAGCGGTTCAACACCGGGGTACACCGGGCCACCCACGACCTGGTCTTCGCGCGCACCTCCGGCGGGGCCGGCGACGCAACTGGTATCACCGCATTCCTGGTGCCCACCGATTCGCCTGGCTTCACGGTCCCGTTCTACTGGTGGACCTTCAACATGCCTACCGACCACGGCGAGGTCGAACTCGCCGACGTCCGGGTGCCGGTTGAGGCGGTGCTGGGCCAGGTGGATCGCGGACTGGAGGTGGCTCAGACCTTCCTGCACGAGAACCGGATCCGCCAGGCCGCCTCCAGCCTGGGCGCCGCCCAGTACTGCATCGACCGGGCCGCGGCATACGCGACCGAACGCAAGGTCTTCGGCAAGCCGCTGTCGGTCAACCAGGCCGTGCAGTGGCCACTGGCCGAGCTGCAAACGGACGCCCAGATGGTGCGCCTGCTGGTTTACTACGCGGCCTGGCATCTGGACCGCGACCATCACCTGGAGGTCTCCGACAAGGTGTCGATGGCCAACTATCGCGCCAACCGACTGGTGTGCGACGCCGCCGACCAGGCGATCCAGACCTTCGGCGGTCTCGGCTACACCCGGCACGAGCCCTTCGAGCACATCTACCGTCACCACCGCCGCTACCGGATCACCGAGGGCGCCGAGGAGATCCAAATCCGCCGGGTCGCGCAGCGACTGTTCGGCTTCGACCGCCGGCGATGACTCCGATTGAGCTGGCTCAGGAGCTCTCCCGGGGGCTCTCCCGGGTGCTGGCACCGGTATTGGGTCCGGTCACCGTCACGGGCCTGCGCGCCCTGACGGGCGGTGCCAGCAGGGCCACCTGGGCGTTCGACGCGGTCACCCCCGGTGGACGCCGGGCACTGATCCTGCGCACCGGGCCGGCCGACGAGACCAGCGCCGCCATGACATTGGAGGCCCGCGCCCAGGCTGCCGCGGGAGCCGCCGGAGCGCCGGTCCCGGATGTGTTGATAGCCGACGATTCCGTTGCCGCGCTGGGCAATCCCTTCCTGATCTGCGACGAGGTCGGGGGCGAGACCGTGGTGCGACGCATCGACCGCCAGCTCAACGATGCCAGCCGGGCCGGCCTGCTCAACCAATGCGCACAGGCCCTGGCAGCCATCCACCGAGCCGACCCGCACGGGGTCGGCTTGAGCGCCGAGGATCAGCTCGCGGCCTGCCGTCGCCAACTCGACACGACCGGCGACACCACCGCCACCTTCTAGTGGGCGTTTCGCCGGCTGGCAGCCGGCCGGCCGGCGCCGACGGCGGGACAACTGGTGCACGGCGACTTCCGGATGGGCAACCTGATGGTGGCCGGCGGTGATCTGGCGGCGGTACTGGACTGGGAACTGGCTCACCTCGGCGACGGCTGCGAGGACCTGGCCTGGTTCTGCATGCGGGCCTGGCGGTTCGGCGCTACCGCCGACCGCGCCGCCGGCGGGCTCGGCGGTATCGACAGCTTCCTGACCACCTATGAGCGGGCTGCCGGCACGGCCGTCGACCGGGAACGGTTCGACTGGTGGCTGCTGCTGGGCACACTGCGGTGGGGAATCATCTGCCGTTACCAGGCCGAGCGGCACCTGAGCGGACAGACCCGCTCGGTAGAGTTGGCGACGATCGGGCGGCGGGTCTCCGAAACAGAATGGGACCTGCTCAGGCTGCTCGACGGGGTCCGGCCGTGACCGCCGACCAGCGGCGGCCGACCGCCGCCGAACTCATCACCGCGGTCGCCGAGTTCCTGGACACGGCGTTTGCGAACCGCGACGGCGGGGCCGCCACCGAGGGCCAGGTCAAATTCCACGCCCGAGTGGCCGCCAATGCACTGCGCATTGTCGAGCGGGAGTTGTCCGACACCTCCGGCGGCACGACCGAGCAGGAGCTGGCCAGGCTGGGTTTTACCGACGAGGCCGCGCTGGCCGCCGCCATCCGAGCCGGTGACCTCGACGGCCGGCCCCTGGCACTTACCACCTGTCTGTACACCCTGGTGCAGCACCGGCTGGAGATCGACCATCCCGGCTACGACCAGTAGCGGCTTAGAGTCACTGCGCGACAATCGGTTCGACGACCGCGACCAAAGCCGCCGTATCAGCGCCCCGTGCGCAGTAGCATCTGCACCGTGTCTGATTCCACCGCCGCGCTGCGGATTCTTGTCTACAGTGATGACGCTTCGATCCGCGCACGGACCATGACCGCGTTGGGCAAGCGCCTGCACCCGGACCTGCCGGAGCTGAGTTACGTCGAGGTCGCGACCGAGCCGATGGTGATCCGGCAGATGGATGCCGGCGGAATCGACCTCGCCGTCCTCGATGGCGAGGCGACCCCGGCCGGCGGGATGGGCATCTGCAAACAGCTCAAGGACGAGATTTTCCCGTGCCCGCCGATCGTGGTGCTGACCGGCCGCGCCGACGACGCCTGGCTGGCGAAATGGTCCCACGCCGATGCCGCGGTGGCGCACCCGGTGGACCCCATGGCACTGAGCCGCACGGTGCTGGGTCTGCTGCGCACGCCGACAGCCCGTTAGGGCGGCGGTCCCAGCTTCGCCTCTCCTCCGTCGAGCCTCGCTGAACCACCGGGTTAGGGCTACCTCAGAGGCGAATTCGCCTGTCGCCGTTGATCGCTGCAGGTGATGCCTGTCACAGTTATCGACAATTTCAGATTCTTCCCAACCGCTTGGTTGCCGCGGGCTAGGCTGTGCGAGAATTCACATCGACGCCCGGAAGGGAACTACGTCACTGCGCATGAATCAATACCTGCCGATCCTGCTGCTCGCCGCGCTCGCCGCCGGTTTCGCCATATTCTCCGTGGTCGCCGGGGCGCTGACCGGTCCGTCACGGTACAACCGGTCGAAGTTGGAAGCCTACGAGTGCGGCATCGAACCCACCGACCAGCCTGTCAGCGGGCCGCACGCCCCATCTGGGCAGCGCTTCCCGGTGAAGTACTACCTGACCGCGATGTTGTTCATCGTCTTCGACATCGAGATTGTTTTTCTCTACCCCTGGGCCGTCGCCTTCGACGGGCTCGGGGTGTTCGCCCTGATCGAGATGGTGCTGTTCGCCGTCGTCGTCTTTGTCGCGTACGCCTACGTCTGGCGGCGCGGCGGTCTGAGTTGGGATTGAGTTGGAGAAGGCGGGCTTATAAATGGGATTAGAAGAGCAGCTGCCGAGCGGACTCCTACTGTCCACCGTCGAGGACATGGCCGGGTATTTCCGCAAGGGATCGCTGTGGCCGGCGACTTTCGGCCTGGCCTGTTGCGCGATCGAGATGATGTCGACGATGGCGCCCGACTACGACCTGTCCCGGTTCGGGATGGAAGTGTTCCGGGCCTCGCCGCGCCAAGCCGACCTGATGATCGTCGCCGGCCGGGTCAGCCAGAAGATGGCACCGGTGCTGCGGCAGATCTACGACCAGATGGTGGAACCCAAGTGGGTGCTGGCTATGGGCGTGTGCGCGTCATCGGGCGGGATGTTCAACAACTACGCCGTGGTGCAGGGGGTTGACCATGTCGTCCCGGTCGATATCTACCTGGCCGGCTGCCCGCCCCGGCCGGAGATGTTGATGTACGCGATCCTCAAGCTGCACGAGAAGATTCGCGAGATGCCGTTAGGCGTCAACCGGGAGCAGGTGATCACCGCAACCGAGGAAGCGGCCCTGTCGGCCCCGTCCACCTGGCAGAAGAGGGGGTTGCTGCGGTGAGCGAGGGCACTGCCAGCGGTGACGGCCAAGACGACACCGCGGACGTGATCAAGGTGCGCCGCGGCCTGTTCGGCGCGGCCGACAGCGGTGACACCTCCGGGTACGGACACCTGGTGACCGAGAGCGCACTACCCGGTGAATCCCCGCGGCCCTACGGCGGCTACTTCGACGAACTCGTGGACACCCTGGCGGCGGCGCTGCAGCGTGACGGTATCGAATTCGCCGACGCCGTAGAGAAAGTGGTGGTGTACCGCGGCGAGCTGACCCTCTACATCCATCGGGCGCAGCTGCCGGCGGTGGCTGAGTTGCTGCGTGACGACCCCGCCCTGCGCTTCGAACTGAGCCTTGGTGTTTCCGGAGTGCACTACCCCGCTAACACCGACCGTGAACTGCACGCGGTCTACCCACTGAAGTCCATTACCCACAACCGCCGGGTTCGCCTGGAAGTCACAGCCCCCGATGCGGATCCGCACATTCCCTCACTGTTCGCGATCTATCCCACCACCGATTGGCACGAACGGGAGACCTATGACTTCTTCGGGATCATCTTCGACGGCCACCCCTCGCTGACCCGGATCGAGATGCCCGACGACTGGCACGGCCACCCGCAGCGCAAGGACTACCCGTTGGGCGGCATCCCGGTCGAGTACAAGGGCGCGCAGATACCGCCGCCGGACGAGCGGAGGGCCTACAACTAATGAGCACCGACAAGCCCCAGACCGTCCTGAACGTCGGCGGGCAGGAGTGGGACCAGGTGATCGAAGCGGCCAAGGCCGCCGACCCCGGCGAACGCATCGTCGTCAACATGGGGCCCCAGCACCCGTCGACGCACGGCGTGCTGCGGCTGATCCTCGAACTCGACGGCGAGACGGTGACCGAAGCCCGTTGCGGCATCGGCTATCTGCACACCGGCATTGAGAAGAACCTGGAGTACAGGTACTGGACCCAGGGCGTCACGTTCGTGACGCGGATGGACTACCTGGCACCGTTTTTCAACGAAGTCGCCTACTGCCTCGGGGTGGAGAAGCTGCTCGACATCACCGACGAGATCCCGGAGCGGGTGAAGGTGATCCGGGTATTGCTGATGGAACTCAACCGGATCTCGTCGCACCTGGTCGCGCTGGCCACCGGCGGCATGGAGCTCGGCGCGCTTTCGGTGATGCTGTTCGGCTTCCGCGAACGCGAACTGGTGCTCGATATCTTCGAGACGATCACCGGTCTGCGGATGAACCACCAGTACATCCGGCCCGGCGGCGTTTCGGTGGACCTGCCCGACGAGGCGATCCCACAGATCCGCGACTTTCTCGAACTGATGCCCAAGCGGCTCAAGGACATCGAGGATCTGCTCACCGATAACTACATCTGGAAGGCCCGCACCAGGGGCGTGGGCTACCTGGACCTGACCGGGTGCATGGCGCTGGGCATCACCGGCCCGGTCCTGCGGTCCACCGGCCTGCCCTACGACATACGCCGTGCCGAACCCTACTGCGGATACCAGGACTACGAATTCGATGTGATCACCGATGACGGCTGTGATGCCTACGGCCGTTATCTGATCCGCATTGCGGAGATCAAGGAGTCGCTGAAAATCGTCGAGCAATGTCTGGACAAGTTGCGGCCCGGCCCGGTGATGATCGAAGACCGCAAGATTGCCTGGCCGGGTGATCTGACGGTGGGCCCGGACGGACAGGGCAACTCCAAGGAGCACATCGGCTGGATCATGGGTCACTCGATGGAGGGGCTGATCCACCACTTCAAGCGGGTCACCGAGGATCTGTGGGTGCCGCCGGGGCAGGTGTTCGTCTCGGTCGAGTCGCCCCGCGGCGAGCTCGGAGTGCACATGGTCAGCGACGGCGGCACCCGGCCCTACCGGGTGCACTACCGGGATCCGTCGTTCACCAACCTGCAGGCCGTCGCCGCCATGAGTGAGGGCGGGCTGATCGCCGACGTGATCGCCGCGGTCGCCAGCATCGACCCGGTCATGGGAGGGGTGGACCGATGAGCGGGACCGACGGCCAGATCAACAAGACCGGGCGGGGGCGGCTGATGCCGCCGACCGCCGGCGCCGACGGCAACCGGGTCTTCCTCCAGTTGGGCCGCCCGCCCGAGGAACCCAACCAGTTCAACCACCCCGATGCACCGCGCGCCTACTCCGACGAGGTGCGAGCGCGGCTGACCTCCGATGCCCAGGAGATCATCGCCCGCTACCCGGAGCAGCGCTCGGCGCTGCTGCCGCTGCTGCATCTGGTGCAGGCCGAAGACTCCTACGTCACCCCGGCCGGCCTGGAGTTCATCGCCGATCTACTCGGGCTGACCCGCGCAGACGTCGCCGGGGTCGCGTCGTTCTACTCGATGTACCGGCGCGACCCGACCGGCCAATACCTGGTCGGCGTCTGCACCAACACCCTGTGCGCGGTCATGGGCGGCGACGCGATCTACGACGACCTGAAGCAACACCTGGGCATGGCGGACGGAGCCCATGACACCACGCCTGACGGATCGGTCACCTTGGCGCACATCGAGTGCAACGCAGCATGTGATTACGCGCCGGTGGTGATGGTCAACTGGGAGTTCTTCGACAACCAGACACCGGAATCGGCGCGCGAACTGGTCGACAAACTGCGCGACGACCAAGAGGTGCGGCCCACCCGCGGGATGCCATTGTGCAGTTTCCGCGAGACCGAACGCGTTCTGGCCGGCTTCCCCGACGAACGTGCCGACGACGGCCAGGGCGGAGCCGGCGCGGCGACGCTGGCGGGCCTGCGCGTCGCGCGCGAACTGGGGATGACCGCACCGGAGCCGGGCAGCAGCGCCAGTGGGGGCGGGAAATGACATCTCCGGGAGGCACACCGCTGACCCCGGTGCTCAGCAGCTACTGGGACGAACCCGAGTCCTGGACGCTGCAGACCTACCGCCGCCATGACGGCTACGTCGGCATGCGCCGGGCGCTGGCGATGGCACCCGACGAGGTCATCGAACTGGTCAAGGACTCCGGGCTGCGCGGCCGGGGGGGCGCCGGCTTCTCCACCGGGACCAAGTGGTCGTTCGTCCCCCAGGGCACTGAAGGGGCGGGCGCCAAACCGCACTACCTGCTGGTCAACGCCGACGAGTCCGAACCCGGCACCTGCAAAGACATGCCGTTGATGATGGCGACGCCGCATGTGCTCATCGAGGGCATGATCGTGTGCGGTTACGCGATCCGGGCCCGCCACGCCTTCATCTACGTACGCGGCGAGGTGCTGCCGGTAGTGCGTCGACTGCACGCCGCGGTCGCCGAAGCCTACGCGGCCGGGCTGTTGGGCACCGACATCGACGGCAGCGGATACGACCTGGACATCACGGTGCACATCGGGGCGGGCGCCTACATCTGCGGCGAGGAGACCGCGCTGATCGATTCCCTGGAGGGCTACCGCGGGCAGCCGCGGCTGCGTCCGCCGTTCCCGGCGGTGGCCGGGCTGTACGCCTCACCGACGGTGGTCAACAACGTCGAATCCATCGCCAGCGTGCCGTCGATCCTGCGCAACGGGCCCGAGTGGTTCCGGTCGATGGGCACCGAGAAGTCCCGCGGCTACACCCTGTATTCACTGTCCGGGCACGTGAACCGCCCCGGCCAGTACGAGGCCCCGCTGGGCATCACGCTGCGCGAGCTGCTCGGCTATGCCGGTGGGATACGCGACGGGCACCGGCTCCAGTTCTGGACACCGGGCGGGTCGTCGACACCCATCCTCACCGAGGAGCACCTCGACATCCCGCTGGACTACGAGGGCATGACGTCGGCCGGATCGATGTTGGGCACCAAGGCGTTGCAGATTTTCGACGAGACCACCTGCGTGGTGCGCGCGGCCCGGCGCTGGTCGGAGTTCTACAAACATGAGTCCTGTGGCAAGTGCACGCCGTGCCGCGAGGGCACCTACTGGCTGGTGCCGATCTATGAACGCCTCGAGACCGGTCGGGGCACTCCCGAAGACCTCGACACCCTGCTGGACATCGCCGACGTGTTGTTCGGGAAATCCTTCTGCGCCTTGGGAGATGGTGCGGCGATGCCGGTCAAGTCGTCGATTGAGTATTTCCGTGACGAATACATCGCCCACCTGGAGTTGGGGGGCTGCCCGTTCGACCCGAAAGCGAGCATGGTCGTGCCAAACGGATCCAACGGCGGTGCAGCATGACTGGGCCGGATCGGCAGGAGGACCCGGCGTCGGTCACATTCAGCATCGACGACCAGCAGATCACGGTTCCCAAGGGCACCTTGATTATTCGGGCCGCCGAGCAGCTGGGCATCGAGATCCCGCGATTCTGCGACCACCCGCTGCTGGACCCGGTGGCCTGGTGCCGGCAGTGCATGGTCGAGGTTGAAGGTCAGCGCAAGCCGCAGCCGTCCTGCGCGGTGGCAGCGACCGAGGGCATGGTGGTGCGCACCCAACACACCTCCGCCGAAGCAGACCGGGCCCAGAGCCTGGTGATGGAACTGCTGCTGATCAACCACCCGCTGGACTGCCCGACCTGCGACAAGGGCGGCGAGTGCCCGCTGCAGAACCAGGCGATGACTCACGGCCGCACCGAGACCCGCTTCGAAGAGGCCAAGCGGACCTATCCCAAACCGATCAACATCTCCGCACAGGTGCTGTTGGACCGGGATCGCTGCATTCTGTGCGCGCGCTGCACCCGGTTCGCCAACGAGATCGCCGGGGACCAGTTCATCGAGATGATGGACCGCGGCGCCCTGCAGCAGGTCGGCATCTACACCGACACCCCGTTTGACTCCTACTTCTCCGGCAACACCGTGCAGATCTGCCCGGTGGGGGCGCTCACCGGCGCCTCGTACCGATTCCGGGCCCGCCCGTTCGACCTGGTGTCCACGCCGAGTGTCTGCGAGCACTGCGCCTCCGGTTGCGCCCAGCGCACCGACCACCGCCGCGGCAAGGTGATGCGCCGGATGGCCGGCGAGGATCCGGACGTCAACGAGGAATGGAACTGCGACAAGGGACGCTGGGCGTTCACCTACGCCACCCAACGGGACCGGATCACCACCCCGCTGGTGCGTGACGACAGCGGGAACCTGGTGCCCACCTCCTGGCCGCACGCATTGGCAATAGCGGCGCGCGGCCTGGCCGCGGCCAGCGGAGGCACCGGCGTGCTGGTCGGCGGCCGGGTGACCACCGAAGACGCCTACGGCTACGCCAAGTTCACCCGGGTGGCGCTCGGCAGCGACGACATCGACTTCCGGGCCCGCCCGCAGTCCACCGAGGAAGCGGCGTTCCTGGCCGCCCGGGTGGCCGGTCGCGGAATAGCCGTGAGCTACGCCGACCTCGAAGCCGCTCGAGCGGTACTACTGGTCGGCTTCGAGCCCGAAGAAGAGTCACCGATGATCTTCCTGCGGCTGCGTAAAGCCGCCCGCAAGAAGGACACCCGAGTGTTCACCATCGCGCCGTTCGCCGACCGCGCACTTGCCAAGATGTTCGGCACGCTGTTGCCCGTGGTGCCCGGTGGCGAGGCGAGGGTGCTGGACGGGCTGCACGACGACTCCGATCAGACCGGAGTCGGGCAGTTACTGCGCCAGCCCGGTGCGGTGCTGCTGGTCGGCGAGCGGCTGGCGGGTTCGCCGGGCGCGTTGTCCGCGGCGGCCCGATTAGCCGAAGCCACCGGCGCGCGGCTGGCCTGGGTGCCGCGGCGTGCCGGGGAGCGCGGCGCACTGGATTGCGGCGCCCTGGCGGGCCTGTTGCCCGGCGGCCGTCCGCTGGGCGACGAATCCGCGCGGGCCGAGATCGCGCAGGCGTGGAAGCTCGACGGCCCCGACGATCTGCCTTCGCAGGCCGGACGCGACACCGATGCCATCCTGGCGGCGGCCGCAGCCGGAACATTGGGGGCGCTGCTGGTCGGTGGGGTCGAACCGGCTGACCTGGCTGATCCGGCGGCGGCGCTGGCCGCCCTGGACGCGGTCGGATTCCTGGTCAGCATCGAGTTGCGGCACAGCGAGGTCACCGATCGCGCCGACGTCGTGCTGCCGATCGCGCCCGCGTCCGAGAAGACCGGCACTTATGTCAATTGGGAGGGCCGTCGCCGTCGGTTCGGTATCGCGCTGGGTGACGGCGCCGCCCTGTCCGACGTGCGGGTGCTCGACGCCGTTGCCGAGGAGATGGGTGTGGCGCTGGGGCTTTCGACCGTGGAGGCGGCCCGTGACGAGCTGGCCGGCCTCGGCGTCTGGGAAGGCGCACGGGTGGCCGGCCCCGAGGTGGCCGCGGGCACTCCACCGCAACCCGATGCCGGCGAAGCCGTGCTGGCCGGCTGGCGGATGCTGCTGGACAACGGCGTGATGCAGGCCGGGGAACCGAACCTGGCCAACACCGCCCGCAAGCCGGTCGCGCGGCTGTCGGCGCCGACCGCCCTCGAGATCGGTGTCGCGCCGGGCGATCCGGTCACCATCAGCACCGAGCACGGCCACATGACGCTGCCGCTGGTCATCACCGAGATGCCGGACCGGGTCGTATGGCTGCCGATGAACTCCGGGGACTCGGCGGTGCACCGGGATCTCGGCGTCAGCCAGGGCGCGGTGGTACAGATTGGACGCAGACCATGAATGATCCCTGGTGGCTGATGCTGGCCAAGGTGCTGTGCGTCTTCGCCTTCCTGGTGTTGACGGTGCTCTTTGCCATCGTCATCGAACGAAAAGTGCTGGGACGCATGCAGATGCGCCCCGGCCCCAACCGGGTCGGGCCGAACGGATGGCTGCAGAGCCTGGCCGACGGCGTCAAGCTAGCCCTCAAGGAGGACATCACCCCCGCCGGTGTCGACCGGGTGATCTACGTGATGGCCCCGATCATCTCTACGGTGCCGGCGATCACGGCCTTCGCGGTGATCCCGCTCGGCCCGCAGGTGAGCGTCT
>JBDTEP010000164.1:0-4626 GCA_039922455.1 Mycobacterium sp. | reverse complement strand
GGCGAGCGGTCCGAACAGTGCGGCCGCGGCCAGCAGCGGCACATAGCCGACGTCGTTACCGCCGATGGTGACGGTCACCAGGGTCTCCGAGCCGTCCAACGCCTCGACCTGCGGCGGCGCGCCGAGCTGGCGTTCGGTCAGCAGATGGGCGCTCGTCGCGCCGGAGAACGTGACGTCGACGAGATCGAGGTTCAACGCGTCCGCGACCAGGTGCGGGTAGTTGCGCGCCGAGCGCCCCGACGCCCGTGGCGCTCCGGCGACGGCGGGCCGGATGCCGGGGCCGGCTGCCATCGAACTGCCCAGCGCGACATAGCGGTTCATCGCCGAGCGGTTCATCGCCGACCGCGAGCGTGCACACTTGTACGGGTGATCGCGGCGTGTCGCGGACAAACACGCACGCTCGCGGTCAACGGAGCGGACATCACAGCGCCGGGCTGGACGCCTGCGCCCAGAACCGCTTCGGGATTCGGCCGGCGCGGCGCGCCAGATATCCGGCGGTGACGGCGCCCGCCATGGCCGCGGCCATCGCCGACGGATCCGCGGCGCGGGTGACCGCGCTGGCCAGCAGCACCGCGTCGCAGCCCAGTTCCATTGCCAGCGCGGCGTCACTGGCGGTGCCGATGCCCGCGTCCAGCACCACCGGCACCCCGGCGGCGGCGACGATCATCTCGATGCTGTGCGGATTGGCGATGCCCAGCCCGGTGCCGATCGGTGAGCCCAGCGGCATCACCGCCGCGCACCCGGCGTCCTCCAGCCGACGCGCCAGCACCGGGTCATCATTGGTGTACGGCAGCACCACAAACCCGTCATCCACCAATTGTTCTGCGGCACGGACTAATTCGATGGCATCGGGCAGCAGCGTGCGTTCATCACCGATCACCTCCAGCTTGACCCATTCGGTACCGAGCGCCTCGCGCGCCAATTGCGCGGTCAACACCGCTTCGGCCGCACTGCGACAGCCGGCGGTATTGGGCAGCGGCGTGATGCCCAACCGACTGAGCAGATCCAACATGCCGGTCCCACCCTCGGCGTCGACCCGGCGCATCGCGACGGTGGTCAGCTCGGTCCCGGATGCCACCAGCGCACCCTCAAGCGCCGCCAGGCTGTGGGCCCCACCGGTTCCCATGATGAGCCGGGAACCGAACTCCCGTCCGGCGATGGTCAGCTTCGCGTCCTCAACCACCCTGCACCGCCGTTACCACCTCGAGCCGATCACCATCGGAGAGCGCGGTAGCCCACCGTGATCTCGGCAGTACCGCCTGATCCACCGCCACCGCGATACCGCGATCCGGATAGCCCATCGAAGCCAGCAGTGCGGCAACCGTCGTCGCCTCGGCCACTTCGATCTGTTTCTCGTTGACGTTGACGATCATTGCCGTACCCCAACCGGAAGTAGTTCGGACACAACCTGTTCGGCGGTCCACGGTGCCAGTAGAAATCCGTTGCGGCCGTGACCGGCGGCGACGTACGTCCGCTCGTCGAGGCGGCGCACCAGCGGCAGGTTATCCGGTGTCATCGGCCGCAGACCGGCCGCGCATTCAGCCAACTCGTACTCGCCGAGCGCCGGCACCAGGGTGCAGGCGTCGTCGAGCAGGTCGCGCACTCCCGAGACCACCGGGGCGGTATCCCGGCCGTGCTCGTACTGGGTGGCACCCACCACCACGCCGTCGGAGCGCGGCACCAGATAGACCTGCCGGCCGTGCACCCGTGCCCGGATCACCCGCTGCGGCGCGGGCAGGCAGCCTTTGCGCCAACGCAGCCGAAGCACCTCCCCCTTGACCGGCCGGATCGGCAGCCCGGGCCAGAGTGCGGGAGCGTCGATGCCGTTGGCGATCACCACGGCGTCGGCATCCACGTCGGCGAGCTCACGCACCGGAGAAGACCATGTCACGCCGAGTTCCTCGCAGGCGGCGATCAGGGCGGTGACCACCGCCCGGTTGTCGACCGCGAGTTCGGTGGGGGCCCGGAAGCCGTGCCGGATACCGGTGGCCAGCAGCGGTTCGATGTCGCGGGCGGCGGACTCCCAGATCACCGGATGGCCTTGCGCGCAGAGCCAGTCGGCGACGGTGCGCAAGTCCGCGACGTCGGCCCGATCGGCGGCCACCACCAGCGATTCGCGCGCGGTGACGACCCGCGCCGGCAGCCCGTCGAGGAAGTCATGCCACAGCGCCAGCGAGCGCAGCCCCAGCCGCAACTGCTGATCTTCCCCTGGCCAGCCCTCGCTGTGCGGGGCCAGCATGCCCCCGGCCACCCAGGAGGCGCCGGGCTCGACGGTGCGGTGCACGCGCACCGCCCACCCGGCCCGGGCGGCCCGCCGCGCCACCGACAGCCCGATGACGCCGCCGCCGATCACGGCCAGTGAACCGAGCGAGGGTCCGGGCATGTGCGGCTCCCTTCCACCTGCTCGCGTGTCAACTCACCAAGTTAGCCGCTAGCGTCGCGGTGTGCACAAACGCTCCGACCGTCTCACCCGCCTCGCTGATGCCCGGCTGTACCTGTGCACCGACGCCCGCCGAGAACGCGGTGACCTGGCCGGGTTCGCCGACGCCGCACTGGCCGGCGGGGTGGACATCATTCAGCTGCGCGACAAAGGTTCGGCCGGCGAGCAGCAGTTCGGGCCATTGGAGGCCCGCGACGAACTGGCGGCACTGGAAGTCCTGGCCGACGCCGCCCGTCGCCGCGGGGCGCTACTGGCGGTCAACGATCGCGCCGACATCGCCCGCGCCGCGGGTGCCGACGTACTGCACCTGGGTCAAGACGATCTGCCCCTGCCGGCAGCCCGCGAGATCATCGGACCCGATGTGTTGATCGGCCGGTCCACCCACGACCGCGGCCAGGTCGGCACTGCGTGCATCGAAAACGTCGACTACTTCTGTGTCGGACCGTGCTGGCCCACTCCCACCAAACCGGGCCGGCCCGCCCCCGGCCTGGACCTGCTGCGGTTCGCAGCCGATCAAAGCGCCGGCAAACCCTGGTTCGCCATCGGGGGGATTGATGCCGAGCGGCTGCCGCAGGTGCTGGCCGCCGGCGGTGACCGGGTGGTGGTGGTGCGGGCGATCACCGCGGCCGGGGATCCGCAGGCCGCGGCGGCGGCACTGCGTTCGGCGCTTACCAGGCCTTAGCGGGGCTCGTTGAATCCGCGCAGCGACTCCCAGCTGGCGGCGAACCCCGGGTGCAGCGGCAGTGCGGCCACGTCGTGTTCATCCACCCAACGCAGCTCGGTGCTCTCCCTATTGGGCACCACCGGCAGCAGTTCGTCGGTATCGGCTACCACGGTGGTGTAAGTCCAGGTGGTGCCGCTGGCGGAGGCGGTGACGACGGCCGCGCGGACGACGATCCGGTCGGCGGCCAGGCCGGTCTCCTCCTGAGCTTCGCGGATCGCGGCCTGTTCAGGGGTCTCGTGACTGTCGCGGGCGCCGCCGGGCAATGCCCAGGTGCCGCCCTGGTGACTCCACCAGGCGCGGTGCTGCAGCAGCACGGTGCGGGCGCCGTCGAGCCGGGGCGCCCGCAGCAACAGGCCCGCCGCGCCGTACCTACCCCAGAACCGGGCGCCGGAGTCGGAGAACGCCCACCCATCGCCGTCACCACGCACGTTGGCAGCGTATCCGTAGCGGAATGTCTCGGTTGTGGCGAGATCGCGCCACTATTTCGACAACAACCGCCGCGGCGGGCCGCGCCGACGACACCTGCGCTCTTAGAATTCCTTTACTATCGTTGGTGACGCGAACACCCGCAGGGATTGGGAGTGAAGAACAGACGTGACCGTTGAGTTGGCGCACCCGTCAACCGAGCCGGCGGGGTTACGGTCGCCGACCGAATCGGCCCGACCCCGATGGTGGTTCTTCACCACCACTCCGGGGCGAATCCTAGCCATCGGCCTCATCCTGGCGACCCTGGGCGGCGGCAGCGCATTTGCCACCGCTACCACGATCAACAACCGGCAGAACACCCTGACAACGGTGCTCGACCACACCGAGCCGCTGGCGTACGCCGCCGGACGGCTCTATACGACATTGTCGGTCGCTGATGCCGCGGCGGCCACCGCGTTCATCGCCCAGGGTGAACCGCGAGCGGTACGGGAACGCTACGAGCAGGCCATCACCGACGCGGCGGTGGCGGTGACCCGGGCTTCCGGTGGCCTCAGCGACGAGCCGCTGCTGCAGTTGCTGGGGCGGATCAACGCTGGGCTGGCCGTCTACACCGGACTGATCGAGACCGCCCGGACCAACAACCGATCGGGTGATCCGGTCGGTTCGTCGTATCTGTCGGAGGCCTCCGCGCTGATGCAGTACACGATCCTGCCCGACGCCCAGCGGCTCTACCAGGCCACTTCGGCAACGGTGGACATCCAGACCACCGCGTCGACCCGGGTGCCGGCCCCGGTGATCCTGGTGGTGGCGACCACCGTGTTGTTCGGTGCGTTCGCGCACCGCTGGCTGGCCCGACATACCCGTCGCCGGATCAACCTCGGCCTGGTGGCCGGCGGGTTGGCGATCCTGGTGATGGTGATCTGGGTGGGCACCGTCCTGGTGATCTCCACCGCCGGCACCCGCAACGCCAAGGACACCGGCGCCGAATCCCTCAAGGCGATCACCAACCTGGCGATCACCGCGCAGCAGGCGCGCG
>JBDTEP010000163.1:0-15504 GCA_039922455.1 Mycobacterium sp. | reverse complement strand
CAACCCGGACCCCAGGATGACGTGTGAGACGCCGCTGTAGGCGACGTAGAAGGCGTCTTCTCGATCGAGGCCTTTTGATCTCTCCTCGTGATATCGACCGAGTAGAAAGATCAGGTAGTCCGTTATCGCGGCAATGGACAGCATGCCCACCATGCTCACCGCATACGGGGTCAAGCCGATGATGTTCAGGTTGCCGACTGTGGCCGTAACACCCTTTGCGGCAGACAGTCCCAGGCCGATGACAACCATGGACACGATCAGCGTCACCACGGAGCGGTAGACGCTCAGCAGCATCACAATGATGATGACGACAGACACCAACTCCAGCCTCACCAAACTTTGGTGCCCGGCCACACTGGTGTCGGCGTTGAGGACCGTGTTGCCCGCGACATGGGCCTTGATACCCGGCGGCGGGGTAACCGAATTGACGATGTCACGCACCGCTGCCACCGACTCGTGGCTGGCGCTGGTGCCCTGCGAGCCGTCGAGGAAAATCTGCACGTAGGCGGCCTTGCCGTCCACACTCTGGGAGCCTGCCGCGGTCAGCGGATCACTCCAGAAGTCCTGAACGTTCTGCACGTGCTGGTGATCGGCGATCAGCTTCGCGATGATCTCGTCGTAGAACTTGTGCGCGGCACCGCCGAGCTGGTTCTCGCCCTCCAGTACGACCATCGCCGTGGAGTCCGAATCGTACTGCTGAAACACCTTGCCGATATTGAGCATCGCTTTGTATGACGGTGCACTCGTAGGGCTTATCGGGACCGATCGGGTGGCCGCGACCTTGCCCAGCGATGGGACCAACGTGCCCAGAACGACGGCCACGAGCACCCAGAACGCGATAATCGGCACCGAGAAAATCCGGACCATCCGGCCGAGGAACGGGCGGTGGGCTTCCGTGTGCGGGTTAGTCATACGGATTTCACCAAGCAGTAGATGAACGGTTTGATGGTGTCGTCGCTGCCCCGGTCATCGCGCACCACGCCGTCGACGGTCACCTGACACCGAAGGCCGCGGACGTCGCGATCGCCCTGCGCCAAGATGTTCGCCGACATCGACGGCAGCGTCGTGACAATCGTGAATGACCACGGCAGCGCGGTGTTTTCGATCAGATGCGGTTGACCATTTTCGTCGAGGTAGTTCAGGTTCACCGTTCCCCCAGACCCGGTGACCTCGTACCTGATGTGCTTCGGGTTGAAGTTTTCGGTAATTCCAGAGCCCTCGGCCAAATTCGGGCCTTGATGGCCGGTGGACGCGCGAATGCGGACGATCGCATACCCGCCTAGTGCCACGACGACCACCAGCAGCAGCGGGATCCAGAATCGCTTCAACACTCGGAACACCGCACACCTGCCTCCCACTCGTTCAGGTCAATCACGCCCAGACGCGGGCAACCCGTCTAGCGCGACGCCCAGTTCAGGCAGAGAAAGCGTCCGCCACCGAGGCGGAACTCAAGTTCCGTCTGTGCGACAGTCAGCACTTTACCCGATGATTTGGCCGCGCGGCGCACCCCGGAGCTTCCCAACTGCGGGCCGGCCCGGCATGGTTTCGTCGTTCCCCGACGGTCGGTATCGGCGGGCGTCTCGGCTATAAGCTGGACCGACGCGACGTCGCGATCGGCAGGCGGCCAGGGAAACCGCGCCAGCGATGTTTGACGGCCCCGCATTTCGTCAGGTTTAAGGAGTACGACAATGACCGATCGGCTGATGACGCCGTCGAAGATCACCGCGTGGCTGGATTGCGCGCACTATCTGACCCTGCGGAGCCAGGTCGACAGCGGGACACTGGAAGCGCCGAGGTCGACGTTCGGGGCCTTCGCCCAACTGCTCGTGGACAAGGGGCGGGTCCACGAGCAGCAGTGTCTGGCCGACTATCGGCACCAGGACAAGTCGATTCTGGAGGTTCCCGATCGAGCCGAACGCGAGACGTTCGGGGCGTGGGTGACACGTAGCGGCAACCCCTTTGACGACTCGTGGGATGTCGTTTATCAGATGCCGTTCGTCCACGACGGCCTGCGGGGCATCGCCGATTTCATGGTGCGGGTGGTCGACCCGGACACCGGCGCGGTGTCCTACGAACCGGTCGACGCCAAACTGGCTCGGGCGGAAGCCAAACCGGGCCATGTGCTGCAGCTGTGCTTTTACGCCGACGCGATCGAGGCACTCACCGGGGTGCGTCCGGCGCGGATGCACCTGTGGCTGGGCTCGGGTTGGCTGGAGACGTTGCGAGTCGACGATTTCGGCCCGTACTGGCGGCGACTGCGCAGCCAACTGGCCCAGTCGCTCGCGACCGGACCGGCCGCCGACACCGTCCCGGTGCCCTGTCCACACTGCGAGTTCTGCGAGTTCCAACCGCACTGCGACCAACGCTGGCGCAGCGAAGGTGCGCTGAGCCTGGTGGCGGGCATCCGGCAACCCGACGTCACGACACTCGAAGACGCCGGAGTTGCGACCTTGACCACGCTGGCCGGACTGCAGACTCCGGTGGACGGCTTGCGCCCGCAGCGCCAAGAGCGACTGGTGCAGCAAGCCGCATTGCAGGTGCAGGCACTATCCCATCCCACCGCTCCGCCACCGTTCGAGATGATCCCCGCCGGCGACGACCCGGTGTGGGGCCGCGGATTCGAAGGACTCCCCCGACCCGACGACGGCGATGTGTTCCTCGACTTCGAGGGGCACCCGTTCTGGCAGGCCGATCGCGGACTGTTCTTCCTGCTGGGTCTGCTGGAGCGCGACGCCGACGGCCAGTGGTGTTATCGCACCTGGTGGGCGCACGACCTGGCGCAAGAAGCGGTCGCGGTCGCGGGTCTGGTCGATTACCTGGTGCGCCGCCGCGAACAGTTCCCCGACATGCACGTCTACCACTACAACCACACCGAACGGTCCTCGTTGCAGACGCTGACCGAGACCCACGACGTAGCACAGAACGAGCTGACCGATCTGGTCGAGACCGGCATGTTCGTCGATCTTTTGCTGGTGGCACGCAATAGCATCCAGGTGGGCACCGAGTCCTACGGGCTCAAGGCACTGGAACGGCTCACCGATTTCCAACGCAGCCACGACATCGACCGGGGTGCCGGGGCGGTGCTGCAGTACGAGCGCTACATGGCCGACGACGACCCGGCCGGCCTCGCCAGCATCGCCGTATACAACGAAGACGACGTGCGGGCGACGCGGGCGCTGCGCGACTGGCTGGTGGACCACCGGCCGAGCGAATTGGCCTGGCGGGATTCCCGTTTGGAGCCGGACCCCGACCTTCCCGAAGTCGACGAACATGTGGCGGCGCTGCACAACGCTGGACCAGGCACGGCCGAACACCTACTGGGCGATGTGCTCGGCTATTGGCGCCGGGAACGCCTCGCCTACCTGGGCCCGAAGAGGGCTGAATTGCAAGGGGATTCAGCAGCGTTGCTCGACAATCCGGACGTTCTGACCGGGCTGCAAGATGCCCGTCAGGTCGAGCGGCTCGGCAAGCGGGGCAAGCCGATCACCCCGGCGATGCGGTTCAGCTTTCCGCCGCAGGAACTCGACGGCTTCCCGCAGCATGGCGGCAAAATCATGTTCGTTGGCGCCGATGATCAGCTGTCCTACACCATGATTGATCAACTCGATCGTAAAGCCGGTCTGCTTCGCCTGGTGTGGAACGAGACGCTGCGGGACGCCGACGTGCAGCCCAGCACCGTGGTCGTGGACGACTGGGTCAACCCTCGGCCCAAGCCGCAGACCCTGTCGGCGTTCGCGGCGCGCCTACTCGACGGCGGAGACGTCAACCCGGTCACGATGGCGCTGTTGCGTCGCGACCTGCCGCAATTCACCGCCGGGGGTGGCCCGGCCGGGGGTGTGTTCAGCGATGACCTGGCCGAGATGACTCGTTGGGTGGCCAACCTCGACCATGCCTGCGTGGGGATTCAGGGGCCGCCGGGGGCCGGAAAGACCTATAGCGCAGCACATCTGATTCACGCTCTGGTCATGGCCGGTCGGCGGGTCGGGGTTACCGCGATGACGCATCTGGCCATCGACAATGTGCTGGCGAAGGTCGTTGAGGTCTTTGCCGCGAAGGGCGACACGAAGTCGCTGCGGGCGGTGCGGAACGCGGGAGGATCCTCGGAACGCCCCCTCGCGCCAGATGTTGCCTATGGCGACAACAAGCTCTGCGCGCGTCGCCAATTCAATGTTGTGGCCGGGACACCGTGGGCGTTTGCATCAGACCAGATGCAGGACTCTCCGGTGGACGTGCTGCTGATCGACGAGGCAGGACAACTCTCCCTCGCCGACGCACTGGTCGCGTCGTGTTCGGCCCGCAACCTGGTCCTACTCGGTGATCCGCTGCAACTTTCCCAGGTCGCCCAGGCCGTGCACCCGGGCGACAGCGGCCGAAGCGTGCTGGAGTACATCCTTGGCGACGATGCCACGATGCCCGCCGATCGAGGCGTGTTCTTGTCCACGACCTTTCGCATGCATCCCGGTGTGAGCACGTTCATCTCCGATGAGATCTACCAGGGCCGACTCGGCAGCCACCCCGACTGCGAACGGCAGTCCACCGCCGCCGGGACGGGCCTGCGCTGGATTCGCGCCGAACACCGCGGCAACAGCACGTCGTCAGCGGAGGAAGCTGATCTGATCGCCGCGGAGATCGGTCGGCTCCTGGGCACCTCATGGACCAACATGAAGGGCGAGGAGGCACCGCTGGCTGCCGACGATTTCATGGTTGTTGCCCCCTACAACGACCAGGTCCACACCATCCGGGAACGTCTCGCCGTTCAGCCCGCGACGGCCGGTGTACCCGTCGGCACGGTCGACAAGTTCCAGGGCCGTGAGGCGGCGGTGGTGTTCTTTTCCATGGCCACCTCCAGCGGCGACGACATGCCCCGCGGCGCGGAGTTCCTGTTCTCCCGCAACCGGCTTAACGTCGCGATCAGCCGGGCGAGGTGCCTGGCGTATCTGGTGTGCACCGATGAGCTGCTCAATACGCGAGCGCGGACGGTGGAAGACATGCGGCTGATCGGCACGCTGAATGCGGTGGTGGAGTACGCGCAGGGGTAGCGCGCAACTGCCAATCGTTCGCCACTGCCCGGCCCCGTACCCTTTCAGGGGTGACCGCTATTGACCCGGAAAAGCTCGCGACCTGCCTGCAGGTGCTCTCCGAGGTCGATTCGCTGCCGCCCGAGCACCCCGATGCCGTCGCGGTACGCCGGGCCACCGCGGGCATCTTCAAGGCGGTGAAGAAGGCCCGCCGGGACGCCAAGCGCGACGCGGTGGCCGCCGCCGACAGCGCCGTCATCGCCGCCACCGCCACCGGCGCACCGGGCCGTATCGACGACGAGACCCAGGGCATTCCGCTGGTCTCCGCCACGGTCGGGGCTTCGGCGGGCACGCTGCTGCGCTCCCGGGCCTGCTACATCTGCAAGCAGCACCACACCGTGGTGGATGCGTTCTATCACCAACTCTGCCCGTCCTGCGCCGCAATGAGCCGGGCCAAGCGCGACGCCCGCACCGACCTGACCGGCCGGCGGGCCCTGCTGACCGGCGGGCGCGCCAAGATCGGCATGTACATCGCATTGCGGCTGCTGCGCGACGGCGCGCACACCACGATCACCACCCGCTTCCCCAACGACGCGGTGCGCCGCTTCGCCGCCATGCCCGACAGCTCGGACTGGTTGCATCGGCTGCAGGTGGTGGGCATCGACCTGCGTGACCCCGCCCAGGTCGTTGCGCTGGCGGATACGGTGGCGGCAGGCGGCCCGCTGGACATCCTGATCAACAATGCGGCGCAGACGGTGCGCCGCGCCCCCGGCTCATATGCCGCACTCGTCGAAGCCGAGCGCACCCCGCCGCCCGCGCTGGTCGACGTAATCACTTTCGACCACGTCAGTGACGCCCACCCCGCCGCCCTGGCCGGCAGCCTCGCCGAGCATCAGGAACCGCACGCGCTGACTGAGCTGGCCTTGACGGCCCGCAGCGCCTCCCCGGAGCGGATCGCCGCCGGCACCGCGATCGACGCGGGCGGGCTGCTGCCCGATACCGCCGCGATCAACAGCTGGACCCAGCGGGTGCACGAGGTCGACGCCCTGGAGCTGCTCGAGGTGCAACTGTGCAACCAGACCGCGCCGTTCATCCTGGTAAGCCGGCTGCGCCCGGCGATGGCGGCGGCCACCGCCCGGCGCAAGTATGTGGTGAACGTGTCCGCCATGGAGGGCCAGTTCAGCCGCCGCTACAAAGGGGCGGGGCATCCGCACACCAACATGGCCAAGGCCGCGCTGAACATGCTCACCCGCACCAGCGCCGCCGAAATGCTCGAGAGCGACGGCATCCTGATGACCGCCGTGGACACCGGCTGGATCACCGATGAGCGCCCGCACCCCACCAAGCTGCGGCTGGCCGACGAGGGTTTCCACGCGCCGTTGGATCTGGTCGACGGTGCCGCCCGGGTGTATGACCCGATCGTGCGCGGGGAGGCCGGCGAGGACCTGTACGGATGTTTTCTCAAGGATTACGCGCCGAGTAACTGGTAACGGTTGGGCCGGCGCACCGTCTCCTACGCTCTTACCCACCAGGGTCTGCGTCGCCAAACCCGCTGTGCCCGTTCGGTCGAAGACCGTCGTCTGCGTCACCAACGGCTCCGCAGCCATGGCCTTCTGCTGTCATGGTCATGCCTTGGTGGCCGTCACGAATAGACTGCGCGGCACCGTATCCTCGATGCCTTCGGGTGGGCGAGAGTGACAGCGAGCCATCAGCTCCGCGGTCGTCACCGCCGTTGTCTCCCAGCCGTTGTTGGCCAACCAGGACGCGACGTCGGTGCGTTCCTCGAAATACCATAGGTCGTCGAAGTCGGGGACTTCACCGCCCCGGGCCTTGGCCACCACCTCGCGGTAACGCTGCGTCAGCGCTCGCTGTCTGACCCGGACATCGGGGTCGAGGAAATCCGGTCCGGTGGCCTCAACGGCCAGCCAACTGCCGGCGGTACTGAGATGTTGAACCCGGTCGAATAACAAATCCTGGGCGGCGGCGGGCAGGAAGGGCAGCAGACCTTCAGCAGACCACACGCTGGGCGCGGCGGGGTCAAACCCAGCCTGCCGCAACGCTTCGGGCCAGCTCTGCCGCAGATCAACGGCAACGTCGACCCGACGGGCGGTCGGCTGTGCGCCGTGTTCGCGAAGTGTCGATGTCTTGAACTCCAGCACCCTGGGCTGGTCAAGCTCGTAAACGGTCGTGCCGTCGGGCCATGGCAACCGCCACGCGCGGGCGTCCAAACCCGCCGCCATGATCACCACCTGCCGCACACCGGTCGCGGTGGCATCGAGGAAAAATTCGTCGAAAAATACGGTCCGGGAGGCCATGTAGTCGACCATCGCCTGCATTTGCAGCGGCAGATCCGGTTCGGCCGCAACGATTTCCGCGGACAGGCCGGACGGCGACCACCTCGTCCACATGCCTTCTCCGACCGCGTCCAGGAATACCCGGGCGTACGGATCGTAAATCAGCGGGTTGTCACTCTCGGTGTCCGCGGCACGCGCTGCGGCGACACCCAGTGCGGTCGCCCCGACGCTTTCGGTGATGTCCCAGCTGTCGTCATCGGTCCTGGCCATGGCCGCTCCCTTTCCTCCGCTTAGGCGACAGTACGCCCGCCGGCCGCGGGCCTACCAGCATTCGCTGGCCGCCTCGCCACTGCACCACGCGAACCCGGTGACCGGTCTGCACACCGGTGATCGGGTCTACCCGAAACCGGCCGAACAAGGTGGTGGTGTCCAGTCGTTGGGACGCGGCATGCACCGGTAGGGATTCCACGGTTCCGGCCAGCTGCACGCAGTGTTGCCACACGACGCCCGCCGCGAACGCCGCCGCAGCAGGATAGGGCGGCGCCCCACCGTGAGCGTCCCGATACCTGCGGCTGAACCACGCGCTGGTAGGCCCAATCGCGGGATCATCGGCTTCGTCGGCGAACCACTGGCACGGCCCATACAGCCGTTCCACGCGATCACCGATGGCACCCCTAAGGTCGTCGACGCCGGCGGCCACCAATCCGACGCCATGCCAACGCCGTTGACTGCTCCACCGAGCGACGGCAACGTCGTCGCCGAAGGAGCCGGCCGAGACCAGCACATCACCCTCCGGTACCTGCGCAAACACATCGCCGACCCGGCCCGGTGTAAAGGCGACCGACTGCTGCACCAGGCCCAGTCGTGCGGCAGCCGCCACCGCCCCGCCGGCCGCCTCGCGGCCGAAGCCCGTGTCGACGTGCAATATCACCACTTCGGATCCCGCGCCAAGACCGTCGGCGGCCAGGGTTTCGAGCACCGCGGCCAGATAGCGGGCAGCCGGCGAGGCCACGTTGACCACCCGCGGGTACGCCGGCCGCGCCAGCCGATCGGTGGCACCGCCGTGATTCCAGATGACCCCGGCGCTGGCGGCGGCGGCCGCCCGCGCCGGCCCCGACCCGTACGGCCCGAACACCACATCGGGCCGGCTGGCCTCGGCGGCCCGGATCGCAGACGCCGCCGAGGGGTGAGCGTCGAGGACCTCCAAGCTCACCCCGGCACCCTCGGCCCACAGTGCAAGGGCGTTCGCCCCGGCCGGCCCGAATCTAGCCAGCGGCCCCGACAGCGGGGTGACCAGAACACCGCGGACTGCCATGCCCACACGGTAAGTGCGTCCTCGTATGCAATGCGGGGATACTGGTCGATACATCTTCGACGGCCTGTCGAGGGCGTGCGGCGTCGACCAAGGAGCTTGACTATGGACGTGCTGAGAACCCCCGACTCACGCTTCGAGGGCCTGGCCGACTACCCGTTCGCGCCGCACTACCGCGACGTGACCGCCAGCGACACCGATCCACTGCGAATGCACTACGTCGACGAGGGTCTGCCGGACGGCCCGCCGATCGTGCTGCTGCACGGCGAACCGACCTGGAGTTACCTGTACCGGAAGATGATTCCGCCGCTCGCCGACGGCGGGCATCGGGTGCTCGCCCCTGACCTGATCGGCTTCGGCCGCTCCGACAAACCCGGCCGGATCGGCGATTACAGCTACCTGCGGCACGTCGAATGGGTGACGTCGTGGCTTGAAGGTCTCGACCTGCACAACGTCACGCTGTTCGTGCAGGACTGGGGGTCGCTGATCGGTCTGCGCATCGCCGCCGAACACGGTGACCGGATCTCCCGCATCGTGGTGGCCAACGGTTTTCTGCCGACCGCCACCCGCCGCACCCCGCTGGCCTTCCACGCCTGGCGGGCGTTTGCCCGCTACACGCCGGTATTGCCGGCCGGACGTCTGGTCTCCGTCGGCACCGTGCACAAGGTTCCCGCCGCGGTGCGTGCCGGCTACGACGCGCCGTTCCCGGACAAGTCCTACCAAGCCGGTGTGCGCGCGATGCCGGTGCTGGTGCCGACGTCACCCGACGACCCGGCGATACCGGCCAACCGTGCCGCCTGGGAGGCGCTGGGCCGATGGGAGAAACCGTTCCTGGCCGTATTTGGGGCCCGCGACCCGATCCTCGGACGCGCCGACCGCCCCCTGATCGACCACATCCCGGGCTCCACCGGGCAACCGCACGCCCGCATCAACGGCGGCCACTTCGTTCAGGAGGACTGTGGACCCGAGCTGGCCGCCCGGATCCTGTCCTGGGAGCAGACGCTGCGCTGAGCCCTGCGCGATCTCACCCAGCCGCTTCGGTCACACCATCAGTACAGCGGCCCGCCGCCGAACAATTCCCGATGCGAGTCCGGCTGGTTGCCCTCGATATCGGTGACGCCATACTCGAGTGCGGTTTCCGCGGTGATCAACGTTGTACCGCTGCGCGCCCCGACGCCGGCGTCGTTGGCCAGCGCGACGATCACCCGGCCGATGAATTCCGGCGTTTCGGCATTCGCCAGCGAAAACCCTTGATATTCTTCGATTCCCAACGCCAGCATCAGCTCGTTTTTCACCACACCGGGCCACAGCGACAGCGCGCTGACCCCGGTGCCCTTGAGCTCGACGGCCATATCGGCGGCCATCTTGTCCAGGCCGGCCTTGGACATGCCGTAGAGCACCGAGTGCAGATGCCCGCGGGTGCCGAACGACGAGATGTTCACGATCATCCCCGACCCGCGCGGCACCATCAGCTGCGCGGCCTGCACCGAGGCCACGTAATGGGCGCGCAGCCCCACCCCGATCAGGGTGTCCCAGTCGCTGAGCGGACGTTTCCAGAACGGATCGCTGTACCGGCCGAAGCCCTTGGGCGCCGCCCAGACGTTATTGACCAGCAAATCCAGCCGGCCGTCCTGCTCGTCGGCGATCCGGGCGAACAGCGCACCGATCTGCTCGTCGTCGCGGTGGTCGCATCGGACGGCGATCCCGTGCCCACCGCGCTCGGTGACGCCGCGTGCTGTCGCGTCCAGCGGGCCGTCGGCGCCGACCTCGCCGCGCGCGGTGACGTACACGGTCCAACCGTCGGAGCCCAGTGCCAGGGCGATGCCCTTGCCGACGCTGCGGCTGGCACCGGTGACCAAGGCAATTCGTGCGCTCATATCAGCCCTCCATGATCGTGTCGTCGGTCAGCGGCCGGGTGATCGCCCAGAGCTGCCGGAAGTGGCTGCGCGAGCTGTCGAAACTTCAGCGTCCAGCGCCCGGTAGCGCGGCCGTTGCCGGTCACGGTGATGTCCGGGTGCATCCTGTGGTGCATGTCCAAGATCACTTGCTTGCCATCGACGGTGTGCAGCGCGATGCGGGCGAACACTTCGGCCAACCGATCAGCCTGGTCCGGTCCTTGGAAGCCGCCCAGCGGCCGGTAATCGATGTCGGCGCCGTCGGCGATGAAGCAGGCGCGGAAGGTGTCGGGGTCCTTGGCGTCGCAGGCACGGAAGTAGCGGTGTTTGAGGCCTTTGATCGCCTCGATCTGTTCGAGGGCTGCCAGCCGCTCTTCGACGGTCATCTCGTCCCCTCAATCGCCGGTGGCTCGACCCTACGGTTGTGTCGGTGCCCGGTGGGAAGGTGGGCGTAACCGAGCAGAAGGAGCCCTCGATGCGCAAGATCGTTCTGGCGGTGCTGGCTGTGTCCGGACTGAGCCTGGCAATTCCGGCGACCGCCGTCGCTGATGGCCCGCAGCCGCCGTGCGCGGCGTTCGACACCTGCCGGTACATGCCCAATCCCTGGTATGACGGCCCGCTGATGCCGACCTGGAACCTGCCGGGTGTCTACGGCGGCCAGACCACGCTGCCGGTGATGTGTGACCCGGGGAGCTACAGCTGCCGCACGTACGTGCCGGGGAGATAGCGATGGGACGAGCCGGCTCAGATCGCCACGAAGCCAAGAATGTCGGCGATCTGACGTTGCGCGGCGTCACGCGAGGCGAAACCCCGCTGTTCGCCGGGCCCCAGCAGCGGCGGGACCACCAGCGCGGCGACCGCCAAGTGCCAGGCTTCCATCGCGCGTAGCGCGTGCCGGCGAACAAGGTCCAGGGCATGCTCCTCCACCTTGTCCTGTGGCGCACCCAGCACGACGACCGGCCCTGCGAGGTCGGGCGTCCAGCAGTGCGAGCAGATCCTTTTCATCGGCACGGGCTGCTGAAACCGGCCCTCGAGATCATGTGGGTCGATGACGTGCGGCGGATGAACAAGCTTTTGCATGCCGACGTCCCGGACGTCGCCGGCCATTTGTTCGGTCGGGAGCGAACCGCGCTGGACAAGATCCGCAAGCCCCTCAAGGACGCGTTCGGACCGCATTGCTTCTACTGTGGGACGCACCTGCCGGCGGGCAATCCAATCGATCATGTGCTGACGTGGTCGCTGGTCGGCATCGACGGCCTGGCCAATCTGGTGCTGTCATGTGCGCGTTGCAACGCAGACAAGAGCAACGCCCTGCCCGCCGTGCCGATCATCGACCGTGTACTCGACCGGGATCGGGGTACTGGAGCAGATCGCCACCGAAATCCAGTGGCCGACACAGCGTAACCGCATGTTTGCTGCCGCCGTCGGGATTTACCGCATGCAACCTGCCGGTGTACCGACCTGGTCGGGTCACAAACAGACGACCCGGCTTGACATCGCCTTCCCACCCCCGCGGGTATGACGTCAAGCCCTACAAGCCCAGCTTGCGCGCCAGGTCCGGTCCACCCACCGCGGCGATGAAGTCCTGGTCTCCGCAGACCACGAGTTGGTCTCGGGCTCTGGACATTCCGACGTAGAGGCGCTCCCGTGCCCGTTCGACCGGACCGGCGGCGTCGATAACCAGGACGATCGCGCGACGCTCTAATCCCTTGAACCCCAGCACATGTCCGTAGAAGACCTGATCGGCGTCCCAGAAGCTGTCCCAATAAGCCTCGTCGCCCTGCCCTTGGCGGGCGATTTGTTCAGGGTGCCGGCTGCCGGTGGTCAGCAATGCCACATCTTCGGGACGCCAGCCATCGTCGAGCAGCTTTTCGACCTGATCGTCACCGGTTTCCACCGCGTCTTCCCGAGTACACGCCACGAACCGAACCTCCGGGCCGTCGGCGCCCAGGTATCGGATCGGAGTGTCCACCAACGGCTGGAATGCGGTGGCGATCTGGCGGGTGTTGCGCAGGTTGCGGTCCAGCACCAGCGAGACCAGCGGTACCGGCGGGGTGCCCTGCCGGTCGAATACCCGCTGGCCCTCGTCACTGAATACATACAGCCCGCCGTCCTCGTCGTCGCGCAGCGACGCCAGCACCGGGTCCCACCAGGCGTCCGCGAAGTCCTGCGCCTCGTCGACCACCACTGCATCGAATCGTTGACCGTCGTCGAGGTTCTGCGCCAACTCGAGCATCTGCTGTGGCAGCCGCTCTTCCCAGAACCGCACCGAATTCTCCGGGTGCGTCGGGCCCTCGGGTGCGCCCCACACCACGCCCAGCGAATGGAATTCGCCGACGTAGGCCGGCTGTTGGCGGCGGTGCCAAGTTGCGGAGATCCGCTTGAGGTAGGAGGCCAGTCCGTGCGAATAGCACAGCAGTGCAACACGTTTCCCATCTGCTGCCAGTCGGCGCGCTTGCTCCAACGCCAGATAGGTTTTGCCGCTGCCGGCGCTGCCGCGCACCTGCACGCGGGTGAGCAGCCGAATGGCCTCCAGGATCACCGACTGTTGCTCGGTGAGAGCGTCCGCGGCACTGTCGTTGGCCAGTGCACGGGCGACCACGTCGCGCTGCGGCAGACCACGTCCACCAAGTGCGGTCCGAAGTTGGTCGACACCTTCGCCGGCCAGCAGCGGCCGTTCGAGTTCCTGCCGGATGAGCACATGCCGCAGTCGGGACACCAGCTGCGGCAGGTCGTTTCGGTCGATTACCTTCCAGCGCGGGCAGTCCGGGAGTTCGAAGTCCGGCGACAGCTCGGTGTGCGGCAACACCACGACGTGGTCCCAGCGCAAGCGGCCCTGCGTCCAGCGCGGGTCATGTTCGACGAAATCCCGTAGCGCATAACAGGCGTCGCGCGCCTGGCGCACGGGTTCGATGCCGAACTCCCTGCCGCCGCGGACCTGACGCCACCCACGGTCGTCGTGCCAGACCTCGCCGCCTTTGACCTCCACGCAGATGATGCCGGCGCCCTCGATCGCGACGACGAAGTCGATCTCGTGATCCTTGAGGTGGTCGGTGACGCGTTGGCCCGCGACCACCACGTCGTCGTCCTGCAGCTGGTCGACCAGCGCCTGATAAACGTGACGCTCGGAGGAGCTGGCGAATCGCGGATTCACGGGTAGTGACACGGGCACGCCGACGAGACTGCCACGTCTAGTGGCCAGGGCCCCCGCTTCTGGGGTAAATCAGCAGGCTTGGCCGGCGAAGAACGCCGCCGACACCAGACCAACGCACAACGCCACCGTCGTCTGGCCCATCATGCTGGCACCGACGGTCGCGGTGACAGCGGTCAGACCCAAGCCGCTCAGGAAAACCGTCATTGCCATAGCCTCCTGTGGCGCGTCTCACATTTGCTTTTCAACGTGGTATACACCACATCATATGTCGGCGCGAAAAGCCAGCGCCAGCCGACGCGCCAGCAGTCGACAGGTTCAGTGCAGTTCGCCGACCTGCATGATCAGGCCGCGACAGGGCTGCAGGGCCGCATATCTGTCGGCACGAATGCGCTGGTCAGGAAGGCCCAACCGGATTCTGGCCAGCAGCCGCCAGTGATTCGATGGCGCTGCGCCGGATCGCTGAGCGCAGCTGCGCAAAGATGTCGATGTTTTGGTCGGGCCGCCAGGTGTCGATGACGGCGTCGGCCTCGACGTCGGCCGCCATGATCTGCAGGTCGTTCGCGACGTGGCGGTGATGAAACGCGGGTTGGACCAGGCTGCGGCGACGACGGTGATCGGCCCGGGTCGGTCATTAGCGCCGAGCGTATCGGTCTACTGGTCGGAGGCGGCGCGGATGCCGGTGTGCCCGAAGTCGTCACCCTTCCACAGCAGTGGTTCACGAAGGTCGGTCGCCAGCGCGTAGGAGAGGCAGTCTCCGAAGTTCAAACCGGCGGGATGCCCGCTGCCCTTGCCGAAGTCGGCGTAGGCCTGTCGAGCCAAGCGAGCCTGTCGTTCAGTAACCGACTCGATGACAAAGCCGGCTTCGGCGAGGAATTCATCGAGCGCTCTGCTGATGAGCGGATCACGCTGGGAGTCGAGAACTATCCCGCATTCGAGGTAGGAGGCCGCGGATAGCCGGCGCGCACTGCCCGGGCGATCGCCCGGGCGTATCGGACGGCGTCGTCTTCATCCTTGAGGATCGCGATGATTGGCAGTTCGCAGAACGGTATCGCCGGCGCTATCGCCCGTCATCGGCTCTGCACATAATGCCCGGGCCGAATCCTGCCCTCTCCCGACCAGCGGTAGGCGGTCAGTGCCCCGCCCTTGACGGCACTGAAGTCCACGCACGCGGTGCGGTCGGTGAAGTCCTGGTCGGGTTCGGGTGTATCCCGCCGCCAGTAGTGGCCGTAGAACACCGGGACATCTCCGGTATAGACGAAGCCCCCGGCGCCGGCCCGCAGTTCCCGCTCCGGCAGCTGCGGGTACGGCTCGCCGTCCGTGGTGGTGAAGCCGCCGCTCATTTCGGCGATATCGCGCAAGGTGCGGGCACCGCTGTTCCACCACCGCATCCGGGCGTCGCCACGGAGGTCGCCGTCCTTGTCCCTGTACTTGGGTTGGTCGTAGTCGACCAAACTGATCTCAGGGCCCTTGAGCAGATTCTCGATCGCGCGGTACAGCGGATCAGTCTTGTCGTTGGCTGCCACCAGGTGAGCCGGGTCGCCGAACGGTGCACTGGTCCTGCAGCGCTCTTGCACCGCCGCGATAGAGTCCTCGTGCCAGCACGCGTGCACGATGCGCAGCCCGCCCAGGTCCAGCCACAGCGGCAGGGTGGCAAACCACCCCAGGTAGTGACGCCGGTCCTCACCGGTCACCTGGTCCAGGAATGCCTTGTGCTGCTTGGCGTTCTTCTCCGACCGCAAGCGCAGTCGCTTCCCGCTGCCGGCCGGGTGTTCGTGGTGGTACGCCAACGCGTTGAATTCGTGGTTGCCCATGACGATCTGGGCACTGCCCA
>JBDTEP010000162.1:0-7264 GCA_039922455.1 Mycobacterium sp. | reverse complement strand
ATGCTCACGGCACTGGCCGGAGCCGCGCTCGGCGGCTATGTGCTGTGCGGGGTCAACGGCACCCGGCGCGGCTCGGCGCTCGCCGGTGACCTGCGCACCGCCGACGTTCAGATTCTGCTGGTCGATGCCGAGCACCGCGGCCTGCTGGCCGGCTTGGACCTGCGTGACATCACCGTCGTCGACGTCGACGATCCGGCCTGGCAGCGCGCCTGCGCGCAGGCCGGCGAGCTGATCCCGCACCGCCGGGTGCAGGCGTCGGACCCGTTCATGATGATCTTCACCTCGGGCACCAGCGGTGACCCCAAAGCCGTCCTGGTCAACCACTTCATGGTGCTGGTCGCCGGGCAGGCTCTGACCGACCGCTTCGGTCTGGGACCCGATGACGTCGCCTACCTGTCGATGCCGCTGTTCCACTCGAACGCGATCGCGGCCGGCTTCGGCCCCGCGGTGGCCGCCGGCGCGGCGATGGCTCCGGCGAAGTTCTCCGCCTCGCGGTTCCTGTCCGACATCCGTTGCTACGGCGCCACATACATGAACTACGTCGGTAAACCGCTCGCCTACGTGTTGGCCCACCCGGAGCAACCCGACGATGCCGACAATCCGCTGCGGGTCGCATTCGGCAATGAGGCATCCGAGCGCGATATCGCGGAATTCTCCCGGCGCTTCGGCACCCAGGTGGTCGACGCCTTCGGCTCCACCGAGAACGCCGTCACCATCACTCGGGACGACGGCACCCCGCCCGGTTCGGTGGGACGGGGATTTCCCGGCGTCGCGATCTACCGCAGCGACCCCGTCGAGCAATGCCCGCCGGCGCGCTTCGATGACACCGGTGCGCTGATCAATCCGGACGAAGCGATCGGCGAACTGGTCAACACCACCGGCGCCGGATTCTTCGCGGGCTACTACAACAACGAGCAGGCCACCGCGGACCGGATGCGTCACGGCATGTTCTGGTCGGGGGACCTGGGCTACGCCGACGCCGACGGCTGGATTTACCTCGCCGGCCGCACTGCCGACTGGATGCGCGTCGACGGCGAGAATCTCGCGGCGGCGCCCATCGAACGAATTCTGCTGCGCCATCCCGACATCAGCCAGGTCGCCGTGTACGCGGTGCCCGACGGCAACGTCGGCGACCAGGTGATGGCCGCGCTGGTGCTGCGCGAGGGCACCCGGCTGCCCGCCGAAAATTTCGTCGAATTCCTTTCCGCGCAAGAGGATCTGTCCCCCAAGGCGTGGCCCCGCTACGTCCGTATCACCGCGGAGTTGCCGACGACGGCCACCAACAAGATCCTCAAACGCAACCTCGCGGCGCAAGGCACCGATGTCGGCGCCGACACCCTGTGGGTGCGCCCGGAACGCCAACGCGCCTACCGCACCACGACGGGAGCACAACAATGACGCAACCACCCGTCGCGCTGATTGTCGGCGGCGCCTCCGGAATCGGGCTGGCCACCGCCCACGTCCTGTCCAGGCGCGGCGACCACGTGGTGATTGCCGACATCAACGCGGCGGCGGCGCACCAGCGGGCCGCCGAACTCGGCGATATGGCCAGCGCCGTTGTCGCCGACGTGACCGACGAGGACAGCGTCGCCGCGGCGTTCGCGGCCGCGCGCACAGTCGGACCGGTACACACCGTGGTCAGCTGCGCCGGGATGTCGGTCGTTGGGGCGATTCCCGACATCGAGCTAGCCGGCTGGCAGACCACCATCGACGTCTGCCTCACCGGCACCATGCTGGTGATCAAGCACGCGGCGCGCACCCTCACCGACGGCGGCAGTGTGGTCGCGATCTCGTCGCTGAACGGGCGGCAGCCGGGCACCGCGATGGCCGCCTACTGCAGCGCGAAAGCCGGTGTGCTGATGCTGATCCAAGTGGCCGCGCTGGAACTGGCCGCCCGCGGCATCAGGGTGAACGCGGTCTCCCCCGGGCTGGTGGACACTCCCCTGGTCGCCGGGTTGGCGATGGTGCCCGGCCTCACCGACGAGTACATCGAGAACACCCCGCTGGGACGGGCGGGAGTCCCCGACGACATCGCGCAGGCGGTGGAGTTTTTGACCTCGGAGCGCGCGTCCTGGATCACCGGGTCCACCTTCGACATCAACGGCGGCGCGCACCTCAAGCGCTACCCGGACGTGCTCGGCAGAGTTCAGGCATTAGCAGAAGGATGACGAGATGCGCAGTGTGGTAATCGATGCCCCCGGATCGGTCCGGGTCGACACCCGCCCCGACCCCGGGCTGCCGGGCGCCGACGGTGCCGTCGTGGCGGTGACCGCGACCGCGATCTGCGGCTCCGATCTGCATTTCTACGATGGCGACTATCCCCTGTTCGAACCCGTCCCGCTGGGCCACGAGGCAATCGGGACCGTCGTCGAAGTCGGCCCGAAGGTGGCTTCGGTGCGCGTCGGTGACCGGGTGATGGTGTCTTCGGTGGCGGGCTGCGGGCATTGCGCCGGGTGCGCCACCCGCGACCCGATCCGGTGCCACTCGGGCCCGCAGATCTTCGGATCGGGTGCGCTGGGCGGGGCGCAGTCGGAGCTGCTCGCCGTGCCCGGAGCGGACTTTCAGCTAGCTCGCATCCCCGACGGTCTCTGCGACGAAGAAGCCCTGCTGCTCACCGACAATCTCGCCACCGGGTGGGCGGCGGCGCTGCGGGCCGACATTCCGGTGGGCGGCACGGTAGCGGTGATCGGACTGGGTGCAGTCGGGCTGTGCGCGACGCGCAGTGCGTTGTTCCTCGGCGCGGCAACGGTTCTCGGCATCGATCCGGTACCGCAGCGACGTAATCGGGCGGCCGGCATGGGGGCGACCCCGGCAGAGCCGTCGACGACGTCCGCGGCGATGGAGCTGACCGGCGGGCGCGGCGTCGACGCGGTGATCGATGCCGTCGGCTCGGATACCACGATGGCCGACGCGCTGACGGCGGTGCGCGCGGGCGGGACGGTGTCGGTGGTCGGTGTGCACGACCTGGCGCCCTTCCCGTTCCCGGCGCTGCCGGCACTGCTGCGCAGCGTGACGCTGCGGATGACCACCGCGCCGGTGCAGCAGACCTGGCCGCAGCTGGTTCCGCTGCTGCAATCCGGCCGGCTATCGGTGGACGGCATCTTCACCACCGAGATGGCCCTGGATGATGCGGCCGACGCCTACCGGGCCGTTGCCGCCCGATCCGGGGATGTGGTGAAAGTTCTTCTCACGCCGTAACGGGGTGGCCGTTAGGGTGAACCCCGAGAACAACATCGGCGGTTGAGAGGGTTTCAGATGGTCAAACGCGTGGTGGTCTATGGCACCGGGTTCGTCGGCAAGATGGTGATCGCCGAGATCGTCAAACACCCCCTGTTCGAGCTGGTCGGCGTCGGCGTCAGTGACCCGGCCAAGGTCGGTCGCGACGTCGGGGAGATCTGCGGGCTGCCGGCCGTCGGCATCACGGCCACCAATGACGCCGACGCCCTGATCGCGCTGCGGCCCGACGCACTGGTGCACTACGGCCCGACCGCCGCGCACGCCGACGCCAACATCGCACTGATAACCCGATTCCTACGCGCCGGCATCGACGTCTGCTCCACTGCGATGACGCCATGGGTGTGGCCCGAGCTGAAGCTCAACCCGCCGGACTTGCTGAAGCCGATCACCCAGGCCTGCCAGGACGGTGGGGCGTCGTGTTTCACCACCGGTATCGACCCCGGCTTCGCCAACGACCTATTCCCGATGACGCTGATGGGGATCTGCGCCGAAGTCCGTAAGGTGCGCGCCTCCGAGCTGCTGGACTACACCAACTACACCGGCGACTACGAAAACGAGATGGGAATCGGCCGCGATCCCGACTTCAAGCCGGTGCTCAAGATCCCCGAGGTGTTGATCTTCGCCTGGGGCGGTACCGTCCCGATGATCGCGCACGCCGCCGGCATCGAACTCGACGAGGTCACCACCACCTGGGACACCTGGGTAACCCCGAACGAACGCAAGACCGCCAAGGGTGTGATCGCCCCCGGGCAGGTCGCCGCGGTGCGGTTCACCATCAACGGGGTCTACCGGGGCGAGACCCGCATCCAGCTCGAGCACGTCAACCGGATCGGTCGCGACGCCGCCCCGGACTGGCCGTCCGGCACCAGCGACGACGTCTACCGGGTGGACATCGAAGGGACGCCTAGTATTTCGCAGGAGACGGCGTTCCGGTTCACCGATGGCTCCGGGCGCGACGCGGCCGCCGCCGGCTGCCTGGCCACCGGGATGCGGGCCCTGAACGCGGTGCCTGCGGTCAACGACCTGCCGCCGGGCTGGGTCACCGCGCTGGACCTGCCGCTGATCCCGGGGGCGGGGACGATTCGCTGAGGGCGTGACTCAGCCGCTACTGGCCCGCCGCGATCGCAGCCGCACCGGTGGGAGCGGCGGCGCGGGTAGCCGATCCAGCCGACCCTGGTAGCCGCTGACCGCGCCGAAGCGATTGTCGCCGGCTTGCCACTGGCGCCGGAACTCGACCACTTCGTGGTGGCTGCGGCCGATGAAGTTCCACCACAGCACCAACTCCTCGGCAAACGGCGCCCCGCCCAGCAGCAGCACCCGGGCGGGGGAGTCGCCGGTGTTGCGCAGCGGCAGCACCGCGCGGCCCGGGCCCTGATAGCCCACCGCGCCGACGCCCAGCGCCACCCCACCCAGCTCGACCGCGCCGTGGTCACACAGCACGCCGTGTTCGAACGCCGAATCGACGTCGAGCGCCAGGTCGGTGTGCGGATCCAGATCGACCTGGGCGCCCAGTAGGGGAGTAAAGGAGGGGACGGGGGAGCGATGGTCGGCCAGCTCGCCGAGAAACACCAGCGCTGTGCCGCCGGGCAGTGAAACCGGTTCGGGTGCATAGTGGTTGAAGGCGCGCTCGGTATGGCGTGCGGAGTCCGGCAGCGCCACCCACAGTTGCACGCCGTGCAGGATCGGCGCCGACTGCGGATCAACGGAGACCTCGGAGTGACAGATGCCCGCACCCGCGGTCATCAGGTTCAACTCGCCGGCACGCACCACCGCGTGCACACCGGCGCTGTCGCGGTGCTCAACTCGCCCGCTGAACAGCCACGTCGCTGTCTGCAGCCCGGTGTGCGGGTGCGGCGGCACGTCCATGGCGCCGTCGCGGTGAATGTCGTGTGGCCCGTAGTGGTCAACGAAGCACCAGGCGCCGATCAGCGAACGCTCCCGCTGCGGCAACGTTCGGCGCACCCGGAGGGCGCGCGGTCCGCCCAGCGGCACCTCGCGAGGATGCAGAACCTCCACTTCACCGGAGGGCGCTGCCGCGCAGTTGAATTCAGTCGATGTGGTCTCCAGATTGCTCAACCGTCCACCTCCGCGCCGTGCGTTCATGCCACTGCGGCGACACTACCGCTCAGGCCGCTGACCGGGGGCCGAGCCGGCTGGCGGGCAGGTGAAACACGGCCGCGGCCACCGGCAGCTGTTCACGCTCATGGTTGGCCAGCAATGCCTGGTTCTCCGGCAGCTCGCGGGCGTTGATCTCGCCGGCGGCGATCGCGCGCAGCACCGCGTGGGCCTGCGCGAGTTCCGCGCGCTTGCGGTACTGGCCGCCCGGGAGTTTGACCCCGGCCCACACGCCGTATTCCTCGTCGCGTTCCACGGCGAGTGCGGCACACCGGCGCTGCTGGGCCAGCGGGCAGCGCCGTAGGCACAGTAGTCGCGCCTCGATGGCGGACTGTTCGTAGGCGCGGGCCTTGGCCGTCCCGTCGGTCCCGTCGGCATCGGGGTAGCCGAACCACAGTTCGGGGTTCGCGGAGCAGGGAGTTGCCATCGGGGGACCTCCTAAGATCAATAACGTAGACAGAAACGTATACGATCAAACGGGGGTATCGCAAGAGAAGTGGATAAAAACATATATGTAACTCGGCCTGAGTGGGCCTGTGTACTATCCGGTCATGGTCGGGGCGCGACAGTGAGCCGCGAGTCGGCGGGCGCGGCCATCCGGGCCCTGCGGGAGGCGCGGGACTGGTCGCTGGCAGACCTCGCCGCGGCCACCGGCATCAGCATTATGGGCCTGAGCTACTTGGAGCGCGGTGCCCGCAAGCCCCACAAAGGCACAGTTCAGAAGGTTGAGAATGGTCTGGGTCTGCCACCGGGCACCTACTCTCGGCTCCTGATCGCCGAAGACGCCGACGCAGAGCTGGCCCAATTGATCTCCGCGACCGGTCACCGGGAGTCGCCCGCGCGGCCCGCCGGAGCCGTCGTCGTCGACCGCCACAGCGACACCGAGGTGCTGGAGGGATATGCCGAGGCGCAGCTAGAAGCGCTGCGTTCGGTGATCGACAGGTTGCCGCCGAAAGCATCAGACGAATACGAGACGTATATTCTTTCCGTGATCGCGCAGTGCGTGAAGGCAGAGATGCTGGCGGCCAGCTCCTGGCGGGTGGCCGTCAATGCGGGCGTTGATCACGGGGGCCGGCTCATGGCCCACCTGCAGGCCTTGGAAGCCACCCGCAGCGAGCTGCTGCAGCGCATGCCCGCCAGCTTGACCGCTCGGTTCGATGATGCATGCGCACGCTCGTTGCTGCCCGAGCCGGTGATCGCCACATTGATCGGTGTCAGTGCCGAAGACATGTGGGACATCCGCAATAGGGGAGTGATTCCGCCCGGTGCGCTGGCCCGGGTGCGCGCGTTCGCCGATGGGGCTGCGGACATGACCGAGGATGCCTGAGGAGGGACAACGGTGGCCAACGGTGAGCTGGAGGTACTAAGCCGCGCCTACCGGTTGTTTGCGGGCAGCCCGCAGTCGGTGTCACTGGAATCCGGGCTGGACCGCCATGCCGACCTGCTCGAACGGGCCGCGAACACGAACACCGGTCCGGGGCATGACCGCTACCGGCAGGCGGTGCTGGCCCAGCGGGCACGGTTGTTGGCGAACACGCGCACCGACGCCGCTGCCACCACCGTTCTGGCCTCCGCGGTCGCCGATTATGCCCGTGCCCGACAGCAGACCAAGGGCCTCGTCGAGGCCGCCCGGGCCGACGCAGCCGCCACCGTCGACACCCCGCTGGCGCAGCGGGAGGCGATGCGTCGACAAGCGGCCCGGCTGCGCGCCCAGCGAACCCAGGTGTTGTTGGCACGCCACCGCGCCCAGGTGCATCGGGCGGGCCTGCGACGACTGCGCTACCGGGGCGCACGGCACCCGATGACGGGCTTGGATCGGTTGCGGCTGAACAATACTCGTGCCGGACGGGCGGTCCGTGCCGCGCTGTCCCGGCTGGGTAGGCCTTACGTCTGGGGAGCCACCGGCCCGGAT
>JBDTEP010000161.1:0-11629 GCA_039922455.1 Mycobacterium sp. | reverse complement strand
GTTCGCCGAGCTCGGTGACGGTCTGAGTCCGGCCGGTCTCCAGCTCTTCGCGCTCGCGCAGCCGGCGGTGCCACTCGGTCTCAGCGGCGCGGGCCTCCTGCCCGAGCCTGCCCAGCTGCTCGTGGATCGCGGCGATGGCCGCGTCGGACTCGTTGAGTGCGGCCAGCGCCTGCTCGGTGGCGTTCTGGCGGGCGGCCTGTTCGGTCAGCGCACCCGACAAGGCCGCGCCCAGTTGTCCGGCCTGCGCTTCAGCGTCGGCCAGGTCGGTGCGGGCCTTGGCGATTTCGCTGTTGATCTCCAGGGTGGACGGCTTGCGGTCCGAGCCGCCGCTCACCCAGCCCGCGCCGACCAGGTCACCATCGACTGTCACCGCGCGCACCCGCGGGCGGGTGGCCACCACGTCCAGCGCAGCGGGCAGATCGGCGACCACCACCACCGACGCCAGCATGGCCGTCATGGCGCCACGTAACCGCTCGGGGACATCGATGAGCTCCAGTGCCCAACGGGCACCGCCAGGCAGGGCCTCGTCCGAGCCCTGTTGCGGGGCCGGCTGCAGCGGCCAGTCCCCCAGCACAATCGATGCCCGCCCGCCGTCGGCGCTCTTCAGCGCGTTCAGCGCAGCGGTGGCCGCACCGGCGTTCTCCGCCGCCAGCGCATCGGCGGCCGATCCGAGCACCGCAGCCAGCGCCGCCTCGTAACCCGAATGCACCTTGACCAGCTTGGCGATCGAACCGAACAGTCCCGACCCACTGTGGTTGAGGGTCAACCAGGCGGCGCCGTCCCGGCGTTCCAGCCCCATCGACAGCGCATCGATGCGTGCCCGCAGGGAGGCCACCTGCCGTTCGGCGCCACGCTCGGCGGCCAGCAGCTCGGCGACCCGTTCATCGGCAAGCCGCACCGCCGCCACCGTCCGCTCGTGTTGCTCATCCAGGCCGACCTCGCCCTGATCGAGCTCGCCGACCCGGCCCTGCACGGTTTCGAACTCCGCCCGCGCGGTCTGGGCGCGCGCTGCCGCCTCCTCGATTCGCGCCGATAGCTGCCCCACGTGGGCATCGATCGACTCGACCCGCGCCCGAATGGTCTCCACCTGGCCGGTCAGCCGGGCCAGGCCCTCACGGCGGTCCGCTTCGGCACGCACCGCCGCCACATGTGCCTTCTCGGCCTCGGTGTTGCGGCGTTCGTGTTCGGCCAACTCGGCGCGAGCGGCCTCGAGCCGGGCGCCGGTCGCGGTCAGTTCGGCCAGCAGTTGCTGTTCGGCGGCGGCCACCTGTTCGGCCTCGGCCTCCAGCGCGTCGGGGTCGACCCCGCCGGTGGTGATCGGCTCCTCGTCGAGGTGCTGGGCGCGTTCGCTGGCGATCCGCACCGTGGCACTGACCCGCTCGGCCAGCGCAGACAGCGAGAACCAGGTCTGCTGAGCGGCTTCAGCGCGCTGCGTCAAAGTGGCGACCGCGGACTCGTGGGCGGTCAGCTCGTCGGCGGCCACCCTCAGCCGCTCGGTGATCTGGTCGTGTTCGCGCCGCAGCGTCGCCTCGGCGTCGGTAGTTCCGGCGAACTCAGACTGCCGGGAGACCAAGTCGTCGGCGGTCAGCCGCAACCGCGCATCGCGCAGGTCGGCCTGGATGGTGGCGGCGCGGCGCGCGACTTCGGCCTGACGGCCCAGCGGTTTGAGATGGCGACGAAGCTCGGTGGTCAAGTCAGTCAGACGGGCCAGGTTGGCCGACATCGCGTCGAGCTTGCGGACCGCCTTTTCCTTGCGTTTGCGGTGCTTGAGCACACCGGCGGCCTCTTCGATGAACGCCCGGCGGTCTTCGGGCCGCGACTCCAGAATCTGCGACAGTCGACCCTGGCCGACGATGACGTGCATCTCGCGACCGATACCGGAGTCGCTGAGCAGTTCCTGGACGTCCATCAGCCGGCAACTGCTGCCGTTGATCTCGTATTCGCTGGCCCCGTCCCGGAACATCCGTCGAGTGATCGACACCTCGGCGTACTCGATCGGCAGGGCGTTGTCGGAGTTGTCGATTGTGACCGTCACCTCGGCGCGGCCCAGCGGGGCACGCGAGGACGTGCCGGCGAAGATAACGTCTTCCATCTTGCCGCCGCGCAGCGTCTTGGCGCCCTGCTCGCCCATCACCCAGGCCAGCGCGTCGACCACGTTGGATTTACCGGAACCGTTGGGCCCGACCACGCAGGTGATGCCCGGCTCGAAGCGCAGAGTCGTTGACGAGGCGAAGGACTTGAAGCCCTTCAGCGTCAGACTCTTGAGGTGCACGGGGTGTGAGACTACCGGTCTAGCGTTCGGTGAATCCGTCGATCGGCTCCCCGACGGCCGCCCAATCGGCGATGACGGTGTCCACCCGGCCCGGTGTCGTCCCGCTCTGCAACAGATCGATCAGGCGCTGACAGCGTTCGCGTGGCCCCTGGGCGACGACCTGCACCCGACCGTCCGGGCGGTTGGCGGCGTACCCGGTCAATCCCAACTCCAGGGCCCGCGACCGGGTCCACCACCGAAAACCCACCCCCTGAACGCGACCGTGCACCCAGGCGGTCAGTCGAACGGCCGGGGTCACGAGCCGTCCTTGTCCTTGACCTCGAAGCGCACCTCGGTGCCCGCTTTCAGAGTGCGGCCCACCGTGCAGACCTGGTCGACAGCGCGGTGCACCACGGTCAGCAACCGCTGCTTTTCGGCTTCGTCCAGACCCGATAGGTCCAGCACCAGGGTCTCCTCCAGCAGCGGATAGCGCTCCTGGTCCCGGTCGGCGGGCCCGGCGACTTCGATGGTGACCGGGTAGTCGTCGCCGAGTCGGCGGGCCAGCGGGGCGTCGCTGGACATGCCGCTGCAGGCGGCCAGTGCGATCTTGAGCAGCTCGCCGGGGGTGAAAACGCCGTCGACGTCTACGCTGCCGACCAGCACCTGCGCACCCCTGGAACTTCGGCCGGTGTAGCGCCGGGTTGCGGTGCGTTCGACCCATAGTTTCGTCATGGGGACATTTTGGCCGACACTGACCACGTGAGTAGCCGACACCTGTACGTCACGCGGCTCACAGGGCTGTGCCCGTGCCGCCGAACGTGTACTCAGGATGAGTTTTCAGCTGGTTTCTCGCAACCAATACACGCTCGGTGAGGATTTGTAGGATCGGCAGCATCATGCAGGTCGCGATTCCGTTGTTTCCCCGATTCACCGCACTGGATGCGGTCGGCCCGTACGAGGTGCTACAGCGGATCCCTGATATCGAGGTCACGTTCGTCGGCCATCGGCGCGGTGAGGTCCGCAGCGACAACGGGATGCTTGGGATGTCCTGTGACGCGGAATTTGATGAACTGACCCGACCCGATGTCGTTGTCCTTCCCGGCGGTATCGGGACCCGGGCGTTACTCGACGACGCGGCCCTGCTCGACTGGGTGCGAAATGCCCACGCCCACACCAGGTTCACCACGTCGGTGTGCACGGGTTCGTTGCTACTCGCCGCCGCCGGGCTGCTGGACGGGCTGACCGCGACCACCCATTGGGCGGCCGCCGGGCTGCTTGAGCAGTTGGGCGCCCGCTATGTGGAGCAGCGTGTGGTCGAGCACCTGCCGCAGCGGATCATCACCTCGGCGGGGGTCTCAAGCGGTATCGACATGGCGCTGCGGCTCGTCGAACTGCTGGTGGACGCCGAGGCGGCCCAGGCCGTGCAGTTGATGATCGAGTACGACCCGCAGCCGCCGTTCGACTGCGGATCGCTCACCAAGGCCAGCGAGGGCGTCCGGAAGCGCGCCGGGCAGCTTCGGCGCTGACCCCGATCGAGGGAATACTGGCATTCATGGCCACTGTCGTCGCATTCCACGCCCATCCGGACGACGAGGCGGTCCTGACCGGGGGAACCCTGGCCCGGGCCGCCGCCGACGGGCATCGCGTGGTTGTGGTGGTGGCGACCGACGGACGCGTCAACAACGATGACGACGTTGTTCGGCTCGACGAATTACGTTCGAGTGCAAAGGCCCTCGGCGTTCACCGGGTCGAATGCCTCGGCTACGCTGACAGCGGCTTCGGGACAGAGTTCTACCCCGACCCGCCGGGTCGAGTCAGGTTCGCCCGCGCGGACACCGAAGCGGCCGCGCAGCGACTGGCCGCCATCCTGCGCGACGAGAGCGCGGACCTGTTGCTGAGCTACCAGGCCAACGGCGGCTACGGCCATCGCGACCACGTGCAGGTCCACCACGTCGGCAAACGGGCCGCCGAACTCGCGGCGACACCGCGGGTGCTCGAGGCGACGATGCCCCGGGAGTTGCTGGCCTGGGTCGGGAACATCGCTCGACTGCTGCGACTTCCCGCGCCCTACGACCGCGACGTGGTCCGTCGTGCGTACACGCCGGGGTCAGCGATCACGCACCGGATCAACGTCTTTCGGTTCGCACGGCAGAAGCGGGATGCGTTCGCCGCGCATCGTTCGCAGATCAGTAGCTCGGTGGCGGCCGCACGCCTGTTCGGCGTGTTGCTGCGACTTCCCCCGCAGGTTGCCGGCTTGATGTTCGGCCGGGAGTGGTTCGTGGATCCGACACTGCCGCCGGGCCGGGTGTACCGCGACATCTTCGACTGACCCAGATCGGGCGAGCGTGCGCAGAACGCCACGATTTGCGGCGTGTCGGTGTGCAAGCACTCAGTGTCACCCTCGACGGTGCCGCGTTGCGGTGGGAGACGGGTCAGCGTTGACACTTCGGGCAGTAATACGACGAGCGGTTCATGAACTTCGCCCGGCGGATCGCGGCGCCGCAGCGCCGGCACGGCTCGTCTTCGCGACCGTAGGCGTCCAATGACCTGCTGAAGTAACCGGACTCGCCGTTGACGTTGACGTACAGCGAATCGAATGAGGTGCCCCCGGCGGCAAGCGCATCACCCATCACCGCCCCGGCGGCCTCCAGCAGTGCCCGCAGTCGCGGCCTCGACAGTGTCTCGGCAATCCGGGTGCCGCGAATCCCGGCCCGCCACAGTGCCTCGTCGGCGTAGATGTTGCCGATCCCAGACACTACGGTCTGGTCAAGTAATTGACGTTTGATCTCGGAGTGCTTGCGCCGCAACACGTTCACCACTGATTCGGGGTCAAAGCGCGGATCCAGGGGGTCGCGAGCCAGATGCGCCACCGGCACCGGCAGCACGCTACCGTCCACGGTGACCAGGTCGGTGAGCTGCCAGCCGCCGAACGTCCGCTGGTCGACGAAGCTGACCGTCGTACCGTCGTCGAGCACCGCCGCGATCCGCAGGTGTCTGGTGTCGGGCAGCTCGCCGAGCAGCATCTGTCCGCTCATCCCCAAGTGCACCACCAGTGCCTCGTCAGCCGGCGGTGTGCTCAACAGCAGCCACAGGTATTTGCCACGCCGGTCGGTACCGGCGACCCGGGCACCCAGCAGTCGGCTCGTCAGATCGGCGGGGCCGGCCTCGTGCCGGCGCACCGCACGCGGGTGATGAACCCGGACTCCCGCGATGGTGCGCCCCACCAGGTGGGTGTCCAGGCCGCGGCGCACCACCTCGACCTCGGGAAGCTCCGGCATCGCGCTTACCCGGGCGAGCCGGCGTCCAGCGCCGTCCAGGCCGCCGCCGCCGCCTTCTGTTCGGCTTCCTTCTTGGACCGGCCGATCCCGGAGCCGTATTCGGTGCCCGCCACCACGGCGGTCGCGGTGAACTCCCGATCGTGGTCGGGTCCGGTCGAGCTGACATGGTAGGACGGCACCCCGAGACCGCGCGCGGCGGTCAGTTCCTGCAGGCTGGTCTTCCAGTCCAGCCCCGCCCCCAGCGTGGCCGCCGTGTCGAGCAGCGAACCGAACAACCGCAGGATCACCGCCCGCGCGGTGTCGATTCCGTGCTGCAGGTACACCGCGCCCAGCAGTGACTCCATACCGTCGGCCAGGATGCTGGATTTGTCGGCCCCGCCGGTGTTGATCTCACCGCGGCCGAGTAGCAGGTGGGCGCCCAGGCCATCGTCGGTCAGCCCGCGCGCTACCTCGGCCAAGGCGATGGTGTTGACCACACTGGAGCGCAGTTTGGCCAGGTCGCCCTCGGGCCGATCCGGGTGTCGGTGGTACAGCTCGTCGGTGATTGTCAGCCCGAGCACGGCGTCGCCGAGGAACTCCAGCCGTTCATTGGTGGGCAGGCCGCCGTGCTCGTAGGCGTAGCTGCGGTGGGTGACGGCCAGCGTGAGCAGCTCCTCAGCCAGGTCCACACCGAGCGCGTCGAGTACGGCATGCCGGGGACGGCTCACCGGTCGCCGTCGCCGCTCGGTTGCGGCGCCTGGGGCCCTACCATCCCGGCGAGCTTGGCCCAGCGCGGGTCGATTTTGTCGTGTTGGTGGTCCGGGCCGGCCTCGGCCAGCGCCACCCCGCAGTCCGGACACAGCCCCGGACAGTCGGGGTCGCACAGCGGGGACAGCGGTAGGGCCAGGCCCACCGCATCGACGATCGCCTGCTCCAGGTCCACGGTGTCGTCGATGACACGGCCGAGGTCGTCGTCGTCGGTGGTGGCGTCGGTGGCGCTGTCCGGGTAGGCGAACAGCTCAGTCAGCTCGACCTCGACAGCTCCGGTCAGCGGCCGCAGGCACCGCACGCATTCGCCCGTGGTGGGCGCCGACACCACACCGGTCACCAACACACCCTCGGAGACTGACTCCACCCGCAGATCCAGCTCCACCGCGGCGTCTGCGGGAATCGCCACCATTTCCAGCCCGATGCGGGCAGGGCTGGATCGCTGTTCTTGTAGCGATGTCATCGTGCCGGGACGCCGTCCCAGCCGGGCGATGTCGACCACGAACGGCGCAGACGGGTGCCGCCGCGCCTTCCTTATGCCTGCGTCCGGGTGTCTCGCCATGCCGCGATTCTACGCAGCGGGCGATGCCACGTCCGCGCGTCAGCGCGTCGCGTAGTCGTGGATCCCGGCTGCGGTGCGCAGTTGGTGGCGCCCGCGGTTGATCGAGCGCAGCGTGCCGTTGAGGAAATCCTCGAACTCGGCCAGCTTGGCGTCGACGTAGATGTCACATTCGCCGCGCATCCGGTCGGCCTCGGCGTGCGCCGAGTCGATAAGCCGAGTGGCTTCGGCACGCGCCGAGGCCACCACCTCGTTCTGTGAAACCAGCCGCTGCTGTTCCTTGATGCCCTCCTGCACGGCCTTCTCGTAGGTGGCGTTGCCATTCTCCACCAGCCGGTCGCATTCGGCCTGGGCACGGCTGGTGGCGGTCTCGAACTCGCGCTTGGCGGTCGCGGTCAACCGGGCTGCCTCGTCGCGAGCTTCGCCGAGCATCCGCTCGCTGTGGCCGCGCGCCTCCGCCACCATCCGGTCGGCCTGACCCTTGGCGTCGGCCAGCAGCCGGTCGGCGTCGGCGCGGGCATGGTTGACCATCGAGCTGGATTCGTTGGTGGCCGAGCTGACCATCGAGTCCGCGTGCTCCTTGGCCTCGTTCAGCACCGAATCGCGGGCGTCGAGTACGTCCTGGGCATCGTCCAGTTCACCGGGGATGGCATCCCGAATGTCGTCGATCAACTCGAGCACGTCGCCGCGGGGCACCACGCAGCCTGCCGTCATCGGCACGCCACGGGCTTCTTCGACAACGGAGCCGAGTTCGTCAAGGGCTTCAAACACTCGGTACACGGCAGCACCCTCCAGGCATAGTTGTTGTTACTAGTGTGCCCTGTGTTACGTGTGTGACTGTGTTAGTCGGCCGGTGTGTCGGATTTTGTTCCACCACACCGGTAGCCTGACCCGTTGGTATCCGGATCGGCGAAGGGCAGCCATGACGACGAGTTCCGCGGCCCCGGGGCAGACGCCGCAGGGCTATCCGCAACAGTTCGACGGCCAACCGGCCGACATCGGCCGGCTGCTCCTGCGCTGCCCGGACAGTCACGGCATCATCGCCGCCGTCAGCGCCTTCCTGGCCGAAGCCGGCGGCAACATCATCTCGCTGGACCAGCACTCGACCGCCCCGGAGGACGGCGCGTTCGTGCAGCGGGCGATCTTTCACCTGCCCGGCCTGCCCGCCGCCATCGACGGACTGCAGCAACGGTTCGGCGCCACGGTGGCCGAACAGTTCGCGATGGACTACCGGTTCGCCGAAGCCGCCAAGCCCAAGCGGGTGGCGATCATGGCCTCCAAGACCGATCACTGCCTGCTGGATCTACTGTGGCGCAACCGCCGCGGTGAGCTGGAGATGAACGTGGCTATGGTGATCTCCAATCACCCGGAGCTGGCCGAGCAGGTACGCCCGTTCGGGGTGCCGTTCTTCCACATCCCCGCCACCCGCGATATCCGCGCCGAGGCCGAACAGCGCCAGCTGCAACTGCTCTGCGGCAACGTCGATCTGGTGGTGCTGGCGCGTTACATGCAGATCATCACCGGCGATTTCATCGAGGCGGTGGGCTGCCCACTGATCAACATCCACCACTCCTTCCTGCCGGCGTTCATCGGTGCGGCGCCCTATCAGCGGGCGCGGGAGCGTGGTGTGAAGCTGATCGGCGCCACTGCCCACTACGTCACCGAGGTGCTCGACGAAGGCCCGATCATCGAGCAGGACGTGGTACGCGTCGACCACACCCACAGCGTGACCGACCTGGTGCGCCTCGGCGCAGATGTAGAGCGGGCGGTGTTGTCGCGAGCGGTGCAGTGGCACTGCCAGGACAGGGTGATCCAGGTGGACAACCAGACCGTGGTGTTCTAAATCCCGGCGTGCGACGGGATTTCGCGACGATCGGTGACGACCTGCTGGAGCGGTTCAACGACACCGCCCTGCTCGACGAGTACGACGTCTACGAACAGTTGATGACCTACTGGCACACCGTCATGCACGACGTCCATCGGCCAAGTCGTTCAGGTGCCTTCACTCCAAAACCTGTTGAGCCGCTCGATGGCTTCCTGGCGCGACAACGCCGCTACCTGCTCGCGGGTCAGCCCCACCCGATTCACCAAGAGCGCGGCGATTTCAACCGGGAGGGATTCACCCTGCGGGTCCGCGCTGACGCGCTGCGGCACGATGCCGTCGCGAACGACCGCCCAGAAGGCCGCCTCGTCGACGCACAGTTGATCGCGCAGAATGTGGGCCCAGAGTCGGGGGCCGTAGCCGATCCGGTTCGGCGGATGCGAGATTCGGGTCCGCAGAATCCGCCCGTCCGGCAAGACGAGTTCATAGCTGACGTGATGCGTACCGGTGCGCCCGGTTGCATCGCGGACAAGGACCCAGCCCTCGACGCGGCAGAACTTGTCGTGGTCGGCGCGGGTCGGAGCCGGCCAACTCATACCTGGCGCGCGAGTTGCCCGGCCGTCAACCAGCCGGCCAACTCGTCGTCATCGGACAGCGCGGTCAACTGGACCAGCCACCAGTTGTCCGCATGATTCGGTGCAGTCGATAAGTGATCGACCCAGTCGGCCGCGTATTCACGCAGGGCATCGACCATCTCGGCGACCGCCTCGCCGAGCGTCGCACCATCAGCCGCAATGGGGGCGTCGGGAATGAAGACCGACCATCCGTCAGCCTCGGCGATCACTTCCGGCCGCCTGGAATGAGTTGCGAGTAGGTGCCGCAGTCGGTTCGTGTCGACCACCGCAAAACCGGCCCGGTCCCGGCGAAACCCGGCCGGGTAGCCGTGAGCGGCCGCGTCGAGGAGCTTCCGCAGCTGTGCGCGGCCCTCCGTCACGGTGTAGAACCATCCCGAATCAAACATGTACATACTGTACGTTATGTACAGGCGATGTGGCTAGTGGCCCAGTTTCTCCCGCAACCTGCGGTTCACCGGCGGCGGCAGCAGATCCGACACATCCCCGCCCATCGAGGCCACCTCTTTGGCCAGCGACGAGGACACGAACGAGTATCGCGGCGTGGTCGCCACGAAAAAGGTGTCCACCCCGGCGATGTGCTTGTTCATCTGGGCCATCTGCAGCTCGTACTCGAAGTCGGTGCCGGTGCGCAGGCCCTTGACGATTGCGGTCAGGCCGTGCTCCCGCACGAAGTCCACCACCAGGCCGCGGCCGGATTGGGCCCGCACATTGGACAGGTGCACGGTGGCTTCGCCGATCATCTCCAGGCGCTCCTCCAGGCTGAACATGCCCTTCTTAGCCGGGTTGATCAGCACGGCGGCCACCACCTCGTCGAACTGCGCGGCCGCGCGCTCCAGGATGTCGACATGTCCCAGGGTCACCGGGTCGAACGACCCCGGACATACCGCGCCACTCATGTGCGATGACGCTACACGCCCGGTCAGGACAGTTCGGCCAGCTCCAGTCGGGTGTCGCCGTAGCGGCGCGAGGGCCAGATCTCCCAGCCGTCCGGCCAGCCCACCGCCGGGCTGGACACGGCCCGCTCGATCACCACGACGGTGCCCGGCCCTGCCCAACCGCCCGCGGCCAACAACACCGGGAGGGCGTCGATGTCACCGGCGGCCACTTCGTAGGGCGGGTCGGCCAGCACCAGATCCATCGGTATCGCCGTTCCGGCGGCCAGCACCGAGGCGACCGTGCCGCGGCGCGACGACGCACCGGTCAGACCCAGCGCGGTGATGTTGGCCGCCAGCACATCGGCGGCACGGCGGTCGGATTCGACGAACAGTGCGCTGGCCGCGCCCCGCGACAGCGCCTCGAGCCCCAGCGCCCCCGACCCCGCGTACAGGTCCAGCACCGTCATCCCGGTCAGATCCAACCGGGCGGTCAGCACGTTGAACAACGCCTCACGCACCCGGTCGGTGGTCGGGCGGGTGCCCCGCGGTGGGACGGCGATGCGCCGCCCACTCGCCGCGCCGCCGACGATGCGGGTCAGCTCAGCACCACCAGCAGATCGCCGCCCTCGACCTGTGCGGTCTCGGAAACCGCCACCCGGGCCACGGTTCCGTCGGCCGGTGCGGTGATGGCCGCCTCCATCTTCATAGCCTCGATGGTGGCAACGGTCTGTCCCGCGGTGACCTGCTCGCCCACCGTCACCCCGATGGTGACGACCCCGGCGAACGGCGCCGCGATCTGGCCGGGTTGGGTGCGGTCGGCCTTTTCGGCCGCCGGTACCTCGCTCGCGATGCTGCGGTCACGCACCTCAACCGGCCGCAGTTGGCCGTTGATGATGCACATCACCGTGCGCATGCCGCGTTCGTCGGGCTCGGAGATCGCTTCCAGCCCGATCAGCAGTTCCACCCCCCGCTCCAGCCGGACCCGGTGCTCCTCGCCTTGGCGCAGCCCGTAGAAGAACTGGTTGGCCGACAGCTGCGAGGTGTCGCCGTAGAGGTCCCGGTGCACCTCGAATTCCTTTGTGGGGCCGGGAAACAGCAGCCGGTTCAGCCCGGCCTGCCGCATCGGCCCGGACACCGCCAGCATGGCCTCGTCGTCGCCGGACAGCTGCTGCACCTCCCGCGCAGGACCGCGGCCGGCCAGCGCCTTGGTGCGCAGTGGTTCCGGCCAGCCGCCGACCGGCTCGCCCAGTTCACCGCGCAGGAAGCCGATCACCGACTCTGGGATGTCGACCCGCGCCGGGTCGGCTGCGAACTCCCCGGCGGTGACGCCGGCACCGACCAGGGCCAGCGCCAGATCGCCGACCACCTTCGAGCTCGGGGTGACCTTGATCAGCCGGCCCAGCACCGCATCGGCTCCGGCGTAGTTGGCTTCGATCTCCTCGAACCGGTCCGCCAGCCCCAG
>JBDTEP010000160.1:0-4504 GCA_039922455.1 Mycobacterium sp. | reverse complement strand
ATGCCGCCGACGGCCCGGACAGCGTGGCCCCGTCGACCACGAACGCCGGACCCGGGCTGATCAGCAGTTCCTGCTCGCCGGGTGGCAGGGCGATCGGCCGCCGATCGCACGCCTGCGCCGGCACCGGTTCGTCGTCGAGCAGCGCGCCGACGGTGGTGGTGATCGAGGTGTGCACGAACCGGCCGGCGATGGCGATGATCGGGCCATGGTCGCAGTCGACGGAAACTCGGCGGGCTCGGTTGCGGGCGGAATCGGCCGGGGCGATCGGACGGCCGTTGGCGCCGAGCACGCTGACCTCGGCCAGCCCCGGTGGTTTGAGCTGGTCGAAGCCGATCGCCGTGCGGTCGATCACGTCCTCCCACTCCAGCAGGCTGATCCTGACGGTGTCGGTGACCCGGGGCTGCAAATTCACCTGCTGATCGTCGGACTCGGCCAGGTCCCGGACCTGCGGGCCGGAGCCGAGGTCGACGGCCACTAGCGTGGGCCGCGCCGGCAACGGGGATCTGTTGGCGGCGATCCGCAATCCGGTCACCTCGACCGGCCGAGGCAACGTCAGGGTCAGGGTCGGCGGGGTTCGGTGGCCGACCACCCGCTGCGACGCCGTCCAGGCAGTGCCCGGATCACCGTCGGTGGCGGCATAGGCAGAACCCAACACGTCGAGCACGTCGGCGTCACCGCGGGCTCGGGTGGTTCCCGGCTCGGCGATCATGTCGACCAGGTTGGGGCCCTGTCGTGGTCGTACCCAGACGGTTGGGGTCACCGACATGGACCGCGGCACGTTCAGGGTGCGGCTCAGAGTGCTGGGTTCCTCGGGTTCCAGCATCATCGACGCCGCGCAGCGGACCGTATCGGCGACCGCCGCACAGCCGGTCCGGCCCGGCAAGCCGCTGCCCAGGTCCCACTGGGCCACCTGCGCACCCGCTGGCGGTGCCGGGACTACCGCGGTGTGGCGCAGGTCGACCGGATACGCGAAGCCGGACGCGTCGTACTGGGTGATCGACAGGTCGGTGATACCGAACTGCACACCCGCGGAGCCGTCATCAGTGCCCGACGCCGTGATCCGCACCCAGGGCGTCTCGCCGTAGGGCAGCGCGGCGGTGAGTAGTTCGCCGGCGCGGTCGAACCGCAGGGTAGTGGTGCCGCTGACGGTGGAGATCTGCATCCGTCGCACCTGCGCGCCGACGGCCGTGGCGCTGGGCGTCACGGTGATGGTCGCGTTGGTCAACGGGTGATCGAAGTCCACCTGCAGCCATTGGCCGACCGCCGACTGCAGGGCGTTGGACACCCAGGCGGTGCCCGAGTCGCCGTCGATCGCGGCGGCCGGCGACGTTGAGGGCGCGACGTCGGGCAGCGTGGTGGCGTCCGAAGAGGAACTCGACGCGGTGAGTCGCCCACCGATCCAGCCGCCGAAGACGGTGCTCGCCCCGGGCGTCGGATAGTCCGGCACCCGGCTGTGGGTGTGCCGGGCATCGCCCGGGGCCCGGATCGTCGACGAGTGGTCATCGACCCGGCCGTAGTCTGTCTCGCGGGCCACGGGCGTGTCGGTGACGGTGACCACCGCGGTGCCCAGGTCGGCGCGCCGGGCGTCGGCGGTCATCAGCACCGGGCCCAGTTGGGGCTCGCCGCGCAACCGGCGGTGCTCGTCGAGCCGCAACAGCACCTCCGGGCCCCCGTCGACGCGCGGCAGTAGGTCGAGGTCGGCCAGATACGGTGCACCCGGATTCCCGCCGGTCACCGCATCGCCCACCCGGTAGATCTCGATCGCCGGATAGGCCGGGCGCAGGCCGCTGTCGGAGACGAACCCCGGCACCGTGCCCGACCCGACCGGCTCGCCGAACGCCGCCACCCGGTGCAGGCCCGGCGAGCCGTCGACAGCGCGGTGCACCAGCAGCGGCCGGGCCGACCGCGAGGTGTCGGGGTCCAGGTCATTGCGTACCACCAGATAGGCGATGCCCTGCCGGGCCAGGGTGTCGGCCAGGCCGGCCGACGGCCGGCCGGCGGCGAACAGCCGCTGCACCGAGTCGAGTGCCCGGATGGTCTGCGGCGGGGTCAGCGGGATCGAGTCGCGTACCCCCCAGGGACCGGCGTCGAGCACCTGCAATGGCTCGTCGTGGCTGGTGCCCCAGGTCTGGGTGGCGAACGGCGCTCCCGGCGCCACTAACACTCGCCCGGGGGTGGGGCCGCCGGTGCTGTGCTCGCCGAGCCAAGCGGCGGCGTCGCGCCAATACTGGGGCAGCGTGTCGAACGTGCCCGGCGGGGCGAGCCGGCCGGTCCAGGCCAACGACGTGCTCACCAGCAGTGCCGTCAGGATCACCATGCCGACCGCGGCCGACTTGTGGTGTTCGGGGTGGACGAAGGCGCGCCGCCACACCGGCGTCGGCGCGCTGCCCGGCAGCGGGATGCGGCCCAGCAGGTAAGTCAGCCCCAGCACCAGTGGGATCCGGAGCACCGACTCGAGTTTGTGCACGTTGCGCAGTGGCGCCCCGACACCGTCGAGGAACGCCTGCACCGGTTGGGCCAGCGGAGAGCCCAGTCCGCCCGCGTAGCCCACGGCCAGCAGCGTCACCCCGATCAACAGCATCGTCAGCAGCCGCCCGGCGCCGGGCAGTTGCCGGCGCAGCATGCCGGTCAGGCCGGCCAACCCGGCCGCGGCAACCAGGCAGGTGCCCAGGATCATCACCGGGCGGGTCACCAGCGGCGCTCCGGCGGTGGCGCTCGGGGCGACGAACGGCGTCCAACTGTGGGTGCCGCGCAGCATCTCGGTCAGCGACATCCACCGCGTGGTGACGCGGGCGGATTCGATGAAGTCCAGGAACGGCGGGCTGACGCGGCCCATTAACACCAGGGCCACCAGCCACCACGTCACGGCCAGCGCCAACGCCAACAGCCACCAGCCGGTGAACCGCCACCACCGCCGGTTCGGGCGATGGCACAGCCACCAGATGATCGCCGGCAGGCAACCCGCCAGTGATGCGACGGCGTTGACGGCGCCCATCAGCGCCACCGCGACCCCGGCCTGGCCGGCCAACATCCGCATCGGGCGCCCGGGTGTTTCGGTACCCGGAGCGCCCAAGGCCCGGATGACGGGCAGCAGCACCCACGGGGCCAGCATCATCGGCAGTGTCTCCGACGAAATCGAGCCCAGCGTGGTCAGCACCCTTGGCGAAAGGGCGAATGCCGCGGCGCCGATCAGCCGTGCCGTCGGGGTCCCGATCCGCAGGGCCTCCGCGACGCGCAGCAGGCCCCAGAACCCGATCGTGAGCAGCATGGCCCACCACAGCCGCTGGATGACCCAGCCGGGCAGCCCCACCAGGTCGCCGGCGAGGAAGAAGGCACCGTGCGGGAACAGGTAGCCATACGCCTGGTTCTGCACCTGGCCGAACGGCAGCTCACTGCTCCACAGGTTGACGGCGCGTGTCAAAAACCGCAGTGGGTCAGCGGTCAGGTCGAGTTTGGTGTCGGGGGAGATCCGGCCGGGCACCTGGACGAAGCTGCAGGCCAACGCGATCGCGCCGACCAGCCACAACCAGCGCCTCGACAACGGTGTCAGAGTTTGCGGCTCCGCCGGTGGTGAGCCGGTCGCTGCCGGCGTCCGCACGTCAGCCGCGGTTGCCGTATTCCACCCGGTTCAGCACCGAGGATTGGGGGTCGCCACCGGCGATCTGCGGCTTGGTGTCTTGTTGAACCATCAGCGTGACCCCGAAAACAGCTGCCGCGCCGAGCAGCACGCCAACGACGATGCTGATGGCCGCCGGTACCACGAACCGAGGCATGGACCGGCTCCTTCCGCAATCCCGCAACATGATCTCGGGAGCAACATCACCCCATCGACCCCCGACCGTCAACGTAGCACGCGGGCCTTACGGATTCGGCTGGTCGGGCCGTGACAGCATGGTGCGATGCCTCGATCGCTGACTCGACAACTGCCCGGTCTGCTGTTGGCCGCCACCATGCTGCCCGCGCTGGTGACGGCCTGTTCACCCCGTACCGAGACGCCCGCACAGTCGGAGACATCCCCTCTGAAGCCGCCGGGCACTAAGGCGGCCGCCGTAGTGCCGGTCGATCCGGCTTGCGAGCAGCTGGCGGCGCTGCCGACCCGCGACAAGCTGGCGCAACTGGTAATGGTCGGGGTCCGCGATGCGGCCGACGCGCGCGCGGTGGTGGCCGACCACCATGTCGGCGGCATCTTCATCGGCAGCTGGACCGAGCTCTCCATCCTGACCGACGGTTCTCTCACGAAGATCAAAGAAGGCCAAACCAGCACCGGGCCGCTGCCGCTGGCCGTCAGCGTCGACGAGGAGGGCGGCCGGGTGGCGCGGCTGTCGTCGCTGATCGGGTCGTCGCCGTCGGCGCAGGAGCTGGCCCGCACCCGCAGCGTCCAGCAGGTGCGTGAGCTGGCTGCCGAACGCGGCCGCAAGATGCACGATCTGGGCATCACCGTCGACTTCGCGCCGGTTGTCGACGTGGTGGAATCCACCACCGACGACGACACCGTGATCGGCGA
>JBDTEP010000159.1:0-4889 GCA_039922455.1 Mycobacterium sp. | reverse complement strand
GACCCCCTACGAGCTACAGAACTACCTGGCGCTCTAGCCCCGGACGGTCGTGTCCTACCCCGGAGCGCAGCGCCGCAAGCTGCCCAGCGTCGGGCGGCTCGGTTTGGTCGACAGGTACGCGGCGGCGGACCTGACCCAGCTGGGCTGGTACAGCTCTTATACCCAACCGCACGTCGACGTGCTCTGGGCACTGTCGCGAGCCCCCGACGCCGACCTCGCGCTGCGCACCCTGGTCCGATTGACCGAGGCGCCCGGCGTCGACCGCGACGAGCTGGGCGCCGCGCTGCTGGCCGACCGCGGTCTTCGGGGTCGGCTGTTCGGGGTGCTCGGATCTTCACTGGCGCTGGGGGATCACCTGATCGCCCACCCGCAGTCCTGGAAGCTGTTGGCCAGTCCGGCAGCCTCCGACGACACTGACGACGGGGTGATCACCCTGCCGTCGGTCGATGAATTGCGCGTCATGTTCGCCGACTGCATCGCCGAGACCACCGACGACGCCTATGTCGAGCGCCTGCGGGTGCTGTACCGCGACCGGCTGCTGGTGCTGGCGGCCTTGGATCTGGCTCCGACCGTCGAGAGTCTGCCGGAACTGCCGTTCGTGGCGGTTGGCGCGCATCTGGCAGACCTGGCCGACGCCGCGCTGGCGGCCGCTCTGCAGGTGGCCGAACTGACGGTCTGCGGTACGGGCGAGGGCGACTCCGCGCCGCGTCTGGCCGTGATCGCGATGGGTAAATGCGGTGCGCGGGAACTGAATTACGTCAGTGACGTCGACGTCATCTTCGTCGCCGACGAAGCCGACGCGGTGAGCGCCCGGGTAGCCGGTGAGCTGATGCGGGTGGCCGGAGAAGCGTTCTTCGAAGTGGATGCCGGCTTGCGACCGGAGGGCCGACACGGCGCGCTGGTGCGCACGTGCGAGTCGCATATCGCCTACTACCAGCGGTGGGCCAAGACCTGGGAGTTTCAAGCTCTGCTCAAGGCCCGCCCCGCGGCCGGTGACACCGAACTGGGGCAGGCCTATGTCGATGCGTTGCTGCCGATGGTGTGGGCGGCCTGCGAACGTGAGGATTTCGTCGTCGACGTGCAGGCGATGCGTCGCCGGGTGGCGCAACTGGTGCCGGCGGACATCCGGGATCGCGAGATCAAACTGGGCACCGGCGGTCTGCGGGATGTGGAGTTCGCGGTTCAGCTGCTACAGCTGGTGCACGGCCGCGGTGACGATTCGTTGCACGTGGCCTCTACCGTCGATGCCCTGGCTGCGCTGGGCGCCGGCGGTTACATCGGCCGGGAAGACTCCGCCACCCTGACCGCGTCCTACGAGTTCCTCCGGCTGCTCGAACACCGACTGCAGTTGCAGCGACTCAAGCGCACCCACATGTTGCCGCCGTTCGATGACGACGAGGCGCTGCGTTGGCTGGCCCGGGCCGCCCACGTCAAGCCGGACGCCCGCCACGATGCGCTGGGGGTACTGCGCGAAGAGCTCAAGGCGCAGAACCTGCGGGTGTCGCGGTTGCACGCCAAGCTGTTCTATCAGCCACTGCTGGAATCGGTCGGTCCCGGGGCACTGCAGCTCGGCGGCGGCCTGACGCCCGGTGCCGCCGAACGTCAGCTGGCCGCGCTCGGTTACGAGGCGCCGCAGAACGCCCTAACGCATCTGGGGGTGCTGACCAATCAGAGCGGCCGCCGGGGCCGGGTGCAGGCGGTGCTGCTGCCCAAGCTGCTGTATTGGCTGTCGGACACCCCCAACCCCGACGCCGGCCTGCTGGCCTACCGGCGGCTCAGCGAGGCGCTGGCCGCGCAGCGCTGGTACCTGAGCACCCTGCGCGACAGCAGTGCCGTCGCCAAGAGGCTGATGCGGGTGCTGGGCACCTCGGCCTACGTCCCGGAACTATTGATGCGCGCGCCGGACGTGATCCAGGACTACGGCGATGGGCCGTCCGGACCGAAACTGCTCGAACCCGATCCGGATGCGGTGGCGCGGGCGCTGATCGCCTCCGCGGGCCGGTACGCCGACCCGGTGCGCGCGATCGCCGCCGCGCGCAGCCTGCGCCGCTACGAGCTGGCCCGCATCGCTTCGGCGGACCTGCTCGGCATGCTCGACGTCACCGACGTGTGCCGGGCGTTGACCGCGGTGTGGGTGGCGGTGTTGCAGGCCGCCCTGGACGCGATCATCCGGGTCAACCTGCCCGCTGATGAGGCCGCCACCGGCGTCCGGCAGGCCCCGGCCAGGATCGCGGTCATCGCCATGGGCCGCCTTGGCGGGCGCGAACTCGGCTACGGCTCGGACGCCGATGTGATGTTCGTCTGCGAGGCTGCTAACGGGGCGAGCGACGCCGATGCGGTGCGCTGGTCGACGTCGATTGCCGAGCAGGTCCGGGCGCTGCTGGGCACCGCAAGCGTCGATCCTCCGCTGGAGGTCGATATCAACCTGCGCCCGGAGGGCCGCAACGGCCCGCCGGTGCGCACCCTGGCTTCCTACGCGGCCTACTACGCCCAGTGGGCGCAGCCGTGGGAGATCCAGGCGCTGCTGCGGGCGGCCCGGGTCGCCGGTGATGCGGACTTGGGCCGCAGGTTCCTGCTGATGGTCGATGGCACCCGGTATCCGGCTGGGGGGGTGTCCAGCGATGCGGTGCGTGAGATCCGTCGGGTCAAGGCGCGCGTCGACGCCGAGCGGCTGCCGCGCGGCGCCGACCCAAACACGCACACCAAGCTGGGCCGTGGCGGACTGGCCGATGTCGAGTGGACCGTGCAGTTGCTGCAGCTGCGCCACGCGCACCGCATTCCGGAGCTGCACAACACCTCCACGCTGGAGACCCTGGATGTCATCGCCGCCACCGAGCTGCTGGAGGAGGACGAAGTGGACCGGCTCCGGCAGGCCTGGCTGACCGCGACTCGGGCCCGCAACGCGCTGGTGCTGGTCCGCGGCAAGCCCACCGACCAGCTGCCCGGCGCGGGACGCGCGCTTAACGCGGTCGCGGTGGCTGCCGGCTGGCCCGGCGGTGACGGTGGCGAGTTCCTGGACAACTACCTGCGGGTGACGCGGCGCGCGAAGGTCGTGGCGCGCAAGGTATTCGGAGATTAAAGGAGAACATCTGTGGTGGATTTCGGAGTGCGCTCGAACGTGCCGACGATCAGTGCCGACGAGAGTGCGCAACTGTCGGAGCGGTACGGACCGCTGGCGCAGGCGGTGCGCGACCTGATCGACGCCACCATCCGCACCCAGGCCGACGACGCCACGATCCGGGAGGCGACTGCGCAGGTGCAGGCGGTGACCGAGCGGCTCCGTGACGGAACCCTCAGCGAATCACCCGGACTGCGCTACATCGTCGACGGGCGGCCGTTGGCGTGGGGCAATGCCGTGGTGGGCCTGCGCAATCCGATCGCCCCGCCGGTGGTGGTCCAGCACGGCGAGAATGGCCACTGCTGGACCGACTTTCACCTGGGCGCGGCCTACGAGGGCCCGCCCAGCCTGGTCCATGGCGGGGTGAGCGCCCTGGTCCTTGACCATCTGCTCGGGGAGGCGGCTAGCGAGGGATTGACCAAACCGCTGTACACCGGCACCATCACGCTGAAATACCTGCGCGGCACACCCCTGGGACCGCTGCGCGCAGAAGCCTCGGTGTTCCGCCGGGAGGGCATCAAAACGTATGCCCGCGGCCATATCTCGGATGCGTCCGGGGTCACGGTGGAGGCCGAAGGGGTGTTCATCCTGCCGGCCTGGGCGCGCGACGGGGCCGCACACTCCGCTCAGCAGTCGTAGTACAGCGCGAACTCATACGGGTGCGGGCGCAGGTTGATCGGGGTGATCTCGTGGTCGCGCTTGTAGCGGATCCAGTTCTCGATCAGGTCCGCGGTGAAAACGCCGCCTTCGGTGAGGTACTCATGATCGGCTTCCAGGTTATCCATCACCTGGGCGAGCGTGGCCGGGGCCTGCGGGATGTCGGCCGCCTTATCCGGCGGTAGTTCGTAGAGGTCCTTGTCGACCGGGGCGGCCGGTTCGATCCTGTTCTTGATGCCGTCGATACCGGCCATCAGCATGGCCGCGAATGCCAGGTATGGGTTGCTGGAGGAGTCCGGGCAGCGGAACTCCAGGCGTTTGGCCTTCGGGTTGGTGCCGGTGATCGGGATGCGTACGCACGCTGACCGGTTTCGCTGGCTGTAGACCAGGTTGATCGGGGCCTCGTAGTGCGGGACGAGGCGTTTGTAGGAGTTGATGGTCGGGTTGGTGAACGCCAGCAGCGACGGTGCGTGGTGCAGGATGCCGCCGATACAGTGCCGCGCCATGTCCGACAGCCCGGCGTACCCGGCTTCGTCGTGGAACAGCGGGTCACCGTTCTTCCACAGCGACAGGTGTACGTGCATGCCCGAGCCGTTGTCGCCGAACAGGGGCTTGGGCATGAAGGTGACGGTCTTGCCGTGCTGCCAGGCGGTGTTCTTGATGATGTATTTGAACAGCATCACGTCATCGGCGGCGTGCAGCAGCGTGTTGAACCGGTAGTTGATCTCGGTCTGCCCACCGGAGCCGCACTCGTGATGGCCGCGCTCCACCGCGAAGCCGGAATTGGACAGGTTGCCGGTCATGGTGTCGCGCAGGTCGACGTATTGGTCGTTGGGGGCCACCGGGAAATAGCCACCCTTGGGACGGGTCTTGTACCCGCGGTTGGGGTTACCGCCGGCCTCGGTCGGTGAGCCGGTATTCCACCAGCCCGAATCGGAGTCGACCTCGTAGAACGTGCCGTTGATCTGCGAGTCGAAGCTCACCGAGTCGAAGATGTAGAACTCGGCTTCGGCGCCGAAATAGGCGGTGTCGGCGATGCCGGTGCTGGCCAGGTAGCTCTCGGCTTTCCGCGCGACGTTGCGCGGGTCGCGCGAGTAGGGCTCGCGGGTGAACG
>JBDTEP010000158.1:0-5412 GCA_039922455.1 Mycobacterium sp. | reverse complement strand
TACGTCTGGGGAGCCACCGGCCCGGATCGATTCGACTGCTCGGGACTGACCCAGTGGGCCTACCACCAGGCCGGCGTGCCGCTGTCCCGCACCACGTACACGCAGATTCACGACGGAATCGCGGTGGCGCGCTCCCAGATTCAACCCGGCGACCTGGTGTTCCCCAGCACCGGCCATGTCCAACTGGCGATTGGGAACAACCTGGTGGTCGAGGCCCCGCACGCCGGGGCAACCGTTCAGATCAGCCGACTGGGCGCCCACGTGGCGATCCGGCGGCCAGTGTCATGACCTGCACGTGACGGCCATCCCCAACCGGCCGCCGGGTGAATTGTCGGCACGGCCGGCCATCAGTACAGTCACCGGCCATGGAGCGGTCAGCACATGAGCGCCGGCCCGGCATGTCGACGTTGGGCTGACGAAGGTGACGACCCGCGACGACGTGCTTGACGTGATCCACCGGATCGAGACGGCCGACGGTGCGGGGGATGCCACCCGCGCCGCGCAGGCGGCGTTGACCCTGCCGTTGCCGGCGTCGGGCTACAACAGCGTCCTGAACCAACTGCGATCGGCCTACCCGAAAATCCTCGGATCAGCCGGGCCGCCGCAGGCTGGTTCGCCAACGGCTGCCCCACAGCGGGGACGCGCAACGCAAGCCATGAAGGACGCCGAAGCGGCTCTGATGCAACAATTTTCGACAGTCGCGGAGTTCGATCGGCAGGTCATCGAAGCGCTGCGGCACGCGCACACGACCACGGTGGAAGGCCGCCGTCGCCTCGACGGTCTGGAGGCTGAGGTCGTCGGTGCCTCGAAAGCCTGGGATCTGAGCACCGCTACGGGCGCCCGGGAATTTCAGCGGTTCCTGATCGCCAAGCTGGCCGAGATCATCCGGGTGGTCGAAGAGGCCAACGACGACGACACCTCCAAGCAGGCGCTGGCGACGGCGTTGATGATGCTGTACGCCGCACAAACCGGCCGCGACGAACAGGTGTCCGCAGATCGGTTGCCGGAACCGACTGCCGGACTGGTCCCGCCGGCGTTGGCGGAACCCGATGACGATCCGTACCTCGACGCGCTGCCGGTCGACGAGCAGGAGTCGGGTTACCAGGCCGCGCCTGCGCTCCGTTCGGAGATGCCCGCGATGCCCGCGGTCCCGGGCCTGGGTGGCGAGTCGCCCGGCCTCGGTGCGATGCCCTCGGCAATGCCGGCCGGGCTACCGCTGGCCGGATTGCTGTCAGGACCGCGGGACGGCGAGACAGCGGACGACGACGAGTCCCCGCCCGACGATGCGGCACGGGGCGAAGACGCTTCGCGTGATGCCGCAGACGGCGACGGGCCCGTCGAGGATGCGGCACCTGATTCCACGCCCGACAACGGTCCGGTGACCATCACACTGCCCGACGGCACGACGACCACCGTCGCTGATCGGCAACTGGCCGCGGCGATGCAGGCGGCCGCCGACGGGACCCCCGTCGCAGATGCATTCCGTCGCCAGGGGATTGACATACCCCCGCCCGGAACACCGGTGACGGCACCGGTCGACCAGACCCGGTTGCGGCCCGGCGACATCGGGATGTTCACCGACCGCCACGCGCTCGCCGTCGGCAATGACAAAGCACTGCTCGATGGACAGATCCACCTCACCGGCAACCTCCGCGGGCCCGGATTCCTGGGCTGGCAGCACCCACCGGTCGGCACCGAGCAGCCGATATCGGCCGGTGAACCGGTTCCGACCCGGCCGGCAATGGCCTTTCGCGGGCCTTTCGAGGCTCCGCGAGCTTGAAAATCCCCGTTACAACCGTCATCGTCGATTAGTCAGGGAGGTACGAGATGCCAGAGCAGATCCGCGTCAATCAGGGCGTTCTGACCAACGCAGCCGGACACCATCAGGAGGCGTCGGATTATCTGGCCACCGTCCCGGCCTCTCATGAGGCGATTCTGACGTCCCTGAATTCGCTGGGGCCGATCTACGGTGACTTTCGCCGGGCGGCCGGCTCGTTACTGGACGCCCGCAAGAACTGCTACGACGACCAGTCGAGCGAACATTCGGAGATGTCAGACAATCTGAACCTGGCGGTGGCCACGTGGGACGAGCATGAAAACAACGCCGCCAAGGCCTTCCGACACGTGACCGATGGGCGTTGATGACTGAGCCGAATCCGGCATTCGACACCACCCACCCGAGCGGTGATGTGCTGTTCCGGTCCTGCCGCGGCGGTTATCTGCACAGTGTGGTGCTCAGCGAAGCGGCCATGGCGGCCGATGCCCATCGGCTGGCGGAGGCCATCGTCGCGGCCGCAGACGTGTCGTTTCTCAAGGCGGCGTTGGAGATCCGTGGCGAGATCGTCACGACCGGGCACGCCCCCTCGGCGGCGGTGCCAACCAAGGACGACCTGCGAATTGCCGCCGAGCGCCTGCTAGAACACCAACTGCACACCGGCCACCGGGCCGGCGGCGACGGCAGACGCTAACTCACCCACTGCCCGGCGGCGTCGGCTTGCGGCACGATGCTGCCGGGAGGGTCAACCACCGTGTCGCCGAACAGGTTCCGCGCGCGGGCCAGCAGAGCGAGCACTTCGCTCAACTGCGCTGCACAGCCCGTTCCCGGGGACCCGACGTCGGCCATGGTTTGCACGCTACCGACCCGCAGTTGGACTGACAATTCACGCCGCACCAGGATTGTTGATGACGGCCTGACGGTGTTGCCCGGTGGGTTCGGTGGGCGTGATATAGCGGCGAAGCGCGGGGTCGGCAACGGTAGGCTTGCGCGGTGGCAATCTTCGGTCGGCGGTCGGCGCGCCAGCGCCTCCGGAGCGCGGCCCGGGAATCTCTGACGATCCCGGCGTTCAGCGCTCCGGTTGACTGTAGTGCCTGGGTGCTGGGCGGTCTATGGCCCGCCGAGTTGGCGACGATCACGCCCGAGACCACCCCGCTCGCCGACTACCTGAATGCGGATTTGCAGCGGATCGCCAATTCGGCGAACGACAAACTGCACGCGATCGGTCGATCCGGGCTGGCCGGACAGGCACGTCAGACCGCCGAGGCCAGAGTCATCAATGTCGCCAGGGCGTTCGCCGTCCTTCGGGTGGAGTCCACGGTCCGGCATCTCCACAACGAGGCCTTGGAGTTCCGCGCGGAGTACGTCAGCTTGACTGCGGACCCACCGCCAGTTGAGGTGACCGAACAGATTCCGGCCGGCCCCGACCAGTCCCGTCCGGCCGAGCCGCCCCGCGACGCCGGGAACGACGCCTCCCGAGCGCCCCGCCATCGGCTGCCCGACTCGTTCGTCATCGAGCCGATCGAGGTGGCCCCGCCGCCACTGCCTCCGGCAGCCGCTGCGGCGCCCCCACCCGCGGCGGCGCCGCCGATAGCACCTCCGGTGCCGGCACGGGTTTCGGATGCCACCGAGGTGCTCCGCGTGGTGGAGCCGGATCGCCCCGCCTCGGGGCCGATCATCGCCGACCGTGTCGACGAGGAGCCGCCGACTACCGCGATGCCGGTTGAACCGGTCGTCGCCCCGCGGTTCGAGCCGGTTGTGGTCGAGCCGGCCGAGGTGCCGCAGGATCTGACCGTCGTCATGCCGGTGGTATCGGAACCCGCCGTCCCGGCGGCCGCGCCGCCACCCGCTACTGCACCGGCGGTCGCAGAATCCGAGGATCAGCGGTTGGACCGCCTGTTGGCCTTCGTCGCCCGCCAGGAACCAGGCCTGCGCTGGGCGATCGGTACCTTCCCGGACGGCAGGACCTTGCTAGTCACCGATCTCGCCAATGGGTGGATCCCGCCCGGGATCGAGCTGCCGGCCGGGGTGCAACTGCTCGAGCCCGCCCGCCGTACCGGGACGGCCACCGCGATGCTGGGCACTGCGACAGCGTCAGCCGCCTACAACCCCGGCGATCGCCTGGGTTGGGCCAGCGACTTCGGCGCGACTGACGTCTCGGTGCAGCCCCGTGAACTGGCGCCCGTAGACGACCTCGGCTGGGCGCTCGGTGAGTCCACCCACTGGCGGGACGGATTGCCGCGGATGGCCAACACGTTGGCCAGGGCAGGGGCGGCCGGGACCGGTGTGGCCGACGCCGAAATCGATCTGCTGCGAGTGCATCTGGACACCTCGCGGTACCAACTATTGGCGCAGTACCCCGACACCGACACCGCCATGGTGCTGAACTGCATGCTGCTGGCCGCCACCGAAGGCATCGCGGCCGGCGACGGGGTGGCGGCCAACTACCACTACAGCTGGTTCCGGACGCTCAATGCACCACAGCCCAGCCAATGGGATCCCCAGATATCACACTGACGATGAATTGACGCTGCTCATACGGGCTCGTCATACTAGGCGAATGTCGGGGCCGGACAGCCGCGCGGAACAGCGCGACAAGGACCTCGTTGAGTCTGTACTGCGCGATCTGCGTGAGGCCGCCGAGAAATGGGAAGCTTTGGTCGCCGAGGCCGAGAACACCACCTACAGTGTCGATCTCGGCGACGTCCGCGCCGTGGCAAATTCCGATGGGCGGCTGCTCGAATTGACGCTGCACCCTTGTGTGGTCAGCGATTACACCCACAGCGAACTGGCGGCTCGACTCAATATGGTCTTCGGCGCGCTGCGCGAAGAAGCCGAGTCCGACTTCGAGGCCAGGTACGGCACCGGCCCGGGTTGAGATCGGTCTACCAGGTGATGGTGGCCATTTCGCGTTTCGTGCCGCACACCGCGCGAACGGCGGCATCGATGTCGACGGCGGTGATGGTCGTGAGGTCGTCGATCGTCACCGCGTGACCGGCGCGCTTCTGGGCCGCCACCCGGGTATCGCGGGCCAATTCGGCTTCCTCGATCACGTTACGGGCGAACCGGCCGTTGTGCATCACGTTGATACCGTGCTCGCCCTGCGGGCTGACGTAACCCCGAATCGTGACCATCATCTCCAGAAACCGTTGCTGTGCATCGGGGTTCAGCACAGTGGCGCGGCTGGCGCCGTACCGTTGGCCGATCTCGACGAGTTCGTCGGGGGAGTACGACTCGAAACGGATCTTGCGATTGAATCGGCTCGCCAAACCGGGGTTGACGGTGAGGAATTCATCAACCTGGTCCTCATAGCCGGCGGCGAGGAAACAGAAGTCGAAACGGTGCTTCTCCAGCGCGATGAGCAGCTGGTTGACGGCCTCCATGCCGATCATGTCGGGCGTTCCGTCCTGGTGGCGTTCCACCAGTGAATAGAACTCATCCATGAAAAGGATTCCGCCCAGCGCCTTTTCGATCAATTTATTGGTCTTCGGTCCGGATGAGCCGATGTGCTCGCCGCAGAAGTCGGAACGTCGCACCTCGGTGACCTCCGGATTGCGCACGATACCCATGCCGGCGTAGATCTTGCCGAGAGCCTCGGCGGTGGTGGTCTTACCGGTGCCGGGCGGGCCGACCAGCAG
>JBDTEP010000157.1:0-5257 GCA_039922455.1 Mycobacterium sp. | reverse complement strand
GGCTGGAATGGTTGGTACCACCACCATTGAGCGCGCTCACCGGTAGGTCCGGGGCAGGGTGCGACGGTGGGCGGGGGTTGCTTCGGTGGCCGGGCCAGCGATTCGGCGCTTAATGGTCGGCCGGCGCTGTCGGTGACGGCGAGGTTGTCGGCGTCTCCGGTGATGGTGATGATGCCGCGATGGTGCAGCCGATGATGATACGGGCAGACCAACACCAGGTTGGCCAGCTCGGTTGCCCCGCCGTCTTCCCAGTGTGCGATGTGGTGGGCGTGTAGACCGCGGGTGGCCCCGCAGCCAGCAACCGCGCAGGTGGGGTGGCGGTGCTCGAGGGCACGGCGAAGTCGGCGGTTGATCTGGCGGGTGGTGCGGCCGGCGCCGATGAGCTGGCCGCTGCGCTCGAACCAGGCTTCATAGCTGGCGTCGCACAGCAGGTAGCGGCGTTCGGCCTCTGAGAGCAGCGGGCCCAGGTGCAGGGCAGCGGCCCGGTCTGTGACATCGAGGTGCATCACCACGGTGGTGTGGTGCCCGTGGGGGCGGCGGGTGGCCTCGGTGTCCCATCCGGTCTCGATCAGGCGCATGAACGCATCGGCGGTGCTCGGCAGCGGGGGCCGATTCTCTGCTGCGCGGCCGTCATCATTGTTGTGATCGTGTTTCCACTCGGTGATCAGGGCATCGAGATGAGACTGCAGTGCGGCGTCGAACTTCGCCGCGTCGATGGGGTCGAGTTTGATTCGCCAGCAGCTGAACTGCTCGTCGGTGATCTTGGTGATCGAGCGCGCCGGTTCGGGCCGGCGATCGGATTCGGGGCGCGGTTCGAGCTTGACCGCGGTGCGAAGTTGGTTGACTGTTGCGGAGCGGGCCAGTTCCGCATAGTGCTCATCGGATCCCTCGGCGGCCCGCCCGGCGATAACGCCGACTTGATCCAGCGACAGCCGTCCCTCCCGCATGCCCTGGGCGCAGCGGGGAAACTGCTCGAGCCGGCGCGCGACGGTGGTGATCGCGTGGGCGTTTCCCGCCGATGCGGCGGTCTTCCAGGCCACCAGCGCCGCGACCGACCGCGCGCCGGTTGCTCCCCAGAGTTGGTCACGATCCACCTCGGCGACGATCTCCACGATGCGCGAATCAATCGCGTTGCGTTGACCGGTCAACTCCGCCAACTCGCTGAAGAGCACCTCAAGGCGCTGGTCAAGGCGCAACCCAGCGGTGCCAGACGAAGCGGTCGATGCGGTCGAGGACATGACTTCATCATCGCAGCAAGGTCCGACAAGTCTGGGCTGCCCGATGCTTGCCGAGGCCGTGATCATCTGCGACAAGGTGCTCAGTAGCGGCTCCGATCCGCTGGTGCGGCACGCCAAGATCCCGCACGCCCCTGATTGGCCGCCAACCGCTGCCCAGCCGCGACCTTCGGCGCTGCCAACTCGGCCTCATCATGCGCCCAACCACGGTGCGCACGTTGGCCAACCGGGCAGCCGCGAACCCCGAATCGTGAGCCAAGACGGGTCTCCGTCACCGTCGACGACTTGCATCTACGTCCGGTGAAGCAATGACTGCCGGGTCGATCGAGTCGAGCCACCGCTCGGCAGCGTCGGCGGATTGCTGGGCCTGTTCGTGGGGCCTCGGCATCTCAATGCAGGAGACCTGCCCAACGCGACGAGGCGAGGTAACTTGCGCAGCTACCCGGAAACGTCGAAGATGCCGTGCGCCCCGTGCTCGGCGTGCCGCATGTCGTGATCCATGAACGGGTAGTGGCCCGGTTCGGGGAAGGTCAGCTCGACGAACCCGCCCTGCGCGGGTGCCAGGTCGAGGACCTGCGCACCGCCCGCCGGGGCCGATGGATCGCCGGGCCGTAGCAGCCAGGCGCCCTCTTTGTACACGGTGTCGAACTGGGTACCGACGACGTGGAACGCGATCGAGTCGCCTGGTCCGGCGTTGACCACCCAGACGCGCACCCGCTCGCCGGCGTGCGCCGGTAGCGGGGCGTGCATGTACTGGGCGGCGGTGCCGTTGAACATCCAGCCGTCGGGCTGCCCGGCGCGGATCGCCGTGGTCTTGGCGTCGGCATCCGGCGCGCCCGCGTAGAGCTGCGCGCCGACCAGGGCGTATTCCCGGTCTACCGCCGGCAGTCCAGGCGGGTCGATGATCACCGCGCCATACATGCCATTGGCGATGTGCAGGGTCATCGGCGGCGTGCTGCAATGGTAGAGCCAGGCACCGGCCCGTCGCGCCGTGAACCGGTAGACCAACCGCTCCCCCGGGTTCAACGTGCGCATCGGTTGGTCCGGGGCGAGTGCTCCGGCATGAAAGTCGATGCCGTGGCCCATGTTCGAGTCGTTGATCAAGGTGATCTCGAAAGTGTCCCCGACTCGGCCGTGCAGCGTCGGGGCCGGCTCGACACCGCCGAAGGTCCAGCGGATCTCGCGGCGGCCGGGCGCGACCTCCAGTTCCCGGTCGACGGCGCGCAGTTCCACCCGATGCACACCGGGCCCCGTCGGTGCCAGCACCGCGTCATGCGGCGTCCAACCCGGCGATGGGTCAGCGGCCAGGTTCAGGATGGCCGGTGCGGGCAGGCCGCCGCCGTGGTCGCCACCGGCGTGCTCATGACGCGGGGTTCCGCCGACGGCATGGATCGTCATGGTCATACCGGCGGCCCGATGTCCGGGTACGTCGCACCACACGTCTCGGTCCTGTTGCACCACACCGAGATCCAGTACTGCGGTCTGGCCACGGCTCAGCCGGGGGGTGTGCTCGCCGGTGTCGACGCGTAAATCGTGCGGCAGTGCGTCGATGTTGGTGACCCGCAGCACCAGCCGGCTTCCGGCCGGCACGTCGATCACATCCGGGGAGAAGCGCATGTTGTCCAATGTGACGTCGACGGTGCGTACCGCCCCGGCGACTTCGGCGGACCCTGAGGGCGCCGGGGCGCCCATCCCCAGCGTCAACGCCAACGCGACCGCGCCCAGGGAGGTCAGGGCGACTGCGCCGGTCACCGCCCGGGAGTGCGGCTTGATCGCTTCGATGTCGATGGGCCCGCGCAGCTCCACCGGTATCGCGAGCCGCAGGGCCAGCAGCACGAAACTGCCGACCGCGACGGCGGCCAATACCCAGCCGATCAGGGGCAGCGGTCCCCGCCACGGCCCGGCCACCAGCGGCACCGCGACGTTGATCGCAGCCACCCGCGCCTGCCAGCCTTGGTCCAGGTAGCTGATGACGGCCTTGCGAACCGGCGGGCCGTTGGCCACCAGGATCGGCAGCAACTGGCTCAACGCACCGAGCAGAATCTGGGCGACGAAGCCCACCGCCAGCAGCGGAAGCAGGGTGTTCTCCACTAATGCCGGCAACACATCGACCGACCGGGCCGCGATCAGGTTGATCACCTCGATCACGACGGCGATACCGAGCCAACATGTCGCGCCGACCAGCATCCAGGCAGCGGGTCCGGTGAAGCTCCGTCCCGGCCATAACCCGACGATGGCTAGGCCGACTCCAACCGCGTAGGCCAGCAAGCCCACCGCCGTCAGCCACCAGCTGCCGGTCAGCAGACCCACGGTGGCGACGACCAGACCCACCGACAGCGTCGGTAGCGCACGACGGGCCATCGCGAAGCTACGCGGGGTGATCTTCTCCCGGATCGTGGTGGGCCACAAGGTGAAAAGCGTTCCCACCACGGTCAACCCGATCCAGCCGTAGAGCATCACGTGGACATGGGTCGTCCACAACCGCGCGTACCACCGGGCGACGCCGAAGGCCATGGCGGCGCCGGTCGCCGATCCGGCCAACAGGGCCACGATGGCGGCCAGGTAGAAGCCGACCAGGTAATCGAAGCGCGCCGACAACGCGGCCTTCTTCATCACGATCAACTCGGCGCCGTGAGCGACTGCGACCACAGCGACCACGGCGCCGCCGATACCGGTCAGCACCTCGACATTCCAGGCGACACCGGCCAGGGTGGCGATGACGGCGGTGTTGAGTACCGCGAGCTTGGCCACCAGATGCCAGTGCGGCGGATCGGGAACCCGGCACAGCGTCGTGGTGAAGTGTCCCGACCAGATCACGATCGCGTTGGTCGCGGCGCCGAGCAGCAGCGCGTGCACCGGCAACCAGATCGGGTGCGCGAGGGCGTTGTGCCCGAGCAGCAGCGCCAGCGAGACTGTCAGCCAGCCCAGCACCACGATATTGGCGCCGAGGAACACCGGCCCCCTGGGACCACCGCGCCGACGGGGCTTGATGATCGGCGGTGGCGTCCCTGCCGGAGGCGGTGACCCCAACTGAATCATGGTCGTTAGGCTACGGCGGCCCGGTTCCCGCTCGACGGTGACGTCCAACACAGCAGCAGGTGTGCACATTTTCGGGTACGCCATCCGAGCCCCACGGTGCCGCAAGTACAAACGAGGAGACCCGGTTCCGCCTGGGGTTGGGATCGCAGGTGCGGGCACACATCCAGCAGCGTTACAGCGTGCAGTGGGGAAAGCCTGCGGCGCGCATGGCCGAGACCGTTGCGGCGGTGAAGGCGATCTTCGCAGCGTGGGAGGGCCAGGAACGCCTAAACTTTCGGGGCGAGTTCTTCACCCACACCTTGATGCCGCCGAACTTCGACCCCGGCCCGAACCCGTTCGGAGTGCCACCCGCCTTAATAGCTGGCGGCGGCGTTCAACGGCGTCGCGCGGTTGATCGCGTTCTATGGATCGACACCCGCCTACGCACCCGTGCTGGAAGTTGAGGGTTGGGCCGAGCTGATGCCGGAACTGAACGCGCTATCCAAGGTCGGCAAGTTCGCCGAGATGCGCGACCTCATCACCCGGACATGGTGGCCACGTTGGCGGTGGTCGGCACCCCCGAGCAGTGCGCGGAACAGATTCGCGCCCGGTTCGGGTCACGTGCCGACGAGGTGTGCTGCTATTTCCCCGGATATTCTGCTGAATCGGCTGACGTCGCCGATCTCGTCAAGGCTTTGCACCTCATTCCGGAGCGGGGATGACGTCGCCGTCCTTACACTCAACCGCTCGCAGCCGTGGCGGGGTCGCCGAGTTCGGTGGCAACCCAGGCGCCAGCAACGATCGGTTGAATCACGATTTATCCATCGGGTCGGCGACGAACCGGTTTCGGTAATCACGCAGGCGGTCGCCGACCTCGTCGGGGTCCAGTCCCAAGTCGGCCGGCCGGTAGTCGACCGCACCGTAGCGGCCGCGGGGATGGTCGATGCAGAACTGCGTCATCGCCTGCTGCGCACGGGTATCGAGCGACTGTCCGGCGAGTTCAT
>JBDTEP010000156.1:0-2911 GCA_039922455.1 Mycobacterium sp. | reverse complement strand
GGTGGTGACCGACCCGCTCAACGGCGTCTCGGCGGGCTTGATCCAGTTCGGCGAGGACGCACCGCTCCAAATTTGGAACAGTCTGTTCCACGGATGGACCCCCGAAATACCGGACTACCTCATCCCTAACGACCCGTTCGCCCAACTGGACTTCAATCCGTGTGACTTCCTCGGCTTGTGTGACGCTCAGCTGTAGCCGGGCGACTCAGAACTTGTAGCGCAGCACCCGTGCCTTGCCGGCCAGCGACTTGAACCGGCCGGCAAGCCGGGTGACTACGCGGGCCGCGCCGGGAAACGCGTCGACTTCGGCGGCGTGCGCCAGGCAGGCCTGCTCGACCAGGCGCAATCGTGGATCCCACCGCTGCGGGGTGTGCGGGTCGGTGAAGCCCGGATTGGCCCAGACATGGCGAAGCACGCTGAACATGCCCCGCGGGGCGAGCTTCATCGCCAACGAGCTGAGCCGGCCGACCCGGCCGTAGTCGTTGAACACCAACTCGCCGGTCCCGAAGTAGTCGATGACGTGACCGAACAGCGCGATGACCTGTGGTTCGGTCAGAAATGCGAACAGCCCGTCGGCAATCACCATGGTGGGCCTGCCGATCGGGATGCCGGCCGTCCAGTCCGTGGACGTCAGATCAGCCGCGACGGGGTGCTCCGAACCCGCAGTCGTCAGCAGCTTGTTGCGCAGCGCGATTACCTGCGGCAGGTCGACGCTGTACCAATCGACGCCCGCCGGCGGCTGCACCCGGGCCAGTGGTTCGCTGAGCCCGGCGCCGAGATCCACCACGACGGCCTGCGGGTTCGCGGCGGTGTACCGGCGAACCCGGTCGTCGAGCAGCTTGGCGCGCAGTGCGGTCTGCCGAACCACGCTGGCCGGGATCCGGAAAGCGGCGAAATCGTAGTCAATCAGTCCGACGACCCGGTCAGACAACTCGTCACCGAGGATCGGGGCGGGTGTGCGGTAGTCGAGTGCGCGGGCGTAGGCGGTGAGGAACGCGGTCTGCTCGACCAGGCTGAAATCAGTGACGGCAATCGGCATGTGGTTCACGTTAGGCGATGGCAGCTGCTCGGACACCCGAGAGCAAACCGGTGTCAATACCGTGGCGGCGCCGTTAACGTCGACGGCATGGAAACGCAGCAGGCGACCACCATCGCGGTGGCGTCCGACGGTACGCGCGGCTCGATCACGTTGAACCGGCCGGAGAAGCTCAACCCGCTGAGCACCGTGATGCTTGACGAGCTGGTGGCGGCGGCCGGCTGGTTCGACGCGCGGCCCGCGGTGAAGGTCGTGGTCGTCGCCGGCAACGGCCGAGCCTTCTGCGCCGGCGCGGACCTGGCCGCATTCGCGGCCGCCGACGATGTAGCGGCGATGCGGGAGGCCGCCGACACCGGCCGGCGGATGGCCGACGCTATCGAGGCCATGCGGGCGGTGTCGGTGGCGCGTTTGCACGGCCATTGCGTGGGCGGCGGACTGGTGTTGGCCGCGGCCTGTGACCTGCGGGTGGCCGCTGAGGACACCCGGTTCTCTATCCCGGAAGTGGACCTGGGCATCCCGCTGGCGTGGGGTGGTATCCCGCGGCTGGTCCGCGAGATCGGTCCGGCGCTCACCAAGGAACTGGTGATGACTTGCCGGCCGTTCGGCGCCGACGAGGCGAAGGCGGCCGGATTCGTCAACCGGGTGGTGCCCGCCGCGAACCTCGATGCGGAGGTCGACCGGTTGGTCGGCCAGCTGGTCACCAAATCCGCGCTCACCCTGAGCGGCACCAAGCGCCATGTCAACGCGGTGAGCGAAGGGATGGTGGCGACCGCACGCAGCTGGAACGATGCGGATTCGCTGGTCACCGCTGTGCACGACCCCGAGTCGCGGGCTGCGGCGACGCAATATTTGGAACGGGTCACTCGCTGAGGCGGCAGGGAGCAGGAGACGAGATGTCGCAGAAGCATCCGGTGGCCACGCTGTGCGAGGCGTTTCAACGCACAGCCGCCATTGATCCAGACGCGATTGCATTGCGGACCGTCGGCGGCGGGCAGACGCTGACCTGGCGTGACTATGCCGAACAGGTGCGACAGGTGGCAGCCGGCCTGGCCGGGCTCGGGGTACGCAGCGGTGACACGGTGTCGCTGATGATGTCCAATCGGATCGAGTTCTACCCGCTGGAGGTCGGCGCCCAGCACGCCGGCGCCACGTCGTTCTCGGTGTACAACACGCTGCCTGCCGAACAACTGACCTACCTGTTCGGCAATGCCGGTACCAAGGTGGTGTTGTGCGAAGAACAGTACGTCGAGCGCATCCGGGCCAGCGGCGCCGCCATCGAACACATCGTGTGCATCGACGGCACGCCGGAGGGCACGCTCTCGGTTGCCGACCTGCTGGCCGCTGGAGCCGATGATTTCGACTTCGACGCCACCTGGCGGGCGGTGCAGCCCGACGACGTCGTCACGCTGATCTACACCTCCGGGACCACCGGAACCCCCAAGGGGGTGGAGATGACACACACCAACCTGCTGTTCGAGGCTGCCGCGCTCGACGGCGTACTCGGGGTGAGGTTCGGGGATCGCATCACTTCGTATCTGCCATCGGCACATATCGCGGACCGGACCATGTCGCTCTACAACCAGGAAGTCTTCGGCGTCCAGATCACCACGGTGCCCGACGCGCGCGCAATCGCCGGGGCGCTGCCCGATGTGCGCCCGACGATCTGGGCCGCGGTACCACGGGTGTGGGAAAAACTCAGGGCGGCAATCGAATTCGGCGTAGCGAGCGAGGCCGACGAACAACGCCGGGCAGCTCTGCAGTGGGCGTTGGGGGTCGGGGTCAAGCGGGCCGAGGCAATGATCGGCAAGCAGCAGTTGCCCGCCGAGCTCGCGGCGGAATGGGCCAGTGCTGACGACTTGGTGCTGTCCAAACTGC
>JBDTEP010000155.1:0-22305 GCA_039922455.1 Mycobacterium sp. | reverse complement strand
GCCAAGGAACATTCGCCGCAGCTCAGAGGGTCTGCAGGAATTGCAAAGGGTTCGAATCCCCTTAGCTCCACTCATTTTGTGAGTACCCCATTCATTCTGCGCTGACTATGCAAAAGTGCGAGTAGGTCACCTGGCGGACGCAGACTCAAGGTGACCGATCCGCATCGGTCTAGTAACGAATTGAATTGCGGACCAAGCTACTTACAAGCTTGTGATACGGTTCATTTGCAGTCAACAGACTGTAGTAATCCGGGGGGGCTGGATACTAATCATCGGAGTTTGCGTTGAACAGCCTCGGGAGACTCGGTAGCGCGATATTCGCCGGCATTGGCGCGTGCGCAGGTGCATTGATTTTCAGTGCCAGTGCGGCCGCTGTGCCTTCGGTTTTTTCACCGGCACCCTTGCCAATTGGAGGGCCGGTTTGCGTCGGTGGTGTTGCCGCGTTGGTGAGCCCGGCAGGTGCCGGTGCGGCCGGTGCGGGCGCTGGTGCGGTTGGTCCCGGTGCGGTTGGTCCCGGTGGGCCGGCCGAGGCGACACTGGTTGACACGACCGTGTCGTCGGCGGCACCCTGCGGTCCAGCCACCGCGGACCTGACCACTCTTGCTGGTCCGGTGGTGCCGATGGCGTTTCCCGGCCCGGTGGCTCCCGTGCCGATCGCCCCGATTCCAGTGGTGCCGGGCGCGCCTGCGCCGGTGCCGTTCGTGGCCCCGGGGCCGGCCGGCGCCGCGGCGGCGAGTCCCGTCGCGGGTGTGCTGGCAGACGTTATCGGCGCTCCCGTGGGATTGGCCGGCGGCACTAAATAACGTCTGGCGGAAAATGGCCTGTAGACATCCATTAGTACGTTTCCGTAGAACTCATTGGTATTTGTTACCTCGATGCATCTTCGTAGGTAAGAATGCAATTATTTAAAATGCCAAAATCGACGTCGTTCAGCCCGCCACAAGACGCCGCGGGGCGCCCACACAATACCCGGCAATATCATCAACGATATCCAGATAAAAACGATTCATGCAGTTCTCGGTGACATAACCCAAATGCGGTGTGAGCACGGTGTTGGGCAGCGTCGTCAACGGGTGCCCGGCCGGCAGTGGCTCCTCGTGGTAAACGTCGAGCCCGGCGCCCCGAATTCGGTTCGACCCCAACGCCTCGATCAGCGCCGCCTCATCGACCAAGCCGCCCCGGGCGGTGTTGACCAGGATCGCGCTGGGTTTCATCGCGGCGAATTCCTCGCGGCCGACGAGGCCCCGGGTCGACTCGGAGAGCACCAGATGAAGAGACACCACGTCGGCGGTCTCGAACAGGCTGCGCCGGTCCAGCAGCTCGGCCTGCGCTTGCGCGGCCCGCTCCGCGGTCAGGTTCGGACTCCACGCTGCCACCCGCATACCGAAGGCGTGCCCCACCGCAGCCACCAGCCGACCGATTCGGCCCAGCCCGACCAGTCCCAACGTTGCCCCGGCCAGATCTGCGCCGACCGTCCGTTGCCAGTCGCCGGCACGTAACGCGGCGTCCTCGACGATCAGATGACGCTGCAGGGCATGGATCAACGCCCAGGTGAGTTCGACGGTCGGCGTGATGATGCCGCCGGTTCCGCACACCGTGATCCCCAGCTGGTGTGCGGCAGCCACGTCGATGGCGGCATTGAACGGCCCGGTGGTGACCAGCAGCTTGCACGACGGCAGCCGGGCCAGCAGGTCCGCGGTGATCGCGGTGCGCTCCCGCATCGCCACCACGACCTCGCGATCGGCCAGACGAGCGACGAGTTCGTCGCCGGGTGCGATGTGCTCGCGGATGGCCAGCAGGTCTAACGGCCGCGGAATGGCCGACCAGTCCACGGTTTCGGCGATGCCCTGATAGTCGTCGAGCACCGCGACACGCAACAGTGAGGTGGTCGTCATCGTTAGAACGCGTCCGGATCGTGCTGGATCGCCTCGGGCACCGGATGCTGATACAGCCGAGACGCGTTCTCCCAGGTGAATTTTCGGATCACGTCCGGAGGCAGGCCGCCAATCTCCTCGTGGATGATGCGCTGGGTGTGCGGCCAGGTGGAGTCGCAGTGTGGGTAGTCGGCCTCGAGCATGATGTGGTCAGTGCCGATACGTTCGTGCTGGCAGAACGACGACTGGTCTTCGACCGCGCAGAACCAGAAGTTGCGTTGCAGCACTTCGGACGGCGACAGGGTTTCGCCGAGCGCCTTCCAGGTCCCGTACATCTCGTGATAGCTCAGCATGTGGTCGAGCCGGTCCAGTAACCCTGCGACCCAGCCGATCCCGCCTTCGGACAGGCAGATCTTCAGCTCGGGGAATCGGCTGGGCAATCCGGAGTACAGCCAGTCCACCGCGGCCGAGATGGCGTACGCGAAGAACAGAACGCCTGCAACGTCGGGCGGTGCATCGTCGGTGGTGGACGGTGCCGAGCCCGACGATCCGATGTGTAGATTGACCACCGTGCCCGTCTCCGCGCACGCGGCGATCATCGGATCCCAATAGCCGGAATGAATGGTCGGCAGCCCCAGCATGGCCGGGTTCTCACTGAAAGTGACGGCGCGAAAACCTCTCTGCGCGTTCTCGTGAATCATTTTCGCGCCCAGCGCCGGGTCCAGCAGCCACGGCAACTGACAGCCGATGATGCGGTCCGGGTAGGAACCGGCCCACACCTCGTGGTGCCAGTCATTCCAGGCACGGACCGACGCCAGCGCAAGGTCGCGATCTTTGGTCGCCAACTGCAAACGCTGACCGGCGAATCCAGGCAGGAACGACGGGAAGTTGAGTGAGGCGTAGACGCCGTTGAGGTCCATGTCTTTGACGCGTTCGTGGATGTCCCAGGCGCCCCGTCGCATCTCGTCGAACCGGGCGGGCTCGAAGCCGTACTCCGACACCGGCCGGCCGACAACGGCGTTGAACCCGACATTCGGCAGCGACTGACCGTCGTAGATCCAGGTCTGGCCACCGTTATCGGTCTCGACCACCTTCGGTGCCCGGTCGGCCAGTCTGCGCGGGATGCGGCCTTCGAAGGTGTCCGGGGGCTCAACGATGTGATCATCCACCGAGATCACCGTGTAGCGGCGTGGTGCGCGAGGCGGTTCGGGCAGGAACGTCACGGTGCGCTCCGCGCCGGCTTTGGCGGTGGTGAAACTCAGGTCGGAGCTGAGTTCGTCGAGCGATTTCATCCACTGACCTCGATTCGTGGTGGCCGTGGTGGGTTAGTCCAGCACATGACGGTCGGCCTTGATGGTCATCCGTGCCGCACCAGCCCAGTACACGTCGGCGGCGCGTTCGATCAACGACGCCTGCATGCCGGCCATATCCGACCGCTTCATCGGTGTCGGCGTCCGGCCCGTCAGCATGACGTGATAGGCCAGCTTGCATACTCGTTCGATGGTCGCGGACCGATAGACCGCTTCGGCCAGCGTGCGGCCCATGGCAATCACTCCGTGCGACGCCAGGATGGCCAGGTTCGCACCGCCGATACGCTCGGCGAGTTCGCCGGCGCGGGTGGCACTGTCTATTTCGCCGTCGTAGGCATCGACGAAGCACAGGTCGTCGAGGAACAGCGCGCCGGTCTGATGGACCAGCTCGGGCGGCGTCTGCAGGGCGGCGAGCAGGCTGACGTAGTAGGGGTGGTTGTGGATGACCACCCGCGCGTCGGAGCGGGCGCGGTGCAGTTCGGTGTGGATGTGAATGGCCGGGGTGACATCCCAGCGGCCGCGGATCACGCGGGCGTCCTCATCGGCCGTGCAGATGTCCGAGGCGGTCAACTCGGCCCACCACATGCCCCACGGGTTGATCAGCATCTCGGTCTGACCGTCGGGCTGCCAGGTGATGTGACCGGCCATGTTCTCGGCGAAGCCGATATCGGCGAGGTGGCGGAATGCCACGGCTAGCGCCTGTTCGTTGCTCAGCTCGACTCCGATAGGCGGTGTCACCGAGGGCAACCAGACCGCCGAGCCACCGGGACGGGTCATAACCAAATCATATGGAAATAGGCCGGAACGTCAATGCCGCTCAGGGCCGGTCAGTCCCGCCACCTGGGGAGCCCGCCGGGGCGGATCATCGCCGGATCGACGATCCCGGACCGGCCGGGGTAGTGCTGGACGTGCAGCAGGTGCGCCGCGGCGAGGTCCCGAGCCCGCTGGGCGTCGCCGACGTCGATCGCGTCGATCACCTGACGGTGGTCCTCCAAGACGGCGCGCCGCTCGGCCACCGGCACCGTCGAGTGGTCGGTGACTTGGCTTGACCAGCTTTGCTCGTGAGCCGACCACAGGGTCTCGAGCGCGCCCGCCATGACGAGCATGGTGGCGTTGCCGCAGTGGGTTACCAGTGCTTCGTGGTAGCGGCGGCTGGCGGAGGTGGCTTGTTGCAAGTCATCGACGGACGCCACTGATTCCTCATGCAGCCGACGCAGAATCGGCACCACCGCGCTTTTGCGATCCGGCCGCCACGCGCAGAGCGCCGCGCAGGCAGGCTCGACTTGCAGTAGCGCCGTGCCGACATCGGCCAGGCCCACCTGCTGCGAGCCCAGCACCAGGCCCATCGTATATGCGACGTTTGCTGGAGTCGGGCGATGAATCACTGCGCCGCCGCGTTTGCCGCGGCGTACGGTGAGCAGTCCCTCGGCCTCCAGGATCCGCATGGCTTCGCGCAGCGAAGGCTTGCTGATGGCGAATTCGACCAGCAGTTCGTCCTCTTTGGGGAGCACGCTGTTGTCGGTGAGCTGGCCGGCGAGAATACGCCGACGGAGCTCGTCGGCCACCTGCTCAGCGAGCCGTCGGAACCGGACGGTGGGTGCTGACACGGGTCGAGTGTGCCAGATCAACCGCCGTTCGCACGGCGCGATGAACCGTTGAATCCAAATGATTTGTGTCATACGATCGCCGTGCGAGAAGGGGACGATGGGCGTGCAGCACTGGACTATCGGCGAGGTTCGAATACACGCGGTTCTGCAGGCCGTCATTCCAATCCCGCCGGCGCGGCTGTTCGATGGCGCCCCCGTCCGATTACCGGCGGGCTTGGTACCGGACTATGTCGACGCCTCGGGCAACATCCTGATGGCGATTCAGTCCTACCTGATCGAGTCCACGGCGGCACGCGTGCTCGTCGACACCTGCTTCGGCGAAAGTTTCCTGCGATCGCGGGAAATCCCGGACCGCTACGAGGACTCGTTGGCAGCCACGGGATTTGGGCCCGCTGATATTTCGGCTGTGGTGTGCACGCATCTGCACCGCGATCACGCCGGCCGCAACACCGTGCAGCGGGCCGGACAGTGGGTGCCGACATTCCCCACCGCCGACTATCTGCTGACCGTGGCTGAGTACCAGCACTGGCGTGAGTTCACCGGTGAGGACCGCGCGCCGTCGGAATGCGTTGCACCACTGGAGCGCCACGGCAAGCTGCGATTGGTCGACCCAGATCATCGCGTAACCGACAACATCGCGCTCGTGCCGACGACCGGACACACCCCGGGCCATGTGTCGGTGCGCATTGAGTCTGCCGGTGCTGTCGCCTACATCAGCGGCGACACCGTGCACCATCCGATCCAGATCGGCAACCCCGAGATCGCCGCCCTGCCGGACGCGGATCCTGTCGCGGCCCGTGCCAGCCGCCGGCAGTTGCTGCGCCGCGTTGTCGACGAACGGGCACTGCTGCTCGGATCGCACTTCACTGCGCCGTCAGGTGGTTTCGTCAACAGCGGCGAGGACGGTATGGCGTGGCAACCGCTGGTCGACCGAGAGGGAACACAATGACGGAGACACACCACCTGATTCCCGAGGGATTCGACTTCACCGACCCCGCCCTCATCGCCGAGCGGATCCCGCACGAGGAGTTCGCTCTGCTGCGCAAGACCGAACCGATCTGGTGGAACGCCCAGCCGTTCGGTGCCTCCGGCTACCCGGACGAGGGCTACTGGGTGGTCACGAAACACGCTGATGTCAGAGCGGTTTCGTTGCAGGACGAGGTTTTCTCCTCCCATGAGAACACCACACTGACCCGGACGAGCACCACCAGCAACCCGGAGGTCCACGAAGCCACCCGAGACAACGTGATGCTGTTCCTCGACGGACCCAAGCATGCCAAGCTGCGCCGGATCGTCTCACGCGGGTTCACTCCTCGGGTGATCGCCGGAATGCGGGATACCCTGGACCGCCGGGCGAGGGAGATCGTCGCCGCCGCGTCCGAGCTCAACTCCGGTGACTTCGTCGCCGAGGTGGCCTGCCGGCTGCCGTTGACGACCATCTGTGAGCTGATCGGGGTGCCTGAGGACGAGCGGGAGCACGTCTTCGACTGGAGCAATCGGTTGGTGGCCGGCGGCACGGGTGATCCGGCGGCGATCGCCGACAGTATGCAGGCCTCCGCCGAACTCCTGGGCTACGCCTACCAGTTGGCGGAAGACCGGAAGAACCACCCGCGCAAGGACATTGCGACGGACCTCGTCACCGCGACGATCGACGGAGAAGCGCTGACGGCGCTGGAGTTCGGCTACTACGTGATGATGCTGATGGTCGCCGGCAACGAAACCACCCGCAACGCCACCTCGCACGGCATGCTGGCGTTCACCGATCACCCCGAGCAATGGCGGCGCTTCGTCGAGGACCGCCCGCCGACCATGGCCGACGAGGTGGTTCGCTGGGCCACGCCGGTCATCTCCTTCCAGCGCACCGCAATGCGCGATGTGGAACTCGGCGGGGTGCGCATCGCGAAGGGGGAGCGGGTCGGGATGTTCTACGGTTCGGCCAACTATGACGACGAAGTGTTCGACGACCCGTTCACATTCGACATCCTGCGAAGCCCCAACCCTCACCTGGGTTTCGGGGCGCCGGGCGCGCACTACTGCATCGGCGCAAATCTCGCCCGCCTGCAGATCAACCTCGTGTTCGGTGCGCTGGCGGACATCACCCCCGACATTCGCCGTTTGGGTGACGCTTCGCGGTCCGCGCTTCCGTGGATCAACGGGATCGACGCGCTGCCAGTGGAATTCGGGAGTACACCGGGCGGCGCTATTCCTTGATGATTACCGGGTCGCCGATATTGACCCGGTCGAAGTACCACTCCGCGTCCGTTGGGCTCAGTCCGACGCAGCCGTGGCTGACGTTCTCCAGGCCCAGTGAGGCAAGCGCCCAGGGTGCGGAGTGGACGTAGAGCCCGCGCCGGGTGATACGCACGGCCCGTTCGACGTCGAAGCGGTAGCCCTCGGGGTCGTCGATCGGGATGCCGACGCTGCTGGAGTCCATCAGGACCTTGTTGTCCTTGGCCAATACGGTGTAGTTGCCCGTCGGCGTGGGGAATTCGGATTTACCCATCGTGGCGGGCAGCACACCGTCTTCGCCCCAGTGCGGGCGGTGGTGCGGAGCCGGCAGCGGGCCGACCTCCTCGTCGTCGACGGTCACGGTGAAGGTGTGCGAGGAGATGCTGGCGACGCCCACCACCTTTGCGCCCGTCTTGAAGTCGGCGGAGAGCTTGCCCACCGACAGTGCCACGGTGCTGTGCGCCGGCCAGTAGTAATCGGGAACCCACTGCACCTCGTTGTCGTCGACCCACTCGAACGTCCCGGTCATGTGCGGGGTCGTCCGCACCGCGATGGTGCGCTCCGCGGCACGGCGGTTGATCACCGGCGAGGTGAACGTCACCACCACCGGATGCGCCACGCCGACGACGCCACCCGGCGCCGGCAGGATCGCTGCGATACCGCCGCCCGGGGATTGGCCGGCCGCAGCCGAACTCGCCGCGGGGGGCATCACGACCGTTGTCACCGCAACTCCGATCACCACAACTGCAGAGCGCACCGCTGTCCACATCTCCGGCGTACCTTCCCGACCACGTAATTGGGGTTATTGCCGTTGATGGTAGGGAGGTTCGGCCGGCGAACGGGCTCGTACATGCCCACGACTCGGTCAAGGCTTCATTAAGGTTTGGCCACGGCCGGGCCCGGGCCCGGGCAGGTTGGTCGGGTGGGTCAACAACACCGCCCGCCGGGATCGGCGGCGTAGCGCCGCCGCCAGTAGTCCCGCTCGGAGAGCACCGGTTCGCCCGGATGTGCCCGTCGGCGGTATTCCAGGTAGCGGTGGTAGTGGTTGTCGCCGAGCAGCGTCGCCCAGTACCAACCGATGTGGCGGACCGCCCGGATCAGCTGACTCGGTGGGCGTCCCACTGCGCCTGCACCTTCCGCTCGGCCGCCGACGGGATCAGTCCAGCGGGTGCGAACCGTCGGGACAGTACCGGCGGTGCTTCGGTTGTCGACCCGGCGCCGCGAATCGCCCGCACGGACACCAAAAGTCCGGTCACGAACACCACCGCGACGACGGTGGCGAAGACGACCGACAGGCTGCCCTGGATGAAGGTGTTGCGGACGACTTCGTGCAACTGCGCCGCGTTGGCCGCCGACCCGAACGACGTCGCACCGGCCCGTTCGGCGGCTCGGTAGGCGAAGTGCTGCGTCCAGTAGCCCACTCGCGGATCGCCGGAGAAGATCTTCTGCCATGACGCCGTCATGGTGACTGTCAAATCCCACAGCAACGGAATACCCGGTATCAGTGCCCATTTCAGGCCCGAGTTCTGTCGGCCCCGCTTGATCACGATCACGGTCACGACAGTCAGGGCGATCGCGGCCAGCAACTGGTTGGCAATGCCGAACAGTGGGTAGAGGGTGTTGATCCCGCCGAGCGGATCGGTCACCCCCATCAACAGGATCGAACCCCACCCCGCGACCACGGCGAGGCTGGCTGCCCACGCCCCGATCCGCCAACCCGGGTTGGCCAGCCTGCGCAGTGGTCCGCCCAGGTTGCTCAGTGCGTCCGAGAGCATGAACCGGGCCACCCGGGTGCCGGCATCGACGGTGGTCAGGATGAACAGCGCCTCGAACATGATCGCGAAGTGATACCAGAATGCTTTCAGCCCCGGCCCGCCGAACACCCGCCCCAGCACCTCGGCCATCCCCAATGCCAGGGTCGGCGCCCCACCGGTGCGCGACACGATCGACTGCTCGCCGACGGCGGTGGCGGCGGCACTGATCTGTTCGCCGGTCACCGGTGTCCCGCCGAGGCCGAGGCCGTTGACGTAGTCGGCGGCGCTGGCGGCGGTGTCGCCGGTCGAGGCCGCCGGAGCATTGAGAGTGAAAAACAGGTGCTGGTCCAGAATCGACGCGGTGATCAGCGCGATTACCGCCACGAAGGATTCGGTGAGCATGCCGCCGTAGCCGATCAGCCGCATCTGGCCTTCTTTTTCCAGCAGCTTGGGGGTGGTGCCCGAGGCGATCAGGGAATGGAATCCGGACAGCGCCCCGCAGGCGATCGTGATGAACAGGAACGGGAACAGCGACCCGGCGAACACCGGACCGTCGCCGGTGCGGGCGAACTCCGAGACGGCCGGAGCGGCCATGACGGGCCGGGCGATCAGAATCCCGACCGCCAGCAGCGCGATGGTGCCGACCTTCATGAACGTCGACAGGTAGTCGCGCGGCGCCAGCAGCAACCACACCGGCAGCACCGAGGCGGCGAAACCGTAGCCGATGACGCACCACGACAGCGTCACTGGAGACAGTGTGAACCATGCGGCGCCCCAAGATGTTTCGGCGACCCAATGGCCCGACGCGACAGCACCCAGTAGTAGTACGACGCCGATCAGGGACACCTCGGACACCCGGCCGGGCCGCAGGAACCGCAGATAGACCCCCATGAACAACGCGATCGGGATCGTCATCGCGATGGAGAACACCCCCCACGGGCTTACCGCCAGCGCGCGCACCACGATCAATGCCAGCACCGCGATCAGGATCAGCATGATCACCAGCACCCCGATGGTCGCGGCGGCGCCGCCGATCACGCCGAGCTCCTCGCGGGCCATCTGTCCCAGCGAGCGGCCGCGCCGCCGCGTCGAGCTCCACAGCACCAAGTAGTCCTGCACGCCACCGGCCACCACCGCGCCGATCACGATCCAGATCGCACCCGGCAGATAACCCATCTGGGTGGCCAGCACCGGACCGACCAGCGGGCCGGCGCCGGCGATTGCCGCAAAGTGGTGACCGAACAGCACTCGCCGGTCGGTCGGCAGATAGTCGGTGCCGTCCTCGAAGACCTCCGCGGGGGTGGCGTGCTCATCGCGAGGCTGCACGATCTTGAGCTCGATAAGCCGTGCGTAGCAGCGGAACCCGATGATGTAGGTGCATACCGCGGCCACCACGAAATACACCGCGTTCACCGAGTCGCCGCGGGCGAACGCGATGACGGCCCACGCCACCGCGCCGAGGATGCCGAGCGCACCGAAAATCAGTTTGTGGCGCGCGGAGACCGGCGAGTGGTCGACAATGGCCACAGCGGGCAGGTCGGGGTCGGTGTGTAGGTAGGTCACCGGGCCGTCGCGTCGCTCGACCAGTTCCGGCACGGTCGGTGCGGTCACGTGGTATCTCCTTGGGCCTGCCGGATGCCCGGGGGCAGCGTATTCCGGGCCGAACGATAACTTGTTCTAGGTTCTCAAGTCCTGGACTTAAAGGAGTTTGCATGGAGATCAGCGGCAAGAAGGTCGTCGTGGTCGGCGGTGCCTCCGGTATGGGTCGGGCCACCGCTGAGCTGCTGGCGGCCCGCGGCGCGGACGTCGCGGTGCTCGACCGGGAGGGTTCAGCGGGCAAGGACGTCGCGGCCGGCTTGGCGGGTGGAGGCGGCGCCTTCCATCCGGTGGACATCACCGACTTCGTCGCCACCGAGAAGACGCTGGCCGACGCGGTCGAGGGCCTTTCAGGCCTGCACGTCATCGTCACCACCGCCGGCGGGGGTATCGCCAAGCGCACACTGTCCAAGTCCGGCCCGCACGACCTGGAGTCGTTCCGTGCGGTGATCGACCTGAACCTGGTCGCCACTTTCAACATCAACCGGCTTGCCGCGGCCCACATGAGCACCAACGAGCCCGAAGATGACGAGCGCGGCGTCATTATCAACACGGCGTCGATTGCGGCCTTCGAAGGACAGATCGGCCAGGTCGCGTACACGGCCGCCAAGGCGGGTATCGCCGGCATGGCCCTGACCATGGCCCGCGACCTGGGCTCGGTGGGAATCCGGGTGCTGGCCATCGCGCCGAGCCTGTTCGCCACTGGCCTGACCAAGGGCATCCCGGAGGAGTTCGCCAGCGCCTTGACCCGCGACGCCGCGTTCCCCAAGCGACTCGGTCGGCCCGAGGAGTTCGCCAAGCTGGCCGCCGCTGTGATCGACAACCCGATGCTCAACGGCCAGTGCCTGCGGCTCGACGCCGGCCAACGCTTCGCTCCCAAGTAAACACAACCCAGGAGGTTTCCAATGGGCATCGCAGTTACCGACGATCATCGCGAACTGGCCGAGGTGGCCCGCGGATTCTTGACCGCGCAGAAGGCTCGTCCGGCGGCGCGTGAGTTGCTGGACGCCGCCGACGAGGGCCGGCCGCCGTTCTGGGGTGAACTGGCGGCGCTGGGCTGGCTGGGTTTGCACATCGGCGAGGAGTTCGGCGGCTCGGGCTTCGGGCTGCCCGAATTGGCGGTGGTGATCGAGGAGCTGGGCCGGGCGGTGGCGCCGGGGCCGTTCCTGCCGACGGTGATCGCCTCAGCGGTGATCGCCGCCGCCGGCACCCCCGAACAGCAGGCTCGGCTGTTGCCCGGGCTGATCGACGGTTCTGTCGTCGCCGGGGTGGGCTTGGCCGGTGACGTTGCACTGGACGGCGGCGTGGCCTCCGGTGACGCCGGGATCGTGCTGGGCGCCGGGCTGGCCGACGTCTTGTTGGTGGTGGCCGCCGATGACGTGCTGGTGCTGGAGCGTGACCGGGCCGGGGTGAGCGTCGATGTGCCCGGCAACCTCGATCCGACCCGCAGATCCGGGCGGGTGACGCTGACCGGCGTCGGTGTGCGCGCCGAGGACACCCTGGTCGGTGCGCGCGAGTCGGCGCTGGCGCGGGCGCGGGTGCTGCTGGCGGCCGAGGCGGTCGGTGGCGCGTCCGACTGCACCGACGCGGCGGTGGAGTACGCCAAGGTGCGCGAGCAGTTCGGCCGGACCATCGCGACCTTCCAGGCGATCAAGCATCACTGCGCGAACATGCTGGTGGGCGCCGAGGCGGCCACTGCGGCGGTGTGGGACGCCGCCCGTGCCGACGGGGACGACGAGTTCGCCTTCCGGTTGGTTGCCGCGGTTGCCGCCACCCTGGCGTTCCCCGCCTATGTGCGCAACGCTGAGTTGAACATCCAGGTACACGGCGGTATCGGTTACACCTGGGAGCACGACGCCCACCTGCATCTGCGTCGCGCCCTGACGGTGCAAGCCCTGTTCGGCGGCGACGCACCGGCCCTGGCCGTGTTCGAGAGCGCCGCCGCCGGTATCACCCGGGCCAACAGCCTGGATCTGCCACCCGAGGCCGAGGAGTTGCGCACCCGGATCCACGCCGACGCCGCTGCGATCGCCGCGTTGGATACCGACGCCCAGCGCGACCAGTTGATCGCGACCGGCTACGTGATGCCGCACTGGCCCAAGCCGTGGGGCCGGGCCGCCGACCCGGTCGAGCAGCTGGTGATCGAGCAGGAGTTCACCGCCGCCGGCGTCCAGCGCCCGGAGTACTCGATCACCGGCTGGGTGATCCTGACCCTGATTCAGCAGGGCACCGAGTGGCAGATCGAGCGGTTCGTGGAGAAGGCGCTGCGCCAAGAGGAGATCTGGTGTCAGCTGTTCTCCGAACCTGAAGCCGGGTCGGACGCGGCGGCGGTCAAGACCCGGGCTACCCGGGTCGACGGCGGCTGGAAGATCAACGGCCAGAAAGTTTGGACATCCGGCGCGCAGCTGTGCCGGCGTGGGCTGGCCACCGTGCGCACCGACTTCGACGTCCCCAAGCACGCCGGCATCACCATGGTGATCATCGACATGGATGCGCCGGGGGTCGAGGTGCGGCCGCTACGGCAGATCACCGGTGGTTCGGAGTTCAATGAGGTGTTCTTCAACGACGTCTTCATTCCCGATGAGGACGTCGTGGGCGAGGTCAACGGCGGCTGGAAGGTGGCCCGGGCCACCCTGGGCAACGAGCGGGTCAGCATCGGCGGCGGCGGTTCCTATACCGCCGGTGTCGACCAGAAGCTGGTTGCGCTGGCCCAGCAGGATCGGCAGTCGGTGGCCGACGCGGCGGTGCGGGTCGGCCGGTTCGTCGCCGACGAGCACGCGTTGCGGCTGCTGAACCTGCGCCGCGTGGCGCGCAGCATCGCCGGCGCCGGGCCGGGCCCGGAGGGCAACGTCACCAAGCTCAAGCTCGCCGAGCACATGGGCGACGGCGCGGCTATCGGAGCGGCGCTGCTGGGCCCGGACGTTGCCCTGCTCGACGGGCCGGGCGCCATGGCCGGCCGGATGGTGATGGGCGCCCGCGGTATCGCGATCGCCGGCGGCACCTCTGAGGTGACCCGCAACCAGATCGCCGAGCGGATACTGGGGATGCCCCGCGACCCGCTGATCAAGTAGCGTTTTGCGCACGCTCGCGCACGGGAACGGAGGCATGACATGGCAACCGTCGCCGACCATGTCATCGCCACCCTGCAACGCAGCGGCGTGCGCCGTGTCTACGGGCTCCCGGGGGACAGCCTCAACGGCTTCACCGACGCGATCCGCCGGGCCGGTGACTTCAGCTGGGAACAGGTGCGCCACGAGGAGACCGCGGCGTTTGCCGCCGCCGCCGACGCCGCGCTGAGCGGTCGGCTGGCGGTGTGCGCGGGCAGCTGCGGGCCCGGCAACCTGCACCTGATCAACGGCCTGTTCGACGCGCAACGCAGTCGGGTGCCCGTACTGGCGATCGCCGCCCACATTCCGCTGGCCGAGATCGGGTCGGACTACTTCCAGGAAACCCACCCGCAGAACCTGTTTCGCGAATGCAGCGTTTACTGCGAGCTGGTCAGCACCCCCGAGCAGGCGCCGCGCATCGTGGAGATGGCGATGCGCGCCGCGGTCGAGGAGAACGGCGTCGCCGTGGTGGTGATCCCCGGGGAGATCCTCAGCAGCCGTCTGGGCGACACCGGCTGGGGTTTGCAACCGGTGCTGCGCACCGGCTCGGTGTGCCACCCTGACGAGCGCGCGCTGGGGGCGGCGGCGGTGATCCTCAACACGGCAACCAAAGTCACCATCCTGGCCGGCGCGGGGGTGGCCGGTGCCCACGACCAGGTGATCGAGTTGGCCGGCATGCTGCAGGCGCCGATCGTGCACGCGTTGCGCGGCAAGGAGTACATCGAGTACGACAATCCCCACGACGTCGGCATGACGGGACTGCTCGGATTCGCGTCCGGATACAAAGCGATCGCCGAAGCCGACGTGTTGCTGATGCTCGGCACCGACTTTCCCTACCAGCAGTTCTATCCCGATCGCGCGCAGATCATCCAGGTCGATATCCGTGGCCGAAACCTGGGCCGGCGCGCCCCGATCGACCTCGGACTCCGCGGGACGGTGGCCGACACCGTCGCCGCGCTGCGGCCACTGTTGGCGCGCAAGGTCGACCGCACCCATCTGGACCGCTCGCTGGGGCACTACGGCAAGACCCGTAAGCGGCTGGACGCGCTGGCGTCCAATGATCGGGACCGGACACCGATACGTCCCGAATATGTTGCCGCGGTGGCTAATCGGCTAGCTGCCGATGACGCGGTGTTCACCGTCGACGTCGGTTCCCCGGTGGTGTGGGCAGCACGTTACGTGACCATGAACGGGCGACGAAGGCTGATCGGGTCGTTCAACCACGGGACCATGGCCTGCGCACTGCCGCACGCGATCGGAGCGCAGACCGCCTACCGGGACCGGCAGGTCGTGGCCTTCGCCGGCGATGGCGGGCTGGCGATGCTGTTCGGTGAGCTCCTGACGCTGGTGCAGAACCGGTTGCCGGTCAAGGTGATCGTGTTCAACAATTCGTCGCTCAACTTCGTCGAGCTGGAGATGAAGGCCGCCGGAATCGTCAACTTCGGCACCGAGTTACAGAATCCGGACTTCGGCTCCGTCGCGACCGCGCTGGGCATGTTCGGGCGCCGGGTGGAGCAGCCCGCCGAACTGGAAGCCGCGCTCACCGAGGCGTTCGCCCATGACGGCCCAGCCGTAGTCGATGTCGTTACGGCCCGCCAAGAACTATCGATCCCGCCGGCGATCACCGCCGAGCAGGCCAAGGGGTTTTCGTTGTATGCGATCCGGACCATCCTGGCCGGTCGCGGCGACGAACTGCTCGATCTGATGACCACCAACGTGGCCCGCCGCATCCTGCGCTGAGTCGCCGCGGCGTCGATGGTGACGTCACGTGTGACCGGCGAGCGTGCGCGAAAACGGTTTTCGCCCAGGCGTGTCGGCCGGGGACACGCACACTCGCGCGGGTGCGGGTCCCCCCGCTTGTGGGGTACCCGCACCACACTCGAGCGAGAAGCAGGCCGAATCAGAGGCGGCGCAACACGATCGGCATGCCGTCCATCGGGATGGGCATGCCCCCGTAGTCCCAGCGCGCCTGGTAGCCGGGGTGGGACAGCTCCAGCCGGTAGCGCCGCAGCATCCGGTGCAGGACGGTCTTGACCTCCAGTCGGCCGTAATTCATCCCGATGCACTTGTGCGCGCCGCCGCCGAACGGGGCGAACGCATACCGGTGCTTCTTGTGCTCGGCACGCGGCTCGAGGAAGCGTTCCGGGTCGAACTGCCGAGGATTGGTGTACAGCTCGGGGAGCCAGTGGTTCATGCCCGGCCAGGTGACCACGTTGGTGCCGGCGGGCACGTGGTAGCCCAGCAGGTCGGTGTCGCGCACCGTCTGGCGCATGTTGAACGGCAGCGGGGTGACCAGCCGCAGCGACTCGTCCATCACCAGATCCAGGGTCTCCAGCTTTTCCAGCGAGTCGATGTCCAGCGGCCCGTCGCCGAGCCGCGCTGACTCGTCGCGGGCCCGTTCCTGCCACTCCGGGTGGGCGGCCAGGTGGTAGACCATGCTGGTCAGGGTCGACGTCGTGGTGTCGTGAGCGGCCATCATCAGGAAGATCATGTGGTTGACGATGTCGTCGTCGCTGAAGGTGTTGCCGTCGTCATCGGCGGTGTGACACAGCACCGTCAGCATGTCGGCGCCTTCGACCTTGCGCCGTTCGGCGACCCGCCCGTAGAAGTACTCCTCGAGCACCTTGCGGCCCTGCAGGCCGCGCCACCACTTGAACGGCGGCACCGACGTGCGGATGATCGCGCCGCCGGCCCGGATGGTCTGCTCGAATGCATGGTTCACCTTGGCCAACTGGCGGCGGTCCTCGCCCAAGTCGTGGCCCATGAACACCACCGAGGCCACGTCCAGCGTCAGCTCTTTGGCTGCCGGGTGGAACAGGAACCGGGCGTCGTCGGTCGGCCAATCCGCCACGATCGCCGAGGCCACCTGGTCCATGTCCTCGACGTAGCTGGCCAGCCGGGGCCGGGTGAACGCCCCCTGCAGGATTCGCTTGTGGCCCAGGTGCTCCTCGAAGTCCAGCAGCATCAGGCCGCGGTTGAAGAACGGCCCGATCACCGGTATCCAACCGGTGGTCGAGTAGTCCTTCTTGCGGTTGGCGAAGATCGTCTGGGTGGCGTCGGGTCCTACCGCGACGATCGAGGACAGGATCGGCGATTCGGCAAAGCACACCGGGCCGTACTTCTGATACAGGTGCAGGGGGAAGTCCGGGCCCTCGCGGAACATCTCGACGATGTGGCCGAGCAATGGCAGTCCGGAGTCACCGATCACCGGTTTGAGGCCACTGCCCGGTGGCGGGGTGGCGAGTTCCTTGCGTTTCCAGTCCACGTTCAGCAGTCGCTTCTCGAGTGCCCCCATCCCGGGGATGGTGTTCAGCGTCGGGATGAACCGACGCCGGGCCTGGTCGAGTAGGTAGTGCGGGGTGCTGATGGTGGTCATCGGTTGACTACCTCTCGTTGGTGGGCATTGGGGCGCGCGAGACTGTGGCGGCAGTCACGCAACGACATCCTCAGATTAAAATTGACGCCTGTCAAGTTTGAATCCGGTGCGGCGTGGTGCCAAGGTTCATGGGTGAGTACCCAGCACCAAGCGGGCGGCCCGGCTTCCGACGACCTGCCCATGCGGCGGGGTGACAAGCAGCGTCAGGCGATTGTGCGGGCGGTGCGTGAACTGCTGGAGGAGAAGCCGTTCGCGGAGCTGTCGGTCAGCACCATCAGCGATCGGGCCGGGGTGGCGAGGTCGGGCTTCTACTTCTATTTCGATTCCAAGTATGCGGTGCTGGCGCAGATTCTGGCCGAGGCTACCCATGAGCTCGAAGAGCTCACTCAGTACTTCGCGGCGCGGGGCGTCGACGAGTCGCCGGCGGCATTCGCCCGGCGCATGGTGGGTAGTGCGGCTGCGGTCTACGCCCACAACGACCCGGTGATGTCGGCGTGCAACACGGCGCGCAACAGCGACGCCGAGATTCGGGAGTTGCTCGATGCCCAGATGGGCGCAGTGATCGATCAGATCGTCGCCGTGGTCAAGGACGAGATCGCCGCGGGTACCGCGAACCCGATCAGCGACGACATCCCGGCCCTGGTGCGGACCCTGGCCGCCACTACCGGGTTCATGCTCTGCGGCGACAGCGCCTACCTGGAACCCGGCAGTGACGCGCGCCGCGGCGTCCGGGTACTCGAGGCGCTGTGGCGCAATGCGCTGTGGGGCGGCGATATGGGCGTAGCCCGGGATTGAATCACTCGGCGTCGGTACCGCCGGTATCGTCTGCACCTATGACACGCGTAGCGCAGTACTACCGGGGTAAGCGGTGCTTCATCACCGGGGCGGCCAGCGGGATCGGCCGGGCCACCGCGTTGCGGCTGGCAGAGTTGGGCGCCGAGTTGTATCTGACCGACCGCAATGGAGAAGGTCTGGCCGAAACCGTCGCTGACGCGCGTGCCCTGGGGGCGCTGGTGCCCGAGCATCGGGTGATCGATATCGCCGACTACGACGACGTCGCGGCGTTCGGCGCAGACATCCATGGGCGGCATCAGGCGATGGACATCGTGATGAACATCGCCGGGGTGTCGGCGTGGGGGACCGTCGACCAGTTGACCCATGAGCAGTGGACCAAGATGGTCTCGATCAACCTGATGGGACCGATCCACGTCATCGAGACGTTCCTGCCGCCGATGATCGCCGCCGGCCGGGGGGGGCGGCTGGTCAACGTGTCCTCGGCGGCCGGGCTGGTCGCGTTGCCGTGGCATGCCGCCTACAGCGCCAGCAAGTATGGCCTGCGCGGGGTTTCGGAGGTCCTGCGGTTCGACCTGGCCCGGCACCGTATCGGGGTCTCGGTGGTGGTGCCCGGCGCGGTGAAGACCCCATTGGTCGGCACCGTCGAGATCGCCGGCGTCGACCGTGACGACCCGCAGGTGGAACGCTGGGTGGGCCGATTCGCCGGACATGCGGTAACGCCCGAGCGGGCGGCGGAGAAGATTCTGGCCGGGGTGGCGCGCAACCGCTACCTGGTCTACACCTCCGGTGACATTCGGGCGCTGTACGCGTTCAAGCGGCTGGCCTGGCTGCCGTACAGCTTGGCCATGCGTCAGGTCAACGTGCTGTTCAGCCGCGCGTTGCGGCCCAGCCGGGCCCAGCGGAGTTCACGGCCGGCATCGCCCCGGGGCATCGGCTAGGAGTCTTTGCTGGACGGCGGTTGCGGGTCCGTCGGTGCGGCGCTGTTGTCGGTGGCCGCTGGTAGACCTGTCGCCATGGATGACCGACGACCGATTTGTGACGTTCGACACGCCGAAGCGCAAGCGTACGCAGGCTCACAACCAGCGAATTTCATGAATGTTGTTCGGAACATCTGGTAGCGCTTCTCAGGGCTACCCACTAGGTGTAGTGTTTCAAGCACCGACAGACCCCGGACCATCCGGCCGAACGGACTGCGGCGAACGGCATCGATTCGGTGCCCCGAGCTGCGGCGGAAACCGGAAATCCAAGGCCTTGACGGCCTGCTGAAAGTAGTACCTGATCCGTCATTCGTTCGTTATCGACGATTCGCTGAGGAGCCTGCCGCCCATGAGCATCACCGTGTACACCAAGCCCGCGTGCGTGCAGTGCAACGCCACCTACAAGGCGTTGGACAACCAGGGCATCGCCTACGAGAAGGTCGACATCACGCTCGACTCGGAGGCCCGGGACTACGTGATGGCGCTGGGCTACCTGCAGGCCCCGGTCGTCATCGCCGGCGACGAGCACTGGTCGGGCTACCGGCCGGATCGAATCAAGGCGTTGACCCAGACCGCGCTCAGCGCGTAGCCGGCCGCCGGTCGGGTGCGGGTGGGGTCTGACTGAGAGCTGAAGGGGGTCGCTGTGTCTGCAGAATCGCAATGCAACCTGGTGTATTTCTCCTCGGTGTCGGAGAACACCCACCGCTTCGTGCAGAAGTTGCACCTGCCCGCCACCCGGATCCCGCTGCACGGTCACATCGAGGTGGACCGGCCTTATGTGCTGGTGCTACCGACCTACGGCGGCGGTCGTAAACGGCCCGATGCCAACGAGGGCGGCTACGTGCCCAAGCAAGTGATCGCCTTCTTGAACAACGAACACAACCGGGAGTTTCTGCGCGGCGTCATCGCGGCCGGCAACACCAACTTCGGTGCGGAGTTCTGCTACGCCGGCGACGTGATCGCCCGCAAGTGCGGGGTTCCGTACCTATACCGATTCGAATTGATGGGAACCGACGAGGACGTACAAGCCGTCCGCGCGGGCTTGGCTGAATTCTGGAAGGACGAGCAATGTCACTTACCGTTGCAACTGCAGAGCAGGTAACCGAAACCAACCGCAGCACGCCGGTGGGCGAGTTGGATTTCCACGCGCTCAACGCGATGCTCAACCTGTACGACAGCGACGGCAAGATCCAGTTCGACCAGGACGTGCTGGCCGCCCGTCAGTACTTCTTGGAGCACGTCAACCAGAACACCGTGTTCTTCCACAATCAGGACGAGAAGCTGGACTACCTGGTCCAGAAGGACTACTACGAGCGCGAGGTTCTCGACCAGTACTCGCGCAACTACGTCAAGTCGTTGTTGGATCGGGCTTACGCCAAGAAGTTCCGGTTCCCGACGTTTCTGGGCGCGTTCAAGTACTACACCTCCTATACCCTGAAAACCTTTGACGGCAAGCGCTATCTGGAGCGGTTCGAGGACCGGGTGTGCATGGTGGCGCTGACCTTGGCCGCCGGTGACACCGCGCTGGCCGAAAAACTCGTCGACGAGATCATGGCCGGCCGGTTCCAACCGGCCACCCCGACCTTTCTGAACTCCGGCAAGAAGCAGCGCGGCGAGGCGGTCAGCTGCTTTTTGCTGCGCATCGAGGACAATATGGAGTCGATCGGCCGCTCGATCAACTCCGCGCTACAGCTGTCCAAGCGTGGCGGGGGAGTGGCGTTGCTGCTGACCAACATTCGCGAGCATGGCGCCCCGATCAAGAACATCGAGAACCAGTCCTCCGGGGTCATTCCGATCATGAAGCTGCTGGAGGACTCGTTCTCCTACGCCAACCAGCTCGGTGCCCGCCAGGGTGCCGGGGCGGTGTACCTGCACGCCCACCACCCGGACATCTACCGGTTCCTGGACACCAAACGGGAGAACGCGGACGAGAAGATCCGGATCAAGACGCTGAGCCTGGGTGTGGTGATTCCCGACATCACCTTCGAGCTGGCCCGCAAGAACGAGGACATGTATCTGTTCTCGCCGTATGACGTCGAACGGGTCTACGGCGTGCCGTTCGCCGACATCGCGGTCTCCGAGAAGTACTACGAGATGGTGGACAACCCGCGCATCCGCAAGACCAAGATCAAGGCGCGCGAGTTCTTCCAGACCCTGGCCGAGCTGCAGTTCGAGTCCGGCTACCCGTACATCATGTTCGAAGACACGGTCAATCGGGCTAATCCCATTGACGGCAGGATCACCCACTCGAACCTGTGCTCGGAGATTCTGCAGGTCTCCACCCCGTCGGTGTACAACGAGGACCTGACCTACGCCAAGGTGGGCAAGGACATCTCCTGCAACCTGGGCTCGCTCAACATCGCCAAGGCGATGGACTCACCGGACTTCGCCCAGACCATCGAGATCGCCATCCGGGCGCTGACCGCGGTGTCGGATCAGACCCACATCTGGTCGGTGCCGTCGATCGAGCAGGGCAATAACGAGTCGCACGCTATCGGGCTGGGCCAGATGAACCTGCACGGATACCTGGCCCGGGAGCGGATTTTCTACGGTTCCGAAGAGGGTATCGACTTCACCAACATCTACTTCTACACGGTGCTCTATCACGCGCTTCGGGCATCGAATCGCCTTGCCCTGGAACGGGGTACGTCGTTCGCGGGCTTCGAGAAGTCCAAGTACGCCTCCGGGGAGTTCTTCGAGAAGTACACCGACGAGGTGTGGGAGCCCAAGACGGCCAGGGTGCGTCAGTTGTTCGCCGATGCCGACATCCGTATCCCGGACCAGGACGACTGGCGTCGGCTCAAGGAATCGGTTGCCGCGCACGGGATCTACAACCAGAACCTGCAGGCCGTTCCGCCGACCGGGTCGATCTCCTACATCAACCACTCGACTTCTTCGATCCACCCCATCGTGGCGAGGGTCGAGATTCGCAAGGAGGGCAAGATCGGCCGGGTCTACTACCCGGCGCCCTACATGACCAACGACAACCTGGAGTACTACCAGGACGCCTACGAGATCGGCTACGAGAAAGTCATCGACACCTATGCCGCGGCTACGCAGCACGTGGACCAGGGGTTGAGCCTGACGCTGTTCTTCAAGGACACCGCCAGTACCCGTGACGTGAACAAGGCGCAGATCTACGCCTGGCGCAAGGGAATCAAGACGCTGTACTACATCCGGCTGCGTCAGATGGCGCTGGAGGGCACCGAGGTGGAGGGCTGCGTGTCCTGCATGTTGTAGGGCGCCAACGTCCCCAGGATCAGTTCTCGCGAGCCTGATCGGCATGCAGCGCCTTCACGCGCCGCTGCTCGCGCAGCACCGTCTGGTAGCTCTCGCGTTCGGTGACCAGCCACTGCGGTTTCTCCTCGAGCAGCTGATCGATCTGCCCGGTGGTAAGCGCATTCTCAACGCCGTTGCGGGCGAGACTGGCGATTGAGATGCCCAGCCTGGCTGCCACGAGGTTCTTCGGGTGCGGCCCGCTTTTGCGGAGGTCTTTGAGCCACTGCGGCGGGTCCGCCTGCAGCGCGGCGAGTTCGGTGCGGGTGATCGGGTTCTCCTGGAACTCCGCGGGCGTCGCGGACAAGTACACGTCCAGCTTCTTCGCCGCCGTCGCGGGTTTCATGGACTGCGCGTTCGGCCTGCTCATGGGCACCAGCCTATCGGTAGCCTGATGCGGTGAC
>JBDTEP010000154.1:0-3934 GCA_039922455.1 Mycobacterium sp. | reverse complement strand
ACCGCCCACGGTGGACAGATAGAGATCGCCGGCCGCGATTGGCAGGGCTGCGTGCTTGTCGAGCACGGCGGTGATCATGGCGGCCCGGGCGTGGTCGATGCCGCTGACCGCCCGACGTGGTGAACCGCCTACCGGGCTGGCCAACAACGCCTGCACCTCGCCGATCAGCGGGCGCTTGCCGTCCAGCGCGATGGTGATCGCAGTGCCGGGCACCGGCTCGCTGCGCTCTTCCAGGAACAGTCCGGACGGGTCGGCGATCCCTTCGATACCGCTGTCGCGCAGCAGGAAACAGCCCACTTCGTCGGTGGCCCCGAAGCGGTTCTTGACCGCCCGCACCATCCGCAATACCGAGTGGCGGTCGCCGTCGAAGTGCAACACCACGTCGACGAGGTGTTCCAGTGACCGCGGGCCGGCGATCGCACCGTCCTTGGTCACATGACCGACCAGGATCAGTGCCATGTCGGCGGCTTTCGCTGCCGCGGTCAGGGCGGCCGTGACGGCACGCACCTGAGTGACCCCGCCCGCCACGCCGTCGGTGTCGGCGGCCGCTACGGTCTGCACCGAATCCACCACCATCAGTGTCGGCCGCACCGCCTCGATGTGGCCCAGCACGGTCTGCAGGTCGGATTCGGCGGCCAGGTAGATCTCGTCGTGGCTGCATCCGGTGCGTTCGGCGCGCAGCCGGATCTGTCCGCCGGACTCTTCGCCGGAGATGTACAGCACCCGTCGCCCGGCCACTGCCCAGCGGTGCGCGACCTCGAGCAGCAGGGTGGACTTGCCGACGCCGGGGTCGCCGGCCAGCAGGGTGACCGAGCCGGGGACGATCCCGCCGCCCAGCACCCGGTCGAGTTCCCCCACACCGGTCGGCTGGGGGCGTGCGCCGCCCAGTGCGATGGAGCTGATTGGAACCGCTGGCCGGGCCGGTGCTGCCGCCCGAATTCCGCTCGACGGCGCGGCCGCCAGTGCCGCCGGGTCGATACCGCCCCAGCTGCCGCATTCCGGGCAGCGCCCCAGCCATTTAGCGGTGGTGTTCCCGCAATCGGAACAGCGATACAGCGAACGAGCCTTAGCCACCCGCTGACCGTATCCGGTGGGTCCGACGACGTTTGTCCGACACCGCGTGTCCGACGACGTTTGTCCGACCCTGCCGGCCGGCGACGCGGCGGTCAGCGGTGCGAAGGAATCCCGGCCGAGATCGGCACGTCCAGGCGGATCGGGCCCGCCTTCTTGAAGTCGAAGGTGAACTCGTAGGTCAACCCGTTGCTGATCGCCTCGTCCAGTGTCACCGTGGCCGCCGCAGTACTGGCATTCGTGACCTCGGGCAACGCCCTGGAGGGCGGTGCCGTCGGCAGCTCGGGGCCGGCCGGAGCGCTGACGATCAGGACGCCGCCGGCGGGCACCGACCTGCTGCCGGTCACCGACACCTTGCCGACCGCACTGCTGATCCCGGTCAGTACGTCACCGGTGTCGGTCGATTGGTTGCTGGCCGCGAACAGCAGGTCTACGGTGTTGCCGGGTTCCAGCCTGTCGCCGGTCTGCACCGCCTGGATACGCACGTCGCGCAGCGCCAGATCGCCGACGGTGGCCGAGACGCCGTTGACCGCAGACGCCTGGTCGGCGGTTTGGGAGATCTGACCGGTACCGCATCCGGCGAGCGCGGCGGCCGCGATCAGGCCGATCGCAGCCTTGTTGAAGGCCTTGTTGAACCAGTTCACGTGAGGTCTCCTGCCCAGCGATCGGGACGGCACTCAACGGCGAACACGCGAGAGGGCTGTCACGGCTTGTGACTATGCACTGTAGTAGCAACTAAGTCAGGGCGGTAGCTCAGGGTTGCGGATCGCTCCAACCGTCACCGACCTGCACCGACCTGGCCCCGCGAAGCACGCTTTACACTTGCTGTCAACCCCCCCTCTGGGGCTGCAATGCCCCTGACCTGCATCGTTGTTCGTCCGGTGTCTGGGCGACGTGTTAGCATGGGGTAGCGAAAGGGGCTCAATTCAGATGATCTTTAAGGTCGGAGACACCGTCGTATATCCACACCACGGTGCAGCGTTAATCGAGGCGATCGAAACCCGGGCCATCAAGGGCGAGCAAAAAGAATATCTGGTCCTCAAGGTGGCGCAGGGCGACCTCACCGTACGAGTTCCCGCTGATAATGCCGAATACGTCGGCGTGCGTGACGTGGTCGGCCAGGAAGGCCTCGACAAGGTTTTCCAGGTCCTGCGTGCCCCGCACACCGAGGAGCCGACCAACTGGTCGCGTCGATACAAGGCCAACCTGGAGAAACTCGCTTCTGGCGACGTGCACAAGGTAGCCGAAGTCGTTCGTGACCTGTGGCGTCGTGACCAGGAGCGCGGCCTGTCCGCCGGCGAGAAGCGGATGCTGGCCAAGGCGCGCCAGATCTTGGTCGGTGAGCTGGCACTGGCCGAGAACACCGATGACGCCAAGGCGGAGATCATCCTCGATGAGGTGCTGGCCGCCGCGTCCTGACCGCTGATGCCTGGCACAGTAGCCGTGGTTCCGGCCGCGGGTTCGGGTGTGCGGCTCGGTGCTGGGGTCCCGAAGGCTTTCTTTCTTCTGGGCGGTAAGACGCTGGTCGAGCGCGCTGTCGCGGGCCTGCGGGAATCCGGGGTGGTCGACCAGGTGGTGGTCGCGGTTCCGCCGGATCGCACCGATGAGGCCAAGCTGATGCTCGGCCGGACTGCGACTGTCGTCGCCGGCGGCGCGGACCGTGTCGAATCGGTTCGGCTGGCGTTGGAGAGCGCAGGGGAGCCCGATTTTGTGCTGGTCCACGATGCCGCTCGACCGTTGACCCCGCCCGCCCTGATTGTCCGGGTGGTCGAGGCATTGCGTGCGGGGCACCGCGCGGTGGTGCCGGCGCTGCCGGTACCCGACACCATCAAGGCGGTCGACGTCAACGGGGTGGTGCTGGGCACCCCGGAGCGGGCCGGCTTGCGCGCGATTCAGACCCCGCAGGGGTTCGCGAGTGAGTTGCTGTTGCGCGCCTACCAGCAGTCCGGTGCGGCCACCGAGTTCACCGATGACGCATCGATGGTCGAACTTCTCGGCGCCCAGGTCCAAGTCGTCGAAGGCGACCCGCTGGCCTTCAAGATCACCACCGCGCTGGATGTGGTGCTCGCCGAGGCGTTGGTGAGCCGGTGACGCCGCTACCGCGGGTCGGACTGGGCACTGACGTGCATCCGATCGAGCCGGGACGGCCCTGCTGGCTACTGGGGCTGCTCTTCCCCGACGCCGACGGCTGCGCGGGGCATTCAGACGGCGATGTCGCCGTACACGCGCTGTGTGACGCGTTGCTGTCGGCGGCCGGGTTGGGAGACCTGGGTGCGGTGTTCGGGGTCGACGATCCGCGCTGGGCACAGGTAACCGGTGCTGTGATGCTCGGCCACGTGCGCGGGCTGCTCGCCGACAGCGGTTTCACAGTCGGGAATGCCGCGGTGCAGGTTATCGGTAATCGGCCGAAGATCGGGCCGCGCCGAGCCGAGGCGCAGTGGCTGCTGTCGGATCTGCTGGGGGCGCCGGTGTCGGTGTCTGCAACGACCACCGACGGACTGGGATTGACCGGCCGTGGTGAAGGACTGGCTGCGGTAGCGACCGCGCTGGTGGCGCAGAGGTAGTTCGCGGAGTGGGGGCTAGCACCAGCCGAGGATGCTGAGGCCCAGACACACGCCCGCGCCGGTGGCCTCGGCGCTAGCAGTGGTGGCGACGTCGGCGCCGGTAGCGGCCAGCTCGGCACCAGCGCCAGCGGCGTCAGCACCAGCAGCAGCGGCAGCGGCGGCGGCGGCGTCAGCACCAGCGCCAGCGGCGTCGGCACCAGCGCCAGCGGCGTCGGCACCCGCGCCGGCGGCGTCACCGAATATCCCCGTCGTGTCGAGGGTCGCCCCCGTAAAGGCTTCGGGGTCAAGGACCGGGGTCA
>JBDTEP010000153.1:0-6554 GCA_039922455.1 Mycobacterium sp. | reverse complement strand
GCACGGGTGTTCAGTGACGCCGCAGTGCCCGCTACCCCCGGGGTTCGGCTGGACTGTGCCAGCTACGACGCCGACGTCGACCCGCTCGGCGGCGGCTCGGCGGCGGTCAGCATCGGCGTGGTGCGGGCCCGGTCGGTGCAGACCCCGGCCGACGCGGGACCGGTCGTTTTCACCACCGGCTGGGACATGCCGTCGTCGCTGCAGCTGCCGGTCTGGCTGGCGCGGGCCGGCGCCGACGTGCTCCAGAGCCACCCGATCGTCGCCGTGGACCGGCGCGGCACCGGGATGTCGAGCCCGGTGGACTGCCGCGACCGCACCCAGCGCGACGAGATGTGGAATCAGGCGCAGTTCGCCCCCGGCGACGACCCGGTGGCCAACCTGGGCACCGTCGCGATGAACGCCACCACCGACTGCACCGACGCCATCTCACCCGGCGAGTCCTCCTATGACAACATCCACGCCGCCACCGATCTGGAACGGCTACGCAGCATCTGGGACGTTCCCGCGCTGGCGCTGATGGGCATCGGCAACGGCGCCCAGGTCGCACTGGCCTACGCCGGATCCCACCCGGGCAAGGTGGCCCGGCTGGCGCTGGACTCCCCCAGCCCGCTCGGGGCGGCCGCTGAGGCCGCAGCCGAGCAGCGGATCAAGGGTCAGGAGGCGGCCTTCGAGGCGTTCACCGCGCAGTGCATCGCGGTGAACTGCGCGCTGGGCCCGGACCCGAAGAACGTCGTCGACGCGGTGTTGGACTCCGCGCGCTCCGGGCACGGCCCGGGCGGGGCCTCGGTGGCTGCGGTCACCCATGGCATCGTCACCGCGTTGGGCTTCCCCACCGGCGACCGCGTCAACACCACCAACGAATTGGCCAGAGCACTGGCCACCGCGCATGCCGGCGACCCCAACCTGCTGACCAACCTGATCAACCGCGCACAGGGCATCGTCGGCAGCGACGGCCACTTCATCAACTCGTGCGCCGACGCTCTCAACCGGCCGACGCCGGACCGGGTCCGGGAGCTGGTGGTCGCCTGGGCCAAGCTGTACCCGCAGTTCGGGACCGTCGGCGCCCTCGACCTGGCGCAGTGCCTGAGCTGGCCGAGCAGCACCACCCCGGAGCAGCCCAAGGACCTCAAGATCGAGGTGTTGCTGCTCGGGGTGCAAAACGATCCGATCGTGGGCGAAGAGGGTGTGGCAGCCACCGCAGCGGCCGTCATCAACGCCGGGTCGGCCAGCAAGCGGGTGATGTGGCAGGGCATTGGGCACGGGGCCGCCGTGTATTCGTCATGCACGGTGGCGCCACTGATCGGCTATCTCGACAGCGGCAAGCTGCCCGACACCGATGTCTACTGCCCGGCCTGAGCCGGCCTCCTCCGACCTCATTCGGGCCGCTGCGCCCGGCCCGGTGTACGGTGCGCTGGTGACGGCAGCCAACTCCCTTACAAACCGGGTGGGCACCGCCCTACTGTCCGCGTTCCGGCCCCCCACCAGTGCGCCGAGCACCGCGACAGTGCTGCGTTCGGTGCTGTGGCCGGTGGCCATCATGTCCTTGATTCATCGCGCCGTGGTGCTGCCCCTCAACGGCAATATCACCGACGACTTCAAACCCGTGTACCGCGCGGTGCTGAACTTCCGGCACGGCCTGGACATCTATAACGAGCACTTTGACTACGTCGACCCGCACTACCTCTACTCACCCGGCGGCACCATGCTGATGGCGCCGTTCGGCTACCTGCCGGAGACGCTGTCACGGTATACGTTCATCGCCACCAACACGATCGCGATCGTGATCGCCGCCTACCTGCTGCTGCGGATGTTCGGCTTCGGACTGACCTCGGTAGCGGCACCGGCCCTGCTGGCGGCGATGTTCCTCACCGAGAGCGTGAGCAGCACGTTGGTGTTCACCAACATCAACGGCGTCATCCTGCTGGCCGAGGTGCTGTACTTGCGCTGGCTGCTGGACGGGCGGGTGAATCGCCAGTGGTGGGCCGGTCTGGCGGTAGGGCTGACGCTGGTGGTCAAGCCGGTGTTGGCACCGCTGCTGCTGCTGCCGTTGCTCAACCGGCAGTGGCGGCCACTGATCGGAGCGGTCGCGGTGCCGGTGCTGTTCAATCTGGCGGCTTTCCCGCTGGCCAGCGATCCGACCAGCTACTTCACCCACACGATTCCCTACATCATGGGCACCCGCGACTACTTCAACTCCTCGATCCTGGGCAACGGAGTTTTCTTCGGCCTGCCGTCGGGGCTGATCCTGTTCATCCGGGTGCTGTTCACCGTGATCGCCGCGGTCAGCCTGTGGCTGCTGTACCGCTACTACCGCTCCCGCGACCCGCGGTTCGCGATGCTGACCTCCTCGGGTGTGCTGCTGACCGCCTCGTTCCTGGTGCTGTCGCTGGGGCAGGGCTACTACTCGATAGTGCTGTTCCCGTTCCTGATGACGGTGGTACTGCCGAACTCGGTGCTGCGCAATTGGCCGGCGTGGCTCGGTATCTACGGATTCATGACGCTGGATAAGTGGCTGATCTTCCGGTGGATGAATGTCGGTCGGCCGCTGGACTACCTCAAGATCACCTACGGGTGGTCGCTGTTGTTGATCGTGGTGTGCGCGGTGCTGTGCTACCGCTACCTGGACACCCGAGAGGACAACCGCCTCGACGACGGGATCGATCCGGCGTGGCTGACGGCCGAGTCGAAGCGGACTAGCGTGGAGGCATGACGTCTCCCAAGGTGGCCCTCACCGACGACGAGTGGCGCGATAAACTCAGCCCCGAAGAGTTTGCGGTGCTGCGTGGCGCCGGTACCGAGGCCCCGCACATCGGCGAATACACCGACACCACGACCGAAGGCATCTACCAGTGCCGGGCGTGCGGTGCCGAATTGTTCCGCAGCGCAGAGAAATTCCACTCGCACTGCGGTTGGCCGTCGTTCTTCGACCCGGCGGACTCCGATGCGGTGATCCTGCGTTCCGACGACACACTGGGGATGCGTCGCACCGAGGTGTTGTGCGCGGCCTGCCACAGCCACCTGGGCCACGTGTTCACCGGCGAGGGCTACCCCACCCCAACCGACCAGCGGTACTGCATAAATTCGATCTGTCTGCGGTTGGTGCCGGGCCACTAGCACCCCCACCGCTACCGCTAGGCGGTCTGCGCGGGTTTGGACCATGTGGAGTTGTGCCCGGCTCTCAGCGACAACTGCTGCGGCGGTGGGGACTTGACGGGAGTTGTCGCTGAGAGGCGGGCAATTACCCTGTCGTGCGGTGGCGTGACGAGCGGATGCGGTAGTGAGCTGTCTCGCGGGCAGGATTCGGTATCGATGCGGACGACACCGAAGTCGATGTTCGTGTCCTTGGTGATGGGCGATCCAGGTGGTGGCGTGGACGTGCAGACCTGCCAGTTGTTGTCGATGATCTGATTGCGTCCTCGGCCGGTGATTTGTCTGCGGCTGGTCCCGTCCGAGTCTTGACCTCGCCCGAGCGAGGCGCAGGCCGGCGGTCAGTCGATTCGGGCGGCGTGGACTTCCCAGAATGGGGCGTGCGCCAGTTGACCGTCCATCAGCGGCTCGATGACCGCCAGCCGCTCGGCAATCGCCCGGATCCGCGGCGGCGCGGCCGGGTTCTGTTCAACCTGGGCGGCGAACTTGGCCGCGCTGACGTTGACCAGATAGCTGGTCGGCCCCAGATAGCTGATCTGCCAGCCACCGGCCGGCAGCCCCGATCGCAGCTCGTCGCTCGACATCGCCGGGGGCATGAAGAACCCGTTGATGTTGTAGTCGGCAGCCTCGATCATGAATAGCCGGGCCCCCGGCCTGGTCGCCCGGTGCAGCGCCCGCAGGTAGTCATGCTGGGCATCGCCGCCGAAGGTGTTGTAGAACGCGGTGTCCACGACGGTGTCAAAACGGTCGGTGAAGCCGTCGAGCGTCTTGGCGTCGGCGACCTGAAAGTCAACCGACACCCCGGCGGCAAGCGCGTTGGCGCGCGCACGCTCGACAGCCGTCTCCGACACGTCGATACCCGTCGCGGCACAACCGTGCTTGGCAAAGTGGATCGCGTGGTGTCCCGGGCCGGTCCCGGGGTCCAGCACCGCACCCTTGATCGCGCCCAGCGCGACCAGGCGCCGCACCGCAGGCTGCGCTCCGCCGATGTCCCACGGTGTCGACGCGGGCAATCCCCTGGCGGTGTGGTCGTCGCGGTAAATCTCCTCGAAACGTTCGGCGTCGCCGAGCGTCACGGCAGGGACGCGACCAATTGCTCGACCTCGACCCGGGGACCGGTGAAGAACGGTATCTCCTCCCGGGCGTGCAACCGGGCCTCGGTGTTACGCAGGTCGCGCATGAGGTCGACGATGAGGTCGAGTTCGGGTGCCTCGAACGCCAGGATCCACTCGTAGTCACCGAGCGCGAAGGCCGGCACGGTGTTGGCGCGGACATCCTTGTACGGGCGGGCGGCCATCCCGTGCTCCGCCAGCATCCTGCGGCGGTCTTCCTCGGGCAGGACGTACCACTCGTGCGAGCGTACGAACGGGTAGACGCAGATGTAAGCACCTGCCGGTTCGCCGGCGATGAATGCCGGGACATGGCTCTTGTTGAACTCAGCAGGCCGGTGCAGTCCCACGTTGCTCCACACCGGTGTACAGGCCCGGCCCAGGGCGGTGCGCCGGAAGCCGGCGTAAGCGGCCTGCAGATCCTCGACGCGCTCGGCGTGGGTCCAGATCATGAAATCGGCGTCGGCGCGCAGGCCTGCGACGTCGTAGACGCCGCGGATCACCACGCCGCGTTCTTCCTGCTGTTTGAAGAAGGTGGCGACCTGGTCGGCTACCTCGTCACGGGCGGCCGGGCCATCGTCAAGAACCCCGGGACGAACCGAGAACACCGAGAACATCACGTAGCGGATGGTGGAATTCAACTTGTCAAAATCGAGGTGCGCCATGGCCCATATGCTGCCACGGCACCTCCGAAAGCGCTCTAGGGCGCCGGGGTGGCACTGATCACGGACGCCACCGCACGATCGGCTGCCGCGACGCACGCCGGCACCCCGATACCGTCGAGGAAGTTGCCCGTGACCGCCACCGTCGGCGGGAGCGCGGCACGCAGTCCGGCGGCTAGGCCGGCGTGCCCGGGACGGTATTGCGGCATCGCTGCAGCCCAGCGCTGTACCCGCACCTCGACCGGGTCCACCGTGACTCCGAAGACGGCCTCCAGGTCGGCCACCGACCACGCCACCAACTCCCCGTCGGAGGCACTGGTGCGGGAGTCACCGAACCGGCCGAACGACAACCGCAGCAACTCCACCTTGCCGCCATAGCCCCAGGCACCCCACTTGCGCGATGTCAAGGTGAACGCCTTGGCGTGTAACCGCTCCCCGGTGGCGACCAGCACCCCCGAGTTGTCCGGCAACGCCGCACCGGCGGGCACCGCCATCGCCACCACCACCGACGATGCGTTGTCGATCCGGCTGGCGGCCGCCGCGACGGTGGGGGCGAACCCGGTGGCCAGCCGGGCCAGAACGTGGGCGGGCACCGCCACCACCATCCGGTCGGCATGGTGGTAGCCGCCGGCGGCATCCCGCAGCAGCCAGCCATCTGAAACCGGGTCGATCTGCGTCACCGCCGCCTGCACCCAGCGCAGCCTGCTGCTGCGTACCAGGGCATCGATCAGCACCTGGTAGCCGCCGGCGATCGCGCCGAACACCGGCGCGCCGGTTGTCGTCGGCAGTGCCCTGTGCACCGCCTCGGTGAGGCTGGGGGCGCCGCCATCCAGCGCGATGGCAAGACCGGGAACCGCCGAGCGCAGCCCGACCGTCGCCGCCGAGCCCGCGTACACCCCGCCGATAAGCGGATCCACCGAGCAGGCCACCACCTGCTCGCCGAAGCGATCACCCACCAGCGCACCCAACGCCGGATCGCTGCCCGGCTCGAAAGCCAGCGGGCGAGCGGGCTCACCGGCAATCCGGGCGATGGTCTCCTCGTCGACCAACCCGGTCATCGACCCCGGCGACGACGGGATCCCACTGAGGGTGCCCGGCGGCAGGGGATGCAGCCGCCGCCGACTGTAGAGCAGCGGCCGCACCCCGGTGGTGGCGCGCTGCCGCTCGGCCAGACCGAGCTCCACCAGCAGGGCGGGAAGTTCCGGCCGGCGAGCGATGTACGCCTCCGCACCCACGTCCACCGGGATTCCGCCGATGGTCTCGGTGCGCAGCACCCCACCGAGCCGGTCGGCCGGATCGAACACGGTGATGTCCACCGAATCGCCGAGCGTCGCGCGCAGCCGGTGGGCGGCGGCCAAACCGGAAATCCCGCCTCCGACGACGCAATACGACGTGGTCACAACGAATGGACCAGCGAAACCAGGTTAGTCAGTATCCCGGGGTCCGATTCCGGCAGCACGCCGTGGCCGAGGTTGAATACGTGCCCGGACGCTCCCGCCGCCACCGCGGCGCGACCGTCCGCCACCACGGCGCGGGCCGCGCGTTCCACCGCCGGCCAGCCCGCCAACATCACAGCCGGGTCCAGGTTGCCCTGCAGGGCGGTGCCGCCACCGACCCGGGCGGCGGCGTCGGCCAG
>JBDTEP010000152.1:0-22092 GCA_039922455.1 Mycobacterium sp. | reverse complement strand
GATCCTGGCCAGCGAGGACATCGGGTTGGCCGACCCGACCGCGTTGCCGACCGCGGTGGCCGCCGCGCAGACCGTCGCGTTGATTGGCCTGCCCGAAGCCCAGTTGACCCTCGCGCACGCCACCGTGCACCTGGCCACCGCGCCGAAATCCAACGCCGTGACCACCGCGCTGGGCGCGGCGATGGCCGACATCAAAGCCGGCAAGGCCGGGCTGGTGCCGCCGCACCTGCGCGACGGCCACTACGCGGGGGCGGGGGCGCTCGGCAACGCCGTCGGGTACAGGTACGCCCACGATCACCCCGACGGTGTTGTGCCGCAACAATATCCGCCTGACGACCTGGTGGGGACGGACTATTATCAGCCCACCGGCCGCGGTAACGAACGTGAGATCGCCGGGCGGCTGCAGCGGCTGCGTGCCATCATCCGGCGCCGCTAGCGGCCGATCACCAGGTGCCGGCGGTCAGGTCGGCGAACAGGTTGTTCACCGTGTCGGGGACTGCGTCCAGCGCCGCGTTGATGCTGGCCACCCCGTCGTGGAACGCGTCGGTGAGCGCCGCCGAATCACCGGACATCAGCGCGTCCAGGACGTGGTCGAGCGCCACCTGCGGCGGCAGTACCAGGTCACGCCAGAGCAGGAACAGATCACCCAGCGCGCCCGGATTCGCCGCGACGTCATGCCCGGCCCAGTTGAGCAGTGTCCAGCCGTCCTCCGGATTGCCCTCGATCTGGACCAGGCCGGCGTTGGGGATCAACGCGGGTGTCCCGCCATTGCCCAGCGAATTGATCACCGTGTCGATCAGCGCCATCGGATCGGGATTCTTCACGTTGAGCATCACCCAGATCATTGACGAGGCTTCGCTGCTGTAGGCCACGTCGGTGATGTTGCCGTCGTCGCCGATCACCGGATTGGCCACCGCCGCGTTGTACATCGCCTGGATGGACTCGGTGTAGTTGTCATTGACGACCACCCCGTTGTACTCGTCGGCGCCCGGGATCTGGAAGGCGTTGACCATGCCCATCATCCACAAGACCACGGCCGCGTCGTAGTAGAGGCCGCCCAAGCCCAGCGCGGGCTGGTTGGCGAAGATCCCGCCGTCGACCTCGACCAGCCCGTTGAGGATCTGCGGGTCCATGTCCTGGAGCGTGGCGAAGGGCGCGGCGGTGTCCTGGGCGTCCAGGTCCGGTCCGGAGAAAAGCCCCGCGACATGGCCTGGACCGCCGACCTGGGCATAGACCTGGTTGGCGGTGTCGATCGCCTGCTGCTTGCCGAGGTCGCTGATCGGCGCCCCGGGAAACTCCGGGGAGAACGGCACCCGCGCGTTGGCGGGCGCGAGGTCCTCGGCGTGCCGGATGATGTCGATGACGATGTCTTGGGCGGTCAGCGCGATACCGGGTATGGACAGGGTCGATAGTGCCGGCGGCTGCGACGTTATTGCGATCGGGGCGGTCAGGCTGACGCCGATCAGCGCGATACCGGCGGCGGTGCAGCAGTAGGACTTTCCCGGCATTTCAAGCCTCCAACGTCGCTGTCAGCTTTATCACGGCTTCGATTTAAAAAAATATTAGGTGAGGCTAGCAGCGCGCGTGCCCGTCGACAATGGCTTTCGGAGCGCGGATGTGGTGGAACTGCCAGTTGGCATCGCCGATGCGGTCCGAGCCGCGCAGGGCTTCAACGTCGGCGGCCAACGTCCGCAGGTGGACGACGTCATCGGGGGTGAGCCGCTCGGCCGCCCACGCAGCGACCTGGCCGGTCAGCACACCGAAGATGGTGGAACTGTCCAGCTAGTCGGGTGGCGGGAGCCAGTTCGCCGGTGAGGATGCGGTTACGCAGTTCGCGCGCGGTATATCTGGTATATCCGATCATAAATATTAGGTCAGGTGTGCTGGTCGATGCCGCGCACATGAAAATGGCACAGAACACCCTGGCCCGCCCTGATCAACGGTTCGCGCTAGCAGCGGGCGGATCCCCGCCAACGCGCTGCACTAAGGATTCGACGCGTGCAGGGCGCTACGCCAGTTCGGGTACCCGCAGGTGGGCGAGCGCCAGCTCAAACTCGCATTCGTCCAGCTCTCGAGCACCTGCTTCGCCCATCGACCTCATTTTGAGCTGCGTCGCCTGGTCCTGGCTCCGCTGCATCGCTTCCAAGCTGTCGAACGTGGCGCACGAGACCGCGCGTCCCGACGCGCGGTCAATCATCAGGCTGGCGCTGCAGAACCCGTCGAGGGTCTCCATTTGCGGTAGGACGGACGTTTTGTAGTACTCGATGCCCTCGTCCATCCGTTCCGGCGGCACACGGACCCAGGTGGCCCGCACGCACGAACCCTCGGGGGTGTGGTGGTCGCGGTGCAGTACCGCGATATCCCACTCCTCGACGGTGCCGGTACCGCCGAACATCGTGGCGGCCCGATCCCGAATCGACTGGACCTGCTTGGCGCTGGCCTGCATCGCCTCGGCGTTCTCCCAGGAACTGGTGGCGATACACCTACCGGACTGCCGGTCTGCCAACAGCGACACGCCGACACAGCCGTCGATGTCCCGCAGGGCGGGCATGACCTCGTCGCGAATATGCGCAATTCCCGCGTCAATCGCGGAGGGTTGCGCCGTAATGGTGGTAGAGCGTGCGTACATGATTCGCTCCCTTACATATCAGGGCAGCGCCCCGGTGGCGCCACCGGTCCAGGTATCACCTTCCTCCGCGGGATGGGCTGTGGCAATGGGTAATCCGGGTTATTGTCTGGTGCCCCTAACGGCGCAGGAAGCTGCTTCAAACACCTCGCCCAACGGCTCGAGATCATGGTCACCGAAGGGATCGGCGACGACCCCGCCGCGACGCACCGTCGACCTCAACCGGGATAACTGCGCCGCAGCCTGCCACTGAGCGCTGTGGGCACGGCCACTGCCTGAACGATCATTGCCGGCAACGAGGGAGATCGGCAGACCGGTACTGTGGTGCCGTCTAAATATGCGACACGGCGGGAAGCGACAGACAGTGCAGACACACGAGATCAGGAAACGCTTCCTCGATCACTTCGTGAAGGCGGGACATACCGAGGTGCCGAGCGCCTCGGTGATCCTCGACGACCCCAACCTGTTGTTCATCAACGCAGGCATGGTGCAGTTCGTACCGTTCTTCCTGGGCCAGCGCACCCCGCCGTATGCCACCGCCACCAGCGTCCAGAAGTGCATCCGGACCCCGGACATCGACGAGGTGGGCATCACCACCCGGCACAACACCTTCTTTCAGATGGCTGGCAACTTCTCATTCGGTGACTACTTCAAACGCGGCGCGATCGAGTTGGCCTGGACGCTGCTGACCAACAGCGTCGAGACGGGCGGCTACGGTCTGGACCCGGAACGGATCTGGGCCACCGTCTACCTCGACGACGACGAGGCCATCGCGCTGTGGCAGGAGATCGCCGGGTTGCCGCTCGCGCGGATCCAGCGCCGCGGGATGGCCGACAACTACTGGTCGATGGGTATCCCCGGGCCGTGCGGCCCGTCATCGGAGATCTACTACGACCGCGGCCCCGAATTCGGCGTCGACGGCGGCCCGGTCGCCAACGAGGACCGCTATATCGAGATCTGGAACCTCGTGTTCATGCAGAACGAACGCGGCGAGGGCACCTCCAAGGAAGACTTCGAGATCCTGGGTCCGTTGCCGCGCAAAAACATCGACACCGGGATGGGGATCGAGCGTGTCGCGTTCCTGCTGCAGGGCGTGCATAACGTCTACGAGACCGACTTGCTCCGTCCGGCCATCGACGTCGTGAGCACCGTGGCGACACGCCCCTACGACGCCGGCAACGCCGCTGACGACGTGCGCTACCGGATCATCGCCGACCACTCCCGCACCGCGGCCATCCTGATCGGCGACGGAGTGAGCCCGGGCAACGACGGCCGTGGCTATGTGCTGCGCCGGTTGTTGCGCCGGGTGGTGCGCGCGGCCAAGTTGCTCGGCATCGACACCCCGATCGTCGGGGCGCTGATGGCATGCGTACGTGACGCGATGGGGCCGTCCTATCCCGAGCTGGTCGCCGACTTCGACCGGATCAGCCGGATCGCCATTGCCGAGGAGACCGCCTTCAACCGCACCCTGGCGTCTGGGTCCCGGCTGTTTGAAGAAGCAGCGGTGGCGACAAAATCCGCCGGAACCACCGTGTTGTCGGGCACCGACGCCTTCGCCCTGCATGACACCTACGGATTCCCGATCGAGCTGACTCTGGAGATGGCGGCCGAGGCCGGTTTGAGCGTCGACGAGGCCGGCTTTCGGGAGCTGATGGCCGAGCAGCGGGCTCGCGCCAAGGCTGACGCCGCCGCTCGCAAGCACGCCCACGCCGACTTGAGTGCCTACCGTGACCTGGTCGACGCCGGACCTACCGAGTTCACCGGATTCGACGAACTGTCTTCGGAGGCGAGGATTCTCGGGATTTTTGTGGACGGCAAGCGGGTGCCGGTGGTGGCGCACACCAGCGGTGCAGGCGAAGCCTCGGATCGGGTCGAGCTGGTGCTGGACCGCACTCCGCTCTATGCCGAGTCCGGTGGCCAGGTTGCTGACGCGGGCAGCATCACCGGTGCCGGTGGGGCCGCCAAGGCGGCGGTTACCGACGTTCAGAAGATTGCGAAAACCCTGTGGGTGCACCGAGTCAACGTCGAAACCGGGGAGTTCGTGGAGGGCGACACCGTGACCGCGGACGTCGACGCGGCCTGGCGCCGCGGCGCCACCCAGGGGCACACCGGGACGCACATGGTTCACGCCGCTCTCCGACAGGTTCTGGGGCCCAACGCCGTTCAGGCCGGATCGCTGAATCGCCCGGGCTATCTGCGGTTCGACTTTCATTGGCAGGGCGCGCTGAGCGAGGAGCAACGAGCTCAGGTCGAGGAGGTGGCCAACGAGGCGGTGCAAGCCGACTTCGCGGTCAACACCTTCAACACCGGGCTTGAGCAGGCCAAGTCCATGGGTGCGATGGCGCTGTTTGGCGAGGCCTATCCGGACGAGGTGCGGGTGGTCGAGATCGGCGGGCCGTTCTCGCTGGAACTGTGCGGCGGCACCCACGTGCACAACTCCGCGCAGATCGGCCCGGTGACCCTGCTCGGCGAAGCGTCGGTGGGGTCCGGGATACGCCGGGTGGAGGCTTATGTTGGGCTCGACTCGTTCCGTCATTTGGCCAAGGAACGGGCGCTGATGGCCGGCCTGGCGTCCTCGCTGAAGGTGCCGTCGGAGGAGGTGCCCGCGCGGGTGGCCAACCTGGTGGAGCGCCTGCGGGCCGCGGAGAAGGAACTCGACCGCGCCCGGCTGGCGAATGCCCGCGCCGCTGCGTCCAATGCCGCCACCGGCGCCGAGCAAATCGGTAACGTGCGCCTGGTGGCGCAGCGGATGTCGGGCGGTATCAGCGGTGGCGACCTGCGCTCGCTGGCCGGCGACATCCGCGGCAAGCTGGGATCGGATCCGGCGGTGGTGGCGCTGATCGCAGACGGCGAGGACAACGTGCCCTACGTGGTCGCCGCCAATGCCGCCGCGCAGGAACTCGGATTACGCGCCGATGATCTGGTCAAAGATCTGGCTGCGGCGGTGGCCGGCCGTGGCGGCGGCAAAGCCGAGCTGGCGCAGGGTTCCGGCAAGGACTTCGCCGGGATCGACGCCGCCCTGGCGGCGGTCCGGTCGGCCATCGCGCGGAACGCGCCGGCGTGACCGTGCCGCATCCTCGGACCCCAGACCGGCCCGGCGGGCCGGGTGATCCGGGCCGCGGACGACGGCTAGGCGTGGATGTGGGCAGCGTGCGCATCGGGGTGTCCTGCAGCGACCCCGACGGCCTGCTGGCCACCCCGGTGGAGACCGTCCGCCGGCATACCTCCGGTTCGCACCTGCGTCGGCTGGCCGCCCTGGTCGACGAATTCGACGTCGTCGAGGTGGTGGTCGGGTTGCCCCGCACCCTGGCCGACCGGACCGGCTCGGCCGCCGAGGACGCCATCGCGGTGGCCGACGAATTGGGAAGGGCGCTGGCCGGGCGCAAACGGTCGGTCCCGGTGCGTATGACCGATGAGCGGTTCAGCACCGTCAGTGCGGCGCGCGACCTGCATGCGGCCGGCGTGCGGTCCAAACGCCAGCGGTCGGTGATCGACCAGGTTGCGGCGGTGACGATTTTGCAGAGTTGGCTTGACCAGCGCCGTGCGGTGACCGCGGCGGCGCAGGTGGAGGACGGCGATGTCTGACAGCAGGCCCGCCAAGAGGGCCAAACCAGTTGCGGTCGGACCGCCGCGGCGCCGGATGAGCCGGACCGAGCGGGCCCGCGACGACCGGCGGCAACGCAAGCAGAGCCGGCGCCGCCGGGTGATCACGGTTCTGGGCGGCGGGCTGGTTGTCATGGTGGCGATCGCCGGTGTGTTCCTCGCCTCCAAGCTCTGGCACAACAGCGCCCCGGTAGTCGATTACACCGGCGAGGGCGGTCAGCAGGTGTTGATCGAGGTGCACGAGGGCGACTACACCACGGCAGTCGCCGAGACCCTGCGCGACGCCGGTGTGATCGCCAATGTTGCACCGTTCCTCGATGCCGGGCAGCGCAACCCCGCCATCGCGGCGATCCAACCCGGCTTCTACCGATTGCGGGCCGAGATTCCGGCCGCTACCGCGGTGCAGCAGCTCGCCGATCCGGGCAACCGGGTGGGCAAACTGGTGATCCCGGAAGGCCGCCAACTCGACGACGTCACCGATTTGAAGACCGCCGCGGTGACACCGGGGGTGTTTACCCTGATCGCCCAGGCCAGCTGCCTGGATCTCAACGGCGATCAGCACTGCCTCGAAGTAGGGGATCTGCGGCACGCCGCGGAGACCGAGACGCTGCAGGCGCTGTCGGTGCCGGACTGGGCGGTCGGCCCGGTCGCCAAGTTGGGCCACGACCACCGCCGCATCGAGGGACTGATCACCGCGGGCACCTGGAATGTCGACCCGACCGCGTCGGCACCGACCGTGCTGTCCAAGCTGATCGGCCAGAGCGCGGCGCAGCTGGCCAAGTCCAACCTGTCGGGCATCGCCGCACAGCTGGGCATGGCTCCCTACGACCTACTGGTGGTGGCGTCGCTGGTGCAACGCGAAGCCCTGCCGCACGACTTCGCCAAGGTGGCTCGGGTCATCGAGAACCGGCTCGGCGAGCCGCAGCGGCTGGAGTTCGACTCGACGGTCAACTATCCGCTGGACCGCCAGGAGGTGGCCACCACCGACGCCGACCGGGCCAAGGTGACACCGTGGAACACCTATGCCTCCGATGGGCTGCCGGCCACCCCGATCTGCTCGCCGGGAAAGGAGGCTTTGGCCGCCGCCGAGCACCCCGAGCCGGGCGACTGGCTGTACTTCGTGACGATCGACAAGGACGGCACCACGTTGTTCACCCACAACTATCAGCAGCACCTGAATAACATCGAGCAGGCGCTGGACAACGGTGTCCTCGACAGCGCCCGCTGACCCGGCGCACCGCAAAGCGGCCGTGCTGGGGTCGCCGATCGCGCACTCCCGCTCACCGCAGCTGCACCTGGCGGCTTACCGGGCGTTGGGCCTGCCGGGGTGGACCTATGACCGCATCGAGTGCGGTGCCGAGGAACTGCCGGCGCTGGTGGCCGGATTCGGCCCGGAGTGGGTCGGCCTGTCGGTGACCATGCCGGGCAAGTTCGCCGCCCTGGCCTTCGCCGACGAACGCACACCGCGCGCCGAACGCATCGGCTCGGCCAACACGCTGGTGCGCACCGCGACCGGCTGGCTGGCCGACAACACCGACGTCGACGGTGTGCGCGGGGCGCTCGGATCGGCCGGTCATGTTGCCGGTCTTGTTTCGGGCCGGGCGATCGTGCTCGGCTCGGGCGGCACCGCCCCGGCCGCGGTGGTGGCATTGGCCGAACTCGGGGTCAGCGGCATCACGGTGGCTGCCCGCAACCCCGACAACGCCGCCCGGGTGGTGGCCCTGGCGACCGATGTCGGTGTGCCCGCCCGGTATTGCGACCTGGCCGATACCGCGCTGGCCGAGGCGGCCGCGGCCGCCACCGTGACGGTCAGCACCGTTCCGGCCGACGTCGCGGCCCGGTACGCGCCGGTGCTGGCGCGGGTACCGGTGCTGCTGGACGCGGTCTACGACCCGTGGCCGACGCCGCTGGCGACCGCGGTGAGCACCGCGGGTGGAACGGTGATCAGCGGTCTACAGATGCTGCTGCACCAGGCGTTCACCCAAGTCGAGCTCTTCACCGGCCGGCCCGCACCCTGTGCGGCGATGACTTGCGCGGTGGCCGACCCGGCCTGAGCATGGCTGCATGGTGGCGGCCGGGGTAGTGGCGTGGCTGATGCTGCTGAGCGGCTACGACATCCGGCAGCGCCGGCTGCCGAACTGGCTGACACTGCCCGCGGCGGTGGTGGTGCCGGTTGTCGCGTTCGGAGCCGGCCGCGGGGCCGCGGCGCTGGCCGGGGCCGCGGCCCTCGCCGCGGCCTATCTGGTGGTGCACCTGATCGCGCCGGCCGGATTGGGCGCCGGTGACGTCAAACTCGCCGTCGGACTGGGCGCACTGACCGGTTCCTTCGGTGCGGAGGTGTGGTTGCTGGCGGCGGTGTCCGCGCCATTGCTGACCGGGTTGTGGGGACTGATCGCCGCGGCGGCGAGCCGGGCTCGCACCGTGCCGCACGGACCGTCGATGTGCCTGGCCAGCGCGGTGGCGGCGGGTCTGGGTATCTTCTGAGGACACTGCGGGGTGCGAGTTCCGAGGTGGCGCCCGGTGGGTAGATAAGCGAAGGCAAATTAACGCCGTGGTTAGCCTTGTCGGAAAACGTTTGCTACTCAGTCCGTTATTAAGTAATATCGAACTATTGAACTCTGCTGACCGGGGTAACGCTGGATATGACCACGAGGGGGTGGTGACCGTGAAGCGAGCTGTAATTGGGGGCGTAGCCGCTGCTGCGGTCGTCGTCGGGGGCACCGTGCTTGCCAGCAACATGGCGTCGCCATCCCTGCCTGATGTGCAGGTTCCGGCGGTTCAGCTGTCCAACGCCGAGGGAACCGACGCCACCGTCCAGTGGCTGGACCTGTTCGCGCAGACCTCGGCCGGTAACGCCGACTCGTTCGGTGGGTATCTGCTGGACCCGAGCACGGCCGTTGCGCCGGGCGAATCTCCACTGGTGCTGATCGACCCGCAGACCTCCGCCGAGGACTTCGAGAGAATCCTCGACGGCGTCGTCGGCAATGCGGGCAGCCAGCTCAACGCGGTGACCTCGCCCAGCAACGGTCCCGACGCCGTTACCTATCTGATCCTCAAGAACGGTTCCTGAACCCTTCCCGGGGCGGTGGGCCGGATCGATTTCCCGTTGTCGTCACACTGAGCCGTCGGTGTGGTGAACCGTAAAGTCCTCCAAGCCTGAGCGGGTGAGACCGGCATGGGAAGATGGGACACGTGTTGCGTTGGATAACCGCTGGGGAATCGCACGGTCGCGCGCTGGTCGCGCTCGTCGAGGGCATGGTCGCCGGAGTGGCCGTCACCTCGGCTGACATCGCGGTCCAACTCGCCCGGCGGCGTCTCGGCTACGGTCGCGGCGCCCGGATGAAGTTCGAGGCCGACGCGGTCACCGTGTTGTCCGGGGTGCGCCACGGCGTCACCCTGGGCGGCCCGATCGCGGTCGAGATCGGCAACACCGAGTGGCCCAAGTGGGAGACTGTGATGTCCGCCGATCCGGTGGACCCGGCACTGCTCGACAGCGAGGGTGGGGCCCGCAATGCGCCACTGACCCGTCCGCGGCCCGGCCACGCCGACTATGCCGGCATGCTCAAATACGGCTTCGGCGATGCCCGGCCGGTGCTGGAACGGGCCAGTGCGCGCGAGACGGCCGCACGGGTCGCGGCGGGAGCGGTCGTCCGTGCTTTTCTGGACCAGGCCCTTGGCGTGCAGGTGATCTCCCACGTGATCTCGATCGGTGCCTCCGACCCCTACGACGGTCCGGTGCCGCAGCCCGAGGACCTGGCCGCCATCGATGCCAGCGCGGTACGTGCATTTGACGAGACGGCGCAAGAATCCATGATCGCGCAGATCGAGGCGGCCAAGGCCGACGGTGACACCCTCGGTGGCGTGGTGGAAGTCGTCGTCTCGGGCCTGCCCATCGGGTTGGGTTCGTTCATCAGCGGCGACGCCCGCCTGGACGGTCAACTGGCCGCCGCGGTGATGGGCATCCAGGCGATCAAGGGTGTCGAAATCGGTGACGGTTTCACCACCGCCCGCCGGCGCGGTAGCGCGGCCCATGACGAGATGTATCCCGGTCCCGATGGGGTGGTGCGCTCCACCAACCGGGCCGGCGGGCTGGAAGGCGGGATGACCAACGGCCAGCCGCTGCGGGTGCGCGCGGCGATGAAGCCGATCTCGACCGTCCCCCGGGCACTGGCCACCGTTGACCTGGCCACCGGCGAGGAAGCGGTCGCGATCCACCAGCGCTCCGACGTGTGCGCCGTCCCGGCCGCGGGGGTGGTGGCCGAAGCCATGGTGGCGTTGGTGCTGGCCCGGGCCGCGCTGGACAAGTTCGGCGGGGACTCGCTGACCGAAACCCGACGCAACATCGAGGCGTACCAGCGTTCGGTGGCCGACCGCGGGCCGACGGGCGACCAGGATCGGACATCGGGGTAGCCCGTGGCGCCCAGAGCAGTTCTGGTGGGGTTGCCCGGGGCGGGCAAGTCCACGATCGGACGGCGCCTGGCTAAGACACTCGGCGTCGAAATGCTCGACACCGATGCCGCCATCGAGGCCAGCACCGGTCGCAGCATTGCCGACATCTTCGTCACCGACGGCGAGCAAGAGTTCCGCCGGATCGAGGAGGACGTGGTGCGCGCGGCGCTGGCTGACCACGACGGTGTGCTGTCGCTCGGCGGGGGAGCCGTCACCAGTCCGGGGGTGCGCGATGCGCTGGCCGGTCACACGGTGGTGTTCCTCGAGATCAGCGCCGCCGAAGGGGTACGGCGCACCGGCGGCAGCACGATACGGCCGCTGCTGGCCGGGCCGGGTCGGCCCGAGAAGTTCCGGGAGTTGATGACCCAGCGGGTACCGATCTACCGGCGCCTGGCAACGATCCGCGTCAACACCAACCGGCGAAACCCGGGCGCGGTGGTGCGCTATATCCACTCCCGGCTGGAAGCCACCGCGCCGAAAGGCCAGGTCACCGGGCCACCGCCGCCGTCGGCACCCGCCGGCTCACCGCCCACCCCCGCCACGATGGCCGCACGACACACCGGAGGACGCAAGTGACCGAGATTCCCGAGCCCATCACCGTGACGGTGGCCACCAACCCGCCGTACCCGGTGGTGATCGGCACCGGCCTGCTCGGTGACCTGGCCGGCCTGCTCGCCGGCCGGAACAAGGTCGCGATCCTGCACCAGCCGACGTTGGAGCAGACCGCGGAGGGAATACGAAGCTATCTGTCCGACAAGGGAATCGAAGCGCACCGCGTCGAGATCCCTGATGCCGAGGACGGCAAGACGCTGCAGGTGCTGGGCTTCATCTGGGACGTGCTGGGCCGGATTGGCCTCGACCGCAGAGACGCCCTGGTCAGTCTCGGCGGAGGTGCCGCCACAGACGTGGCGGGCTTCGCCGCGGCCTCCTGGCTGCGCGGCATCTCGATCGTGCATGTTCCGACCACGTTGCTGGCGATGGTCGACGCCGCGATCGGCGGCAAAACCGGTATCAACACCGAGGCCGGCAAAAACCTCGTCGGCGCGTTCCACCAGCCAGCGGCCGTCGTCGTCGACCTGGCCACCCTGGAGACGTTGCCGCAGCGTGAGATCGTCGCCGGCATGCCGGAGATCGTCAAGGCCGGCTTCATCGCTGATCCGGTGATCCTGGACCTGATCGAAGTCGATCCGAAAGCCGCGATGGACCCCAAGGGTGAGGTGCTGGGCGAGCTGATCCGACGCGCGATCTCCGTTAAGGCCGAAGTGGTCGCCGCCGACGAGAAGGAGTCGGACCTGCGCGAAATCCTCAACTACGGCCACACTCTCGCGCACGCCATCGAGGCGCTGGAGCATTACCAGTGGCGTCACGGCGACGCGGTATCGGTCGGGTTGGTCTTCGCCGCCGAGTTGGCCCGTGTCACCGGGCGCCTCGATGACGAGACCGCCGACCGGCACCGCTCGATCCTGCTGTCGCTCGGCCTGCCGGTCAGCTACTACGAGAGCGCCTTGCCTGCGCTGCTGGAATACATGATGGGGGACAAGAAGAATCGGGCCGGCGTGCTGCGCTTCGTGGTGCTTGACGGCCTGGCCAAGCCGGGCCGGCTGGAAGGGCCCGACCCGATGCTGCTGGCCGCCGCCTACGACGAGGTCGGCCGGCGCTTCCGATTGGAGCGACGATGAACCGGATCAATGTCATCAACGGACCCAACCTGCGACGGCTGGGTCGGCGTGAGCCGGATGTCTACGGAGACACCAGCTATGAGGACCTGCAGGCGCTGATCGAGCGGGAGGCGACCGAGCTGGGTGTCGACGTCGCGGTGCGGCAGAGCGACAGCGAAGCAGAACTGCTGGAGTGGATTCATTCCGCTGCCGACGCCGCCGAGCCGGTGATCCTCAACGCCGGTGGCCTGACCCACACCTCGGTGGCGCTGCGCGACGCCTGCGCTGAGCTCAGTGCGCCGCTGATTGAACTGCACATCTCCAATGTGCATGCCCGCGAAGACTTTCGACGACACTCCTATCTGAGTCCGATCGCCAGCGGAGTGATCGTCGGCCTGGGCGTGCGCGGTTACCTACTGGCGCTGCGCTACCTGGCTGAGTCGCTGAACTGAATCGCCGACGGGCGACCCCTCCCCGCAAGCGGGTGGGCCCACAACGCAGGTAAGGGTGCCCCCAGCGCCGAGATTAGCCGGCCGGGTTCGCCGGACCGTTGTCGTCGACTGCGGGAATCTCGGTGGTCGCGTCGGTGTCGGCCGGCAACTCTTCGGTGGTAAATCCCGCGGCCGGGCCGGCCAACGTCGTGGTGGCGTCGGGCTCGGTAGCGGCGGCGTCGGCCTGCGTGGTCGCGCCGGCCACCGGAACGGCGCCGACGGTGGCGAAGACATCCGTTGCGGGCTGGGTCTCGTCGTGGGCGGCCAGACCGTGGTGGCGCGGCGGCACCTTGGCGTGATCCCGGTCGATGCGAAGGCGTCCGAGCGTGACGGCGGCCACCGCCGGCACGAACACCAGGAGCGCGGTAAAGGCCGCGAAACTGGTCAACTCGTTAAAGAGCGTGCTGATGTAGAGCGCCTTGTCGAACAGGGCGATGATCCACGTCACCAGGCCACTCAGCAGCCCGGCAACCAGTCCGGCGCCCAGCCAGGTCATGGCCAGGTCGTCGCGCCGGTCCGGGTCGGGATTGGCTTTGGCGTCGGCGCGGCCGTCGGAATGACCCCACACCAGCACCGGGATCAGGAACAAGGCCACCAGGGTTAAGCTGATCAGACCCGACTTCGACTCGAAGGCATTGATCAGCACCCCCTGGATCAGGCGGATGAAGACCATCAACGCTGCGAAGACCAAACCGCGAAGAAACCACTTGCTCATGGGGCCACAGCGTAGCGAGTACCGTCACACCGCGTGACACATTGCTCCCGTAGGGCGCGTTTGAGCGCCGCAATCGGTGCCGCCGACCTGGACGCGATGCTGGTCACCGACCTGATCAACGTGCGCTACCTGTCCGGGTTCACCGGTTCGGCCGGTGCCCTGCTGGTCTACGCCGACCAGCGGCCGCCGGTGCTGGCGACCGACGGCCGGTACCGCACCCAGGCCGCCCGGCAAGCCCCCGACCTGCAGGTTGTGATCGAACGTGCCGGGGCGAGCCACCTGGTGGCGCAGGCCGGGGCGCGTCGGCTGGGGTTCGAGGGCGATGTGGTCACCGTCGACGGGTTCGACACGCTGTCGGCGGCCTTACAAGGGGGGGCAGCGGGGGGAGCCGGGGCCGCCGAGTTGGTGCGCGCCTCGGGCATGGTGGAGGCGTTGCGCGAGGTCAAGGACGCCGGTGAGGTGGCACTGCTGCGGCTGGCCTGCGAGGCTGCCGACACCGCGCTGAGCGACCTGGTCAGCCGCGGTGGTCTGCGGCCGGGGCGCACCGAACGTGAGGTCGGCCGGGAACTGGAAGCCCTGATGCTCGAGCACGGCGCCGACGCCCCGTCATTCGAAACGATCGTGGCGGCGGGCCCGAACTCGGCGATCCCGCATCACCGTCCCACCGGCGCCGTGCTGGCCGCTGGGGACTTCGTCAAGATCGACTTCGGCGCGCTGGTGGCCGGCTATCACTCCGACATGACCCGCACCTTCGTGCTGGGGCCACCGGCCGACTGGCAGCAGGAGGTATACCAGGTGGTCGCGACCGCGCAGTTGGCCGGCCGGACGGCGCTGCGGCCGGGCGCCGGGCTGCGCGAGGTCGACGCCGCCGCGCGCACGGTGATCACCGACGCCGGGTACGGGCAGACCTTCGGCCACGGTCTCGGCCACGGGGTAGGCCTGCGAATTCACGAAGCGCCGGGAATCAACGCGACGGCCGACGGTACACTGCTTGCCGGTGCTGTGGTGACCGTGGAGCCCGGCGTCTATCTGGCCGATCGCGGCGGCGTCCGCATCGAGGACACGCTCGTGGTCGCTGATACTCCCGGGCAAGTCCCGGAATTACTGACTCGGTTCCCCAGGGAACTGACCATTCTCTAGGAGACGAAAGAAGACCGTGGCTTCAACTGCTGACTTTAAGAACGGGCTGGTATTGGTGATCGACGGCCAACTGTGGCAGATCACCGAGTTCCAGCACGTCAAGCCGGGTAAGGGTCCGGCTTTTGTGCGCACCAAGCTCAAGAATGTGGTGTCGGGCAAGGTGGTGGACAAGACTTACAACGCCGGCGTGAAGGTGGAGACCGCCACCGTGGATCGGCGCGACGCCACCTACCTGTACCGCGACGGCGCCGACTTCGTCTTCATGGACAGCGCCGACTACGAGCAGAACCCGCTACCGGAGGCGCTGGTCGGCGACTCGGCGAACTTCCTGCTCGAGGGCATGCTGGTGCAGATCGCGTTCCACAACGGCGTGCCGCTGTACCTGGAGCTGCCGGTAAGCGTCGAAGTGCTGGTCACCCACACCGAGCCGGGTCTGCAGGGCGACCGGTCCAGCGCCGGCACCAAGCCGGCCACCATGGAGACCGGTGCACAGATCAACGTGCCGCTGTTCATCAACACCGGAGACAAGCTGAAGGTCGACACCCGCGACGGCAACTACTTGGGACGGGTTAACTCCTGACCATGCCGGATGTCGAATCCGCGCGGCCGGCGCGTCCTGTTAAAGGACGCCACTTAGCCCGCAAACGGGCCGTCGATCTGTTGTTCGAGGCTGAGGCCCGTGGGCTGACCTCGGCTCAGGGTGCGGAGCTGCGGGCGGCGCTGGCGACCGAGCAGGCCGAGGTGGCACCGGTGCACGCGTACACGGCTACGGTGGCCCGCGGGGTGACCGAGCATGCTGCTCACATCGATGATCTGATCACCTCGCACCTGCACGGCTGGCGGCTGGACCGGCTGCCGGCCGTCGACCGGGCGATCCTGCGGGTGGCGATCTGGGAGCTGCTGCACGCCGAGGACGTGCCGGCGCCGGTCGCCGTCGATGAGGCGGTGAAGTTGGCCAAGGAGCTGTCCACCGATGAGTCACCCGCCTTCATCAACGGCGTGCTGGGCCAGGTGATGTTGGTGACGCCCCAGCTGCGGGCGGCATCGGAGGCGGTCGCAGCGGCGGCGGCCGCAAAGTCCGCAGAACCCGACTCCGAACCTGAACCCGAAGCCGACGCCGACTCGAAATCCGAACCCCAGGAGTAAGCGCGCCTCAGTGTCGGGGCGGGCAACTGCCTTGCGGCCCACGCGGGACGCACCGGGCTAGTTCGCCGCCCCGGTCGTGCAGGCACCAGAGGTAGAAGGCGTCACCGATTCGGTTGACACCCTCGAACGGGCTGGCCTTCGCCGCGCCGTCGTCGATGACGACCGACTCATCCTGCACGGCAGCCCCGCAGCCCGCGGCGGCCAGCCGCGCGCAGGCATCCTCGGCTGTCTGCGTTCCTGCCAAAGCGACGGTATAGACGTCGATGTTGCCGATGTCACCCACCTGACCGACGGTACCCAGAGTGGCGCCGTGGTGACACGGTATTTGGCTTCTGGATCGTAGGCCCAAAGCCCCTTGCCGGACGCCGCTTGAGGGGCGCCGCTTGCCGGACGCCGCTTGAGGGGCGCTGCGAAACGACCCCGCACCGGGGCGACGCGGGCCACACTGGCCATATGACCTCTGGCGGCGACGCGCGACACCGGAGGCTGCGGGTGTCCGCACTTGCGGCGGTGGCTAACCCGTCGTACTCCCGGGTCGACACCTGGAACCTGCTCGACGACGCCTGCCGTGAGCTGGCCGAGGTGGACCGGGCCGGCCTGGACACCGCTCACCCGGCGGCCCGGGTGAAACGTCTGTTGGATCGGATCGGCGCCTACGAGCGGTACTGGCTGTTCCCCGGCACTGCGAAAGTGGCCGCATACCGCGACAAGCTCGCCGCGATGGCCACCGTTGGCCTCAGCGACGAGGTGTCGCTGGCGGTGCGACTGCTCTCCGAATACGGCGACCGGGCGGCGCTGTTCGACACCGTGGTGCCGCTCGCCGACCAGGAACTGGTCGCCCAGGCCAGACAGCAGCAGTTCTATACCGTGCTGCTCGCCGACGGCAGTCCGTCGGAGGCGCCGGAGAGCCTGGTGGCGAACCTGCGCGACCTGCGCGAGCCGAGTGACGAGGTGCAGATCGAAGTGCTGGTGGTGGCCAGCGTCGAGGACGCCATCACCGCGGTCGCGCTCAACGGTGAGATCCAGGCCGCGATCATCCGCGACGACCTGCCACTGCGCTCCGCCGATCGGGTGCCGCTGATGACCACCCTGCTCGGCGCGGTCGACGATGCGCCGGTCGCCGATCACAGCTACGACGTGATCGAGTGCGCCGAGTGGATGCGCGAGCTGCGGCCGCACATCGACCTGTACCTGCTGACCGACGAGTCGATCGCCGCCGACACCGTCGACGAACCCGACGTTTACGACCGCACGTTCTACCGGCTCAACGACGTCACCGACCTCTACAGCACCGTGCGGGCCGGCATCCGGAAGCGTTACGCCACCCCGTTCTTTGACGCGCTGCGGGCCTACGCCGCCGAACCTGTCGGGCAATTCCATGCACTGCCGGTGGCCCGGGGTGCCAGCATCTTCAACTCAAAGACACTGCAGGACATGGGCGAGTTCTACGGCCGCAACATCTTCATGGCCGAGACGTCGTCGACCTCCGGCGGGCTGGACTCGCTGTTGGAACCGCACGGCGCCATCCGTGCCGCCATGGATAAGGCCGCGATCACCTGGAACGCCGACCACACCTATTTCGTCACCAACGGGACATCCACCGCGAACAAGATCGTCGTACAGGCGCTGACCCGACCGGGTGACATCGTGCTGATCGACCGCAACTGCCACAAGTCGCACCACTACGGCCTGGTGCTGGCCGGGGCATACCCGCGGTACCTGGACGCCTACCCGCTCGCGCCGTTCGCGATCTATGGCGCCGTGTCGCTGGCCACCATCAAATCCGCGCTGCTGGAGTTGGAGACGGCCGGTCAGCTGGACCGGGTGCGGATGCTGCTGCTGACCAACTGCACCTTCGACGGCATCGTCTACAACCCGCAGCGGGTGATGGAGGAGGTGCTGGCGATCAAGCCGGACATCTGCTTCCTCTGGGACGAGGCCTGGTACGCCTTCGCGACCGCGGTGCCGTGGGCCCGGCAGCGCACCGCGATGATTGCGGCCGAGCGCCTGGAGGCCATGCTCTGCTCACCCCACTACGCCCGGGAGTACCAGGCATGGCTTGCCACCATGGCGGGCGTCGACCGCTCCCAATGGAGCGAGTACCGGCTGCTGCCCGCCCCCTCGGCGCGGGTGCGCGTCTATGCGACGCACTCCACCCACAAGTCGCTGTCGGCGCTGCGGCAGTCGTCGATGATCCACGTCCGGGACCGGGACTTCAACGCCCGCAGCCGCGACGCGTTCACCGAGGCGTTTTTGACCCACACCTCCACCTCGCCCAACCAGCAGCTGCTGGCCTCGCTGGATCTGGCCCGCCGGCAGGTCGACATCGAAGGCTTCCAGATGGTCCGGCGTTGCTACAACATGGCGCTGGTGTTTCGGCACCGGGTCCGCAAGGACCGGCTGATCGGCAAGTGGTTCCGCATCCTCGACGAGGCCGACCTGGTGCCCGATGAGTTCCGGGTGTCGACGGTCAGCTCCTACCGTCAGGTCCGTCAAGGCGGGCTGGCGGAGTGGAACGAGGCCTGGCGCTCCGACGAGTTTGTGCTCGACCCGACCCGGGTCACCCTGTTCATCGGCAAGACCGGAATGAGCGGCTACGACTTCCGCGAGAAGGTCCTGATGGACCAGTTCGGCATCCAGATCAACAAAACCTCGATCAACTCGGTGCTGCTCATCTTCACCATCGGCGTTACCTGGTCCAGCGTGCACTTCCTGCTCGACGTGCTGCGCCGGATCGCCACCGACCTGGAGCGTGTGCACGACGGTGCCGGGGTCGACGATCGCGCATTGCAGCAGCGCAGGATCATCGAGATCACCGAGGATCTGCCGCCGTTGCCCGACTTCAGCGAGTTCGACGGCGTCTTCCGTCCCGACGCCGCCGGTTCGTTCGGAGACATGCGGTCGGCGTTCTACGCCGGCTACGAGGAAACCGATCGGGAGCACTTACTGCTGGGCGACGCCGGACGCCGCGTCGCCGACGGCAGGGTGCTGGTGTCCACCACCTTCGTCGTGCCCTATCCGCCCGGGTTCCCGGTGCTGGTGCCCGGCCAGGTGGTCTCCAAGGAGATCCTGTACTTCCTGGCCGAACTCGACGTCAAGGAGATCCACGGCTACAACCCCGACCTGGGGTTGTCGGTATTCACCCAGGACGCCCTGGCGCGGATGAAGCGTGACCGTGGTGACTTTGCGGGCACCGAGCGGGCCACTCGCAGCGGCGCACTGTGAACGCAGAATCAACGGCGATGGGTGGCAGACCGGGCATCGATGAGCAGCGCATCACCGCATGGTTTGGTGATCACGTCGCCGGTGCTGTGCCACCGCTGAGCTTCGACCTGGTGCTGGGCGGGCGGTCCAATCTCACCTACATCGTCGGCGACCGGGCCGGGAACCGGTGGGTGTTGCGTCGGCCGCCGATCGGAAACGTTTTGCCGTCGGCGCATAACGTGCTGCGGGAGTGGTCGATCCTGTCCCGGCTGCAGAACACGGCCGTCCCGGTGCCGCCGGTGGTCGGCCACAGCCCCGATCGCCAGATTACCGGCGCGGACTTTTACGTGATGGAGTTCGTCGACGGAGTGATCCCGAACAGCGACGAGGACGCCGCCGCGATCAACGACCGGGCGCAGGCATCGCGCAACATGGTTGACACCCTGGCTCAGATTCATCGAGTCGATTGCCGCACAGCAGAATTCGATGACTTTCGGCGGCCGGGCGGATACCTGGAGCGGCAGCTGCGCCGGTGGATCAGGCAGCTTGACGTATCGGGCAGCACCAATTCGTCGCTCCGTGAGGTGCATTCGATGCTGGCCCACGATGTTCCGCCGGAGCGATGGACCGGACTGGTGCACGGTGACTTTCGCCCCGGGAACTTGATCTTCGGGGCGGACGGCACGGTGCGGGCGGTGCTGGACTGGGAACTGTGTGCGATCGGCGACACCCTCGCGGACCTCGGCTGGCTTGCCGCAGTGTGGTCATCGCGGGAGGTGATCGGGTGGGCACCCGAACCCGAGCACGGCTTCCTGTCCGTCGAGGAGGGTATCGACCGCTATCAGGCGATAACCGGGCGAGATGTCTCCGACATCGGTTACTACCATGCCTTCGCGCTGTGGCGGCTGGGCTGCATCGCCGACGGCGTGTACGCGCGCTACCGCGGCGGGGCGATGGGTGGCCATAATGTCGACCTCGAAGAGTTGTCTCGCCGCCCGAGCATGCTGGCGGAGCTGTCGCGGCAGCTGCTGCGTTCCAGCTGAGACGCGCGTTCACCCGGCTTTGGGTAGCTGTGATGCACCTTGGTTGCCGCCGGCATCTCCGCTTGGCGCATCGCTGGTTCGCCGGGACTGCTTGAGTGTCTTCGGCCCATATTCGACCGATGTGGCAATGACCAACGGCCCCGGTAACTAGGCTCAACGACCGTGACGACGTCGGGTGCCTCGGCCAATCCGCGCCTGTCCGTGCAGGACTGGGTGCAGGCGGGCTTCCGCATTCTGGCCGAGGACGGGCTCAAGGCCCTGACCATCGACCGGCTCTGCCGGCGACTCGGCGTCACCAAGGGCAGCTTTTACTGGCATTTCGCCGATATGAAGACCTATCGGCGGGCCCTGATCGACACCTGGGCTGCGGTCCGCGATGAGGACCGCGGCGATTTCGATGCGCTGTCCGCGCTGCCGCCGCGTGAGCGGCTCTCCCGCATGATGACTGCACTGGTCGGGCCTCGCCATTGGATGTTGGAACGTGCGATGCGCGAATGGGCGCGCTCGGAGGAGAACGTCGCCGCGGCGGTGCGCAGCTCGGATCGGCGGGTGCTCAAGGCGGTCCGGCAGGCCTTTCTCGACGACGGCTTCGATCCCGACGAAGCCGACATGCGCGCCAACGCCACGTTCGCCGCCGGAATCGGGTTCCTGCATCTGTCCGGCTCGCGGCCGAGTTCGCGCGCCGTCGGCCGGCGCGAACAGTTCTTGGCCGTGCTGCTGCGGCACTGATCCCATACCAAAAGGTATGGTACGGTCCCGGCATGGCGACCGTTGCGGCTCCCGGGGTGACCGACGAATTCATCACCAGCCTGGCCGAACGCGCCGCGGAAGGCGAAGAGCTACGCCGACTGCCGGCGGACACCATCGACGACTACCGCAAGTCCGGGTTGGCCGGCCTGCTGCTGCCCTCGCGCTACGGCGGCCAGCAAGCCGACTTCCCGCAGATCCTCGATCCGATTCGTCGCATGGCGCACGGCTGCGCATCGAGTGCCTGGACGCTGGGGTTCTACACGCTGCACAACTGGATGCTGGCGCTCTTCGGCGAGCAGGCCCAGGACGAGGTGTTCGCCGCCGGGCCGGTGCTGTGCCCCGCTCCGCTGGCCCCGACCGGCCGCGGTGTGCCCGACGGCGACGGGATCCGGCTCAGCGGGCGGTGGTCCTGGGCCACCGGGGTGATGGACGCCGACTGGATCATGGTCGGAGCGATCTGCGGCCCCAGCGACGGTTCTGATGCGCCGTATCCGGCACTGGTCCTGCTGCCCGCGAACGACATCGCCATCGAGGACGTCTGGCACACCGCCGGAATGCGGGCCACCGGTTCCAACGACGTCGTCATCGACGATGTCCGGGTGCCGCCGCACCGGCTGATCAAAGTCGTCGACATCTATACCGGTACCGCGCCCGGCGCCGCGCTGCATGACGCGTCGGCGTACCGGTGGCCGATGGTGCCGGCGCTGGCGCTGGTCGCCGCGATGCCCGCCCTCGGCTCGGCCGAACGGGTCGCCGGCCTCTACGCTGAGCGGCTCAGTCAGCGTGTCCTGGCGTATTCCGGCGCGGCGCAGAAGAATCAGCCCGCCGCACAGATCCGGCTTGCTGATGCGCGGGTCCGGCTGCGTGCCCTGCACGGGTTGCTCGACGATACGGTGGGACGGCTTCAAGACGCCGTCGAGGCGCGTGAACGGATCAGCCGAGCCGTCCGTGCGGACGCCCGGGCGGCGGCCGCTCACATCGTGCACGAATCCCGCGCCGTGATCGCCGATCTCCTTGAAGCGTCCGGCGCCAGCGTGCACTTCCTGGCCAACCCGCTGCAGCGCGTCAAACGCGACGTCGACATCATCTGCGGGCACGTGGTTTTCGACTACGACGTGGCACGGGAGCTGGCCGGGGCGCTGGAGGTCGGGGTCAAAGTTTCGCCGATCGCGATGATCTGAGGACGGCTGCACTTCGGTCGGGAGGCGGCGATGGCCAAGTTTGCCCAGCTGCTGGGGGAGCGTCGCAGCCCCGAACAGAAGCAGAT
>JBDTEP010000151.1:0-41176 GCA_039922455.1 Mycobacterium sp. | reverse complement strand
GCCTGGCTCACCGACAACCGCAGCCTGACCGTGCTCGACTACGACGACGTGCTGGTGCGGCTGGCCGGTATCGACCGGTCGAAGCTTCCGCCGCTGGTGCCGACCGGCTCGATCATCGGTCCGGTGGCGCCGGCGGTCGCCGCCGAACTCGGCATCTCGCCTGCCGCGCAGGTGGTTACCGGCACCCCGGATCTGCACAGCGCGGCGGTCGGTTCCGGCGCGGTTCGCCCGGGTGAGCTGCATATGTCCATCAGCACCACGTCATGGATCAGCTGCCCGGTGGCGTTCAAGAAGACTGATGTGTTCCATCAACTCGCCACGGTGCCTGGTCTCGACCCGTCGACCTACCTGCTGGTCAACAATCAGGACACCGCCGGGCGGGCACTGCAATGGTTGCGCGACAACATCTTCGGCGATCTGGATTACGACGCACTGACCGCGCTGGCCGCCAGCGCACCGGTCGGCTGCAATGGGGTGATCTTTACCCCCTGGCTCAAAGGCGAACACTCCCCCGTCGACGACCGCAATGCCCGCGGCGGTTTCCACAATCTGTCGCTGAACACCACCCGTGCCGATCTGGTGCGGGCTGCGCTCGAGGGGGTGGCCTACAACAGTCGCTGGCTGCTCGACTGCGTAAACCGGTTCACCGACAACGCCGGACCGATGCGGGTCGTCGGTGGCGGGGCGCGCTCGGATTTATGGTGCCAGATCATCGCCGACGTGTGCGGCCGCACCTGCGAGCGGGTGGCCGACCCGCTCAATGCCCAGTTGCGCGGCGCGGCGCTGTTCGCCGGTATCGGCATGGGCGAATTGGATCGAGACGAGTTGCGCGATCTGATCCCGCTCGACGGTGTCTTCCAACCGGTCGCCGCCAACCGGGCGGTCTACGATCGGCTCTTCGGCGAGTTCCCCGGGCTCTATAAGGCCCAAAAGGGCATGTTCGCGCGCCTCAGCCGCTAGCCCCGGTGGAGCTGCCCTCGCGCACGGCGCACGACGCGGGTGGGAGTCAGTGCGCCGCGAGAATCTGCATCAACTGCGTCGCGGAGTCATGAGAAAATACCCAGCTGCCTTGGTCGACGAGCTGCAGCGGCACGGTCTGCGGGGCGGGCATTTTGGGACCCGTGATGGTCACGTTGGACAGCGCCTGGCCATCGCCGGTCTGCACGACGTTGAGCACGTCGAAGTTGTAGGGCAGCTCGCCGTCCCGGTAGGCCCTCCGCAACTCGCTGTCAAGCCCGTGGCCCTCGTGCTGGGTGATGCCGTTCTCGACCAGGTCGCCCTTCTCCTTGTAGCCGATGCCGGCGTCGCTGAGCCGGGTGAGCATGCCCGACACCTCACCGGTGGTCGGCAACGGCGCCGGGGCCTGGGGCTCCGCGGGAGCCGGTACCGGTACCGGCGGAGCAGGCTCAAGTGGAATGGGCGCGCCGACAACGACGTCCTGGGGTGCTGCCGGTTCGGCAAACGCCATACCCGCGGTTGCCACCCCGATCACAGCCAGCGCCGCGGCGCCGGTGAGTAGAAATTTCCCTGTCACAGTCACCCCTCCAAAGACGGTTACCGCAGCCAGGCTACCCGAGCTCGGCCGTCATGGCATCGCGAACACTCTTGGGCCGCAGATCGTTCCAATGCAGTTCGACGTACTCAAGACAGGCCGCTCTAGCCGCGCCCTGCTCGCCTCCGTAGACCACCCGCCATCCGGCGGGAACGTCGGCAAAGGTCGGCCACAGACTGTACTACTCCTCGTCGTTGACCAGGATGTAGAAGCTGCCGTTGTCGTCGTCAAAAGGATTGTTGCTCATCAGTTCTCCTCGTTGTTGGCCTGACGAGCAGCGACCAGGCCCCTGCTCGCGGTAGTGACAGTCGGCCGGGTGCCCAGGATGCGGTCGGACAGCAGTCCCAGACAGCTCAGATTGGGGAAACCCGGCCCCTGGGTGAGCCCGGCCAGGTTGGGCAGGAACAGCTTCGGGGATACGCCGCCGACGGCCAGGTCGTGACCGATCGCCTCGGCCAGCCGGTCCCCGGACAGCGGCCCACCCAGACCCAGCTCCAACAGGTCCAAGGTGTCCTGGCCGAACAGCGACACGAACCACAGCGCGTCGGCACCGGATCCGTCGATAACCAAGTCGAAGCCGTGCACCGTCTCGAAGTTCTCGCCGCCCCGGTTGGTGCTCAGCGTCAACCGGATTCGGCCGTCGCGGGCCACCGCGTGCGCCACCCGGCCCCGCAGATGCCGGATCCGGTCGTCGGCCAGCAGCGCATCCTGCACCCGCGCCGAGAACACCCCACGGTCGGTGCGGGCCAGCGCATCACGGCGCTCGGCCAGGGTCAGCGCGGTCCAGTCGGTCGGGTCGGAGAACAACGCGTTCTCAAAGAAGCCCTCCCCCCGGGTGAACAGGGTTACCTGCGGGGAGATAACCGTGATCGTCGAAACTCGATGCCGGAACAGCTCGTTGAGCATCGAAGCGGCAGTCTCACCGCCGCCGATGACGGCGACTCGCTCGGCGCTGATCCGGTCCGCGGCGGCCAGGTGCCAGAACTGGGCGATCGAAAGCACCAGCGGGTTACCGGGCAGGATCGACTTCTCGGCCTGCCCCGGACCGGTGATCATCACCGCGTCGGCGGCCACCGTAGTCTCCCGGGTGGCCTCCCGGGTGTGCACCGCCCATCCGGCACCGTCGACCGCCAACCGGTCCACCTCACCGGGGATCACGGTCAGCCCCACCGCGTCGGCGACCCAGCGCAGGTACTGGCTCCACCGCAGGTGGGTGGGGGCCGGCCGACCCCGGTCCACCCACTCGGCGAATTGGCCGGTGGCGATCAGGTAGGCCTGCCAGCTGTAGCGGGTCATCCGCTCGTCGACTTCGGCGTTGCGGCCCGCCACCAGCGCCGAGCGGTAGGGAAAGCCGACGTCCTTCTCCGGGCTGGTACCCAGCCGGTGCGCGCCGTCAGTCCAGCCGCCGGCCGCCCGCCAGTTAGCGGCCACCTCGGTGCGTTCGACGGCAACGACATCCGGTGCCTCGACACCCATCTCACGCAGCACCGCGGCCTTCGCGGCCACCGCGACGGCCTTGGCGCCCGCGCCCACCACCGCCAGCGTGCTCATCGCAGCTCCTCCACCAGCTCGTTCAAGCTATCGACGAATAGTCCTTGTAGGTAAGTGATCTCGGCGTCGCCGAAGATGTCCGGCAGCGTTCGCCACTGAGTCAGCACCGCCGGCCCCTCCCCCAGGTCGGCCACCGCGGCAAAGATGCTCAGCTCGTGGCGCACCGCCTGGCCGGGTTCAGGAACCGACGGCAACCCGGCGATCAGATCAGGCGCCAGGGCTGTGCCGCCCCCGGCCCGGTCGACCCGGCCCAGGTAGTTCAGCAGCAACTGCGGTCCGGGATAGCGCGCCAACCTTGCCGCGGTGTCGGCACGCAGGTAGGCCAGCAGGCCGTAATCGATACCGCCACCGGGGATCTCCGCCAATACGCGCGCTACCCCGGCCGGGTCGGGCTGAGGCACCCGCAGCGGGTAGATGGCAGTCAGCAGCCCGGCGATGTCGGTGGTGTCGAGCCGGCGGCCCGGGTCCACTAGGTCCTCGGCGCGCCCGTGGGTCTCCAAGGCCAACAGCGGCGGCGGGCCGACCCGCCCGCGCCGGGCCCGCCAGGCGCTGACCATCCGGGCGGTCGCCGCCACCAGCAGGTCATGCATCGGCACGTGCGACGCCAACAGTGCAGCGGTGATCCCCGGGTCAGCGACGGCCATCGACACCGTCAGGTCGCCGGCGCGGTCGTGGTCCGGGCGGACCCGGCGGGCCCCCAGTTGCGGATCGTCGCCGGCCAGTTGACCGGCCCAGAACTCCACGGTGTCCAGGGTTTCCGCTCGCGCACTCAGCGCTGCCGCCCACCGCCGGTAACCGCTGCGTTCCGGCAGCGGGTCGGCCCCCGCCAGCGCGGCGTCCAACTCGCCTAGGATTACCTGCCACGACACCGGGTCCAGTGCCAGCACATGCCCGCACAGCAGCAACACCCCGGAACCGGTGGGCGGCCGCAACCAGACCGCCCGCAGCAGCGCCCCGGTCTGCGGATCGAGACTCGCCAGCAGCTGGGTTCCGTACTCGGTGACGGTCGCCAGATCATCGGTGTCGACGGCGATCTCGGCGAGTACGTCGACGGGTTCGACCGGGTGCAGCATCAACGCGGCCGGGTCGAGTCGGGCATGCAGGACCGGGTGCGCGGCGACGATCGCGGCCAGCGCGGCCCGCAGCCGTCCCGGCTCGGAGTCGGTAGGCAGTCGAATCGCCTCGACCTGCCCGAGCCGCCGCGGGTCGCCGTACTGGTAGAGCCAGCGGCCGGCCGGCAACAGCGGGATCGGCCCTTGGTCCCTAGCGCATTCGGCGTCATCCTCGAGAGCTTGAGCATCCAGAGCAGCGGCCAGATCCCGAATCGTGTTGCAGGTCAGCACAGTCCTGGGACGCAGCGGCAGTCCGCGCCGGCGCGCTGCCCGCACCACCGACAGCGCGATAATACTGTCCAGGCCCAAGTCACGCAGATCGGTCTCGACACCCACGCCGACTACGCTGTCGAAGCCGCCGAAAACCTCGGTCAGTAGCTCCACCAGTGTCCGCTCGGTTTCGGTGACAGCCTCCGCGCCGCCGCCAATCGGACCGGCCAGTGCCACCAGCGCATCAGAGTCCAGCTTCCCATTGGGGGTCAACGGCATTGACTCCACCACGGTGATCCGGGCCGGCACCAGGTAGGCCGGCAGCCGGGCACTGACCTCGGCTCGTACTCGAGCCGGATCCACCTCGACGCCGGTCGCGGTGACGAACCCGGCCAGTTGGGTTCCGGTGGGACCCTGCAGCGGCAGCACCGCCGCGGCCTTCACCCCGGCCGCCGCGGCCAGCGCCGCCTCGACTTCGGCGAGCTCGACCCGATACCCGCGCACCTTGACCTGGTCGTCGGCGCGGCCCAGGTAGACCAGCCGGCCGTCGACGCGGCGCCGAACCAGGTCACCGGTGCGATACATCCGGCCGCCGGCGGAAAACGGGTCGGCGATATAGCGGGCAGCGGTAGCAGCGGGCCGGCCCAGATAACCGCGGGTGACCTGCTCACCGGCCAGGTACAACTCACCGGCTACCCCGTCGGGCACCTCCCGTAGGCCCGAATCCAGTACGTGAGCGGTCATGCCCCGCACGGCTTCGCCGATCACCGGCAGATCGGATTCTGCAACGTCGGCGACGACGGCCTCCACCGTGGTCTCGGTGGGACCGTAGCAGTTGTGGATCGCAACTGATGACGCCGCCGACACCGCCCGCAACCGCTGCCAGGTATGCGGCGCGATGGCCTCCCCGCCGAGTGCCAGCACGGTAAGCCGATGGGCAGCAACGGAATCGAGCAGACCGGCGTCGAATAGTTGGGTGAACATCGACGGTGAGGTGTCGATCATGTCCAGCCGAAGCCGGCGGATGCCGTCGATGATCGCATCGGCGTCGCGCATCTCCTCGGCCGAGAACAGGTGCACTGCCTGCCCGCCCAGCAAGCCGACCAGCGGTTGCCAGCTCGCGTCGAAGCTCAGCGACCAGGCGTGCGCGACGCGCAGTGCCCGGCCCAGCCGGGCGACCGCCGGGGCGTACATGCGCTGTCGATGATCGGCGAAGTACGACGTCAGCGCCCGGTGGGTGCCGACGACGCCCTTGGGTTCCCCGGTGGAGCCCGAGGTGAAGATGACGTAGGCGGCGGAGTCCGGGTGGATCACCGGCGGCGTCGGGCACTGCTCCGCGCTGTCAGAACGCAACTCTGCCAGCAGCTCGACGGTGATATTGAGCTTCGGATCGGCTTGGCGCAGAATTGATTCGATTCGTGGCGCGGGCATGCTGATGTCGATGGGGACGTAGGCCGCCCCGGCCTGCAGCACCGCCAGGATTGCGATGACCGAATCCACCGAGCGGGGCAGTGCGATCGCGACCCGGTCTTCGGGGCCGATCCCCCGCCCGGTCAGTGCCCACGCCAGCCGGGCCACTTCGGCGGCCAACTCGGCGTAGGTCAGGGTGCTGTCCTCGCCCGTGAGCGCCGGGCTGTCCGGGTCGGCGGCGACGGCGGCGGCGAACAATGCGGGAACCGATGTGGCGGGCGACGACACCGGTTCGACGCGACGGGCCTGCTCGGCGGGGAGCAGCACATCCAGGTCGGCGATCCGGCGCCGCGCCGGGTCCACCAGTTGACGCAGCACCTGTAGCAGTCGCTGCCCCAGGTCGGGGATTGACAGCTGCCCCAGTGCGTCCGGCACCGCCTCCAGCAGCACGGTCAGTAGGCCGTCGCGGGGCGGGGAGCTGACCACGGTGAGTGGGTAGTGGGTGAGGCTCTCCGCCGTGACCGGGATGAACTGCACCCCGTCGGGGGTGGTCACCCCGGCGGTCGCCGATCCGATCGGGGCGTTCTCGAACACCAGCAGGGTGTCGAACTGCGCATTACCGACAGCGCGCTGCACCGTCGCCAGGCTCACATAACCCAGGTCGCGCATCGTTGCGGTATCACGTTGCAGTGCTTGGCAAGTCGCGATTACCTCGGCACCGGGCGGGGTCGATGCGACCACCGGAACGGTGTTGATGAACAGTCCGACCATGGACTCGACCCCGATGAGCTGCTGTGGCCGGCCCGAGACCACCGCCCCGAACGCCACCTCGCGCCGATCGGTGAGGCGGCCGAGCAGCACGGCCCAGGCGAACTGCAGCACGGTATTGAGGGTCAGACCGTGTCGGCGGGCCCATTCGGTCAGCCGAGCGGTGTCGTCACGGTCCAGGGCCACCTCGTGGGTCAGCGGGGTGGCGCCGCCCAGTTCGGCCCGCTCGCCGTCGGCCAGAATGGTCGGGGCGCTCAGTGGGGCGAGGTAGTCGCGCCACCGCTCGGTGGCGGCGGTGATGTCCTGGGCGGCCAGCCAGCCGATGTAGTCACGGTAGGGCCGCGGCGCGGGCAGTGGGTCGAGGCCGCCGGCGCGGTAGATCGCCACCATTTCGTCGAAGAACACCGCCATCGACCAGCCGTCGAGCAGCAGGTGGTGCACGGTGAGGATCAGCCGGTGCCGTTCGGGGTTGGACTGGGCCAACACAAAGCGCAGCAGCGGCCCGCGGGCCAGGTCGAAGTTGGTGGTGCGTTCGGAGTGCGCGATCGACTCGAATTCGCTTGGTTGCGCACTGATCTCCCGCCACGGGAGGCTGGCCGCGACCGGCACGATCTGCACCGGGTGCGGGAGGTCGACGTCCCAGAACGACGCCCGCAGGTTGGCGTGCCGGGCCAGCATGGCCTCGGCGCTGCGACGCAGCAGGGCGGCATCGACGTCGCCGACGATATCGATGACGAACTGCACGGTGTAGATGTCCACCCCGTCGTCGACTTCGGCGACGAGTTTGGCCAGCGAGAACAGTCCTTGCTGCAGCGGCGAGAGCGCCAGCACGTCCTCGATCGCCTCCGGCGATGCCGTAGCGGTGCGCTGCGATGTCTCGGTCACGGTGAATCGCCCCATGCCGCAGTGAGGCCGGCCAGTGCGTCCCCGCTCAGGCCTGAGACGCTCATCGGGGCGAACGCCGTGTCCGTGGTGTCCGTGGTGCTCCCGGCCGCGGCGACGGCGGCAGTGTCTATGGCAGCGGCCAACTCGGCGAACGTCGGGTGCTCGAAGATCATCCGCGGGTCCAACTCCAGCCCGGCCGCCCGCACCCGGGCGGCCAGTTGCACCGAAAGGATGCTGTCGCCGCCCAGTTCGAAGAATCCGTCGCTGCGCCCGATCGCGCCGACGCCCAGCAGTTCGGCGCAGATGCCGACCAGGGTCTGTTCGGTGGCGGTGACGGGCGGGTCGGACGCGCCGCGGGTGGCTACCGCCGGCTGTGGCAACGCCGGCCGATTTAGTTTCCCGGAGTCGGTGAGCGGCATCGTCTCCAACACCGTCAGCGACGCCGGCACCATGTAGCCGGGCAGCGTCGCTGCCACGGCTGCCCGCACCGACGCGATGAACTCCGCTGCGTCGGCGACCGGGCCGGCCGGCACCACATAGCCGGCCAATGTGGTGACGCCCCGCTGTTCCCAAGTGCGGGCGGCAGCCGATGCCACCCCGGGCGCGCCGCGCAGTGCGCCCTCGACCTCGGCGAGTTCCACCCGGAAGCCGCGCACCTTGACCTGGTGGTCGGTGCGCCCAACGAATTCAAGTATTCCGTCGATACTCCAGCGTGCCCGGTCCCCGCTGCGGTAGAGCCGGGAACCGGCGGACCCCAAAGCCGGGTTTGCGAACGGGTTGGCGATGAACCGGGCTGCGGTCAGCTCGGGGCGCTTCCAGTAGCCCGAGACGACCTGTGGGCCCGCGTAGTAAACCTCGCCGACCACGCCGGGCGGCACCGGCGCCAGCGCCTCGTCGAGCAGGTAGGCCTGCGAGCCGGGAGTGGGCCGACCCAGTTTCGGTGTGGGCGATGCCAGTTCGCCGCGCACCGCCGCACCGGAGGTCTCGGTGGCGCCGAAGTTGTTGAGCAGCTGTGTCTTCGAGTCAAGCGCCGCGGCCAGCCGCGCCAGCAGATCCGCGGAGACCGGCTCACCGCTGCACACCAGCCGCTGCAGGCCGCGCACCGCCTCAGGGGCAGCATCAACCAGCACCGAGATCAGGCTGGCCACCGCAGTCACTTGAGCCACCTGCTCGTCCACGATCAGCCCGGCCAGTGCCTCAGGGTCGCGGAACTCGTTGTCGTCGGCCAGGATCATCGTCGCCCCGGCGGCCAACCCGGCCAGTAGCTCCATGCCGCCCTCGAGGAACGTCATCGACGACTGGGCCAGCCGGATGTCGGCACCGACCACCGGATAGTGGGCCAGTTGCCAGTTCAGCCGGGTGCTCATCGAACGATGGGTTCCCAGCACGCCCTTGGGTTGGCCGGTGGAACCGGAGGTGAACACCAGATACATCGGGTGATCCGGGTGCGGTATCGGAAGTTCGGCGCCGGTGACATCTTTGGCTAGCTCGGCCTGTACATCCGCGTCGTCCAGGCACAGCAGCGTCACCCCGTCGGGAGTCGGCATCAGCTCGCGGGTGGCCGTGCTGACGACGATCACTCCCGGCGCGGCGGTGTCAGAAAAGACGTCCTCGACCATGAACTCCAGGCGGTGACGGGGATAGCTCGGGTCCAGCGGGAAGTAGCCGGCGCCGGCCTTCATGATACCGACCAACGCCACCGCCAGGTCGAGGTCGCGGCATACCGACAGGCCCACCAAAGTTCCGGGCTGCACGCCACGGGCGATCAGTAGTTCAGCGAGCCGGTCGGAGCGGCTGTGCAGTTGCGGGTAGGTCAATTCCGCTCCGGCGCAGCGCACCGCGACGCCGGCGAAGCCGCGGCTTGGGGCCAGCACCTCGGCTATCGTGCACGGAGCTCCGCCCTCCGCGTCCGGCGGCAGCTCGCCGCGGCTCCACTCGTTGAGAATCCGGTCGCGTTGTTCGTCGTCGACGAAGCTGATGTCGCGCAAGCTCCGCTCCGGTGCGGCTGCCATCGCCGCCAGCACCCGGCCCAGCCAGTCGGCCAGTCGCTGCACGGTGCCGTGCTGATACAGGTCGGTGCGGTAGATCAGGTGGCCGTCATAACCGGCACCGTCCGCATCGTCGTTGGTGGCGAATAGGTTCACCGACAGGTCGGCGTGGGCGACGTCGAAGATCGGCATGACGGTGCGGAACACCAGGTCGCCGTCCGCGCCGCTGTCGATCACGTGCGTGACGTCGGCGGCGTCGCGCACGTGCACCACCACCTGGAACAGCGGGTTGCGGGACAGTGTCCGGACCGGGTTGAGCGCCTCCACCAGCCGGTCGAACGGCAGGTCGGCGTGTGCGTAGGCGCCCAGCGCGGCCTCCCGGGCTCGCAGCACCACGTCACGCAGTGTCGGGTTGCCCGACAACCGGTTTCGCAGCACCACGATGTTGACGAAGAATCCGACCAGGTTATCCAGCGCGTTGTCGGTGCGGCCGGCGATCGGCACCCCGAGCGGGATGTCGTCGCCGCTGCCGGCCAGGTGCAGCAGCACCGCGACCGCGGCCTGCACCACCATGAACTCGGTGCTGCCGGTCTCCCGGGCCAGCGCCGCCAGTCCGGCCCGCACCTGCGGGGTGACGGTGAACGCGACCGAGTCACCGGAGCCGCTCGCGGTGGCCGGGCGCGGGAAGTCCGGCCGGGGCCCGGTGTCGTCGGCCAGATCGGCCAGTTGCTCGATCCAGTAGCGGCGCTGTGCGTCGATCAGCCCGGACTGATCACGCAGCAGCTCGCCTTGCCAGTGCGCGAAGTCCGAATACTGCAGCGCCATTGGCGCCCAAGATGGTTCGGTGCCGGCGGCCCGGGACCGGTACGCGATCAACAGGTCGGTGAAGAGCACCTCGGTCGACCAGTGGTCGGCGGCGATGTGGTGCACCACCAGTGACAGCACCCGCTCGTCGCCAGGCAGGTGCAGCACCGCCGCCCGGATCGGCCAATCGCGCTCCAGGTCGAACCCGACGCCACGCTGCCCGTCCAGCTGGTCGCGGGTCCACTCCGCTACCGCCTCCGGATCGGTTGCCGAGCAGCGGAGTTCGGCCACCTGCACGGGACCGGGCGGGTTGATGATCTGGTGGGGCAGTCCGTCGATCTCGCAGAACGTGGTGCGCAGGCTGTCGTGGCGGGCTACCACGTCGTGGATCGCGGCGGTCAGGGCCGCGGTGTCGCAGGGGCCGGTGAGCCGGGCCGACAGTGGGATGTTGTCCCCCGTGGCGCCCGGGTCCAGCCGGTAGGCAAACCAAGTGCGCAGCTGCGACGCCGACACCGGCAACGGACCCGATCGCGGCACCGCGACCAGTGCCGGGCGTCCCGGGCCGGTCTCGCCGCTCAAAGCCCGGTCTATCGCGGCGGCCAGCCGGGTCACCGTGCTCGACTCGAAGATGTCGCGGATACCGATCTCCACTCCGCACCGGGCACGGATCGCCGCCACCAGTTTTGTGGCCAACAGGGAGTGACCGCCGAGGTCGAAGAATGAGTCGTCGGCGCCGACCCGTTCGCGGCCGAGCAGTTGCGAGAACAGCTGCGCCACCGCGTGCTCGGTGTCGGTCTGCGGCTCCCGGTACGGCGCGTTCTCGATCGGCTGCGGATCGGGAAGGGCAGCGCGGTCGATCTTGCCGTGGGCGGTGATCGGAATGTCGTCGACCACCACGTAGGCCGCCGGGGCCATATATTCGGGCAGCGCGGCGGCCACCCGGGCCCGGATCCGCGGGATCTCAACGCCATCGTTGTCTGCAGCGGGCGTCAGGTAAGCGACCAGGCTGCGGCCGAGCGCGGGCAGGTCGGAGACGACGACCACGCACTGCCCGACGCTCGGGTCCACCGAGATGGCCGCGGCCACTTCGCCGAGTTCGATGCGGAAGCCGCGGACCTTGACCTGGTCGTCGGCGCGACCGATGAATTCCAGGTCACCGGCGGCGTTGCGGCGGGCCAGGTCACCGGTGCGATACAGCCGCTGCCCGGCAGCCCACGGGTCGGCTACGAAGCGTTCCGCGGTCAGGCCGGGCCGGTCGAAGTAGCCGCGGGCCAGATGTGTTCCGCCGATGTAGATCTCGCCGATCACACCCACCGGCACCGGCGCCAATGCATCGTCGAGCAGACGAATGGTGGTGTTGATATTGGGGCTGCCGATCGGCACGATCCGGTTACCCTGAGTGCCTTCCACTTTGAACCGGGTGGAGTTGACCACGGTCTCGGTGGGGCCGTAGAAGTTGTGCAGCAGCGCGTCGAAGGTGGCGTGGAACTTGTCGGCCAGTTCGCCGGGCAACGGTTCCCCACCGATCGGGATGCGCCGCAGAGTTCGCCACTGGTTGACACCGGGCAGCGACAGGAACAGCCCCAGCAGCGACGGCACGAAGTGCATGGCGGTCACGCCCTCGCGCTGCAGCAGGTCGGTCAGATAGCCGATGTCACGCAGCCCGTCCGGGCGGGGAATCACCAGCCGGGCACCGTTTCCCAGAGTGCCGAACAGTTCACCGATCGACACGTCGAAGCTCGGTGAGGCAACCTGCAGCAGCACGTCGGTCTCGTCGATGCCGTACTCGTCGCCGAACCAGGTCAGGTACTCGGCGATCGGAACGTGAGAGACCTCGACGCCCTTGGGCAGCCCGGTGGAACCCGAGGTGTAGATCAGGTAGGCGAGGTTGTTCGGTCCCAGTGGGCGAACCCGGTCGGCGTCGGTCGGGTCGCGGTCCGGCTGGTCGGCCAACGCCGCCGGTGCCAGGGGTTCGCGCACCACCAGGGCCGGCTTGGCGTCACCCAGGATGAATTCGATGCGTTCCGGCGGGTATTCGGGGTCGACAGGCACGTAGGCGGCACCGGCTTTGGCGATACCCAACGCGGTGACCACCAGGTCTGTCGAGCGGCCCAGCAGCACGGCGACCTTGTCCTCGGTGCCGATACCGGAGGCGATCAGGTAATGCGCAATCCGGTTGGCGCGAGCGTTGATTTCGGCGTAGCTGTACCGGCCGTGTTCGTCTACGACGGCGATGGCCGCCGGGGTGATTGCCGCCCGGTCAGCCACCAGCGCGCCCAATGTGGTCGGGGCGGCAGCGAAGTCCGGTCCGCGCGAGACCGCGTCCAGCCAAGCACGGTCTACGTCGCCGAGCATGTCCAACTCGCCGACGGTGTTCTGCGGCTGTGCCACGGCGGCGGCCAACAGTTGCACCAGGTGCCGAAGCAGTTGCTCGACCAGCGCCGCATCGAGCACGTCGTGCAGGTATTCGGCTTCGATCAGCGCGCCGCCGGCACCGGCCTCCACCATTATCCCCAGCGGCAGCTGGGCGATCTTTCCACGGTATTCGGCTCGGGCGCAAGCTATTCCATCTGGGCGGAAGCCGTCACCGTCACCGGCCCGGAAGCCAAAGCTGAGCCGGGTGAGTCGTTCCACTCCCCCGTTCCGGCGGTCCGGGTTGAGTTCGCGGACCACCCGGTCCAAGTTGATGCCCTGGTGGGCAAACGCCCCCAGCGCGGTGTCGCGGGTACGCGCCAGCAGTTCGCTGAAGCGGTCGGCCGCGGCAACCCGGGTGCGCAGCACCACGGTGTTACCGAAGTAGCCGATGGCGTCCTCGGTGCCTGCGGTGCGGTTGAGCACCGGTGAGGCGATGAGGAAATCATCGGTGCCGGTGTAGCGGTGGATCAGCGCGGCCAGCGCCGCGGCGACCACCATGTAGGGCGTGGCACCGTTGCTGCGCGCCAGATCGGTGATGCCGTCCATCAACTCGGCGGGCAGCGCGCGGGTGCACAATCCGGCGCGCAATGTGTGGGGCACCGTCGATCCGCGCGGACCGGGTAGCTCCAGTGGATCGGGCGGATCGGCCAGCAGGGTGCGCCAGTAGTTCAGGTCGGCGCCGTGCTCGGTGCTCACCGGCGACGAGACAACGTGCGCGGACGGGCGTTCCGCGAACGCATCAGGGTCGGCTTCGGCCTCATAGGCCTGCGTCAGGTCTGCGAAGAAGACCGCCCAAGAGGCGTCGTCCCAAGCGATATGGTGTGCCACCAGCAGCAGAATGTGTTCTTCGGGCCGGATCCGGATCAGGGTCAGCCGCAGCGGGGCATCGGATTCGAGCCGGAACGGGGTGGCGAACTCGCGTTGGGCCAGGACCTCCAGGCGCAGGGCTCGGGCCTGGTCGGCGAGGTCGGAGAGATCGTGTTCGGCGAAGGCGGGCCGGACCGCGCCGGTGGGGTCGAGCACCGGTTGGGGTTCGCCCGCGTCATCGACGGTGTAGCTGGTGCGCAGCACCGGGTGCCGGGCGGCCACCGCGGTCAGGGCAGCCCGCAGCCGAGCGGCGTCCAGCGGGCCGGTCAGCCGGTAGGAGACCGAGATGTTGGCGACGGTGCCCTCCGGGTCGAGAGCCTGCACGAACCACATCCGGCGCTGCCCATCGCTCATCGAGGCAGGGGCCGGTTCGGTGGCCGGCTTGGGTGCCGCGGCGGTCAGCCCGCGGTCGGCGAGCCGGCGGCGCAGCAACTCCAGCCGCAGCTCATTCGCTTCGGTCGTCTGGTCGACGGTGTCAGTCATGGGTGAAAACGGTCCTCTCCGTCGCCGCGGCCGGCGCTGTGTCGTCACGTAGCGTCGTCGTCAGCTGGGCTCCGGTCATACCGGCCAGCAGCGGTCCGAGCGCCACCCGCCGGCCGGTCGCCCTGCCCAGTCGCTTGCGTAGGTCCAGTGCGAGCAGTGAATCCAGACCGAGATCGACCAGTGCCCGGTGCATATCGATATCGTCGGGCCGGTCCACACCGAGCACCGTCGCCAGTTCAGCGGCCACCACCTCGCGGACGGGGCGGTCCGCGGTGACACCCGTCGACTTGAGCAGGTCGGCGGGCAGCGACTCGTCGAATGGGGATGGCACGCCCTGGCTGTCGAAAAACACTGCCAGTCGGTCGAAGTCGGCGGCCAGGATCGCCGGGTCGTGCGGCTCGGCGGCCAGTCCGGCGATGATCGCGGCCTCGGGCTGCATCGGCGTGAGTCCGGTCCGAGCGATCCGGTTCTTTTCCTCACCGCTGACCACAGCCACGCTCTGCCACAGCCCCCAGCGGATCGAACTGGCGTTGCGGCCCTCGGCGCGCAGCCGCCCCACTAGAGCGTCGGCCATCCGGTTGGCGGCCGCGTACAGGCCATGTCCCGAGCCGCCCCACAGCGCCAACACCGACGAGCAGACCAGCACCCGGGCGTCGTCGTGCAGCGGCCAGCACCGCTCCAGGTTGTACAGTCCGATCGCCTTGGCGCCGAGGGCCTCCCGGACAGCGGCTTCGGTGATCTCCTCGACGGCGACCGCTTCCGCCGACGCGGTGTGCACCATCAGCCCGGCCGGCGTCGGATCGTGTTCGGCGATCACCGCCGCCAGCGCCACGTCGTCGGTGATGTCGCACCGGATCGCGGTGACGGTTGCCCCGGTGCGCGAGCGCAGCGCATCCAACCGGGCCGCAGTGGCTTCGGTGGCTCCACTGCGGCTGAGCAGGGTGATATCGCGTGCCCCGTGTTCAGCGCAGAACGCCGCGTAGGCCATCCCGATTGCGCCGGTGCCCCCGGTGATCACAACGCTCGCCGGGACAGCCGCTACTGCCGGGGTGGCCGGGGCTTCGCGCAGCCGGCGCACCGCGAGCCGACCGGCCCGCACCGCAATCTCGGTGTCCGTCAGCGCTAGTGCGGTGCTCGCGGTTCGGATGTCGGCGACGGTGGGCTCGGCAGGCAGGTCCAGGTGCGCGAAGGTCTGGTCGGGGTAGCCGAATCCGGTGCTGCGGTGCAGCGCCGCCAGACCGGCGATACCCGGCCTAGGCGGCGGGTCACCGTCGAGTTGCTCGGCGCCGCACGTCACCAGCCACACTCGCCGGCAGTGCGGTCCGGGCGACGCTGCGGCTTGGGCGGCGGCATGCCCGGCGAAGACGGTTGCTGCCGTGGTGATCTCAATAGCATCCGCGGGCGGGGCGACCAGTACCAGCAATTCGGCATCCGCGGGGTCGACCGGGACGGCGTCCAGGACCGCCACCAGCCGCCCGGCCAGGTCCGGCGATTCCCCGGTGTAGTCGACGACGGCCACCCGTGCGGGTCGGTGGCCCGGGTCCTCGACGGGCAGCCACTGCTCGGCCATCACCACCGGCAACCCGTGGCGTTGTGAGGACGGTTCGGTACCGGCCCACATTCTGGTGGTGTGCATTTGCGCGTGCGGGAAATGACGCAGCGGTGCGGTGTTGTCCGGGGCGATGAAGTCCCGCCAGCGGTAGCCGGGGTCGGCGATCGCCGCGGCGGCGATGTTGGCGGCCAGCGCCTCGTCGCCACGGTGGTCACGGTCGGTACTGCCTAGCACCTGCGCGGTGGCGGCGGTATCGCCGAGCGGGACGAGCAGGGTGGGGTGCGCCGACATCTCGATGAAGGTGGTGACGCCGCGCGCCACCGCGGCAGCGGTGGCCAAATCGAACCGTACCTGCTGGCGCAGATTGTCAAACCAATACTGCCGGAAGGTCTTTCCTTCAGGGATCGGCCCGCCATACACCGAACCGATGAATTCCACCGGGGCGCTGTGGAATTGCGCGTCGGGAAGCTGGGCGGTCATGCGGTCGCGTAATGGCTCCAGGACGCTGGTGTGTGCCGGGTAGCGCACTGCGAGCTCGCGGGCGAAGATCCCGCGCCGGTCTGCGCGCTCCAGAATCTGTTGCACCGCAGCCCATTCTCCGGAGACGACGACGGATTCGGGGCCGTTGACCACCGACAGCTCCAGCCAGCCAGGTGTGCCGGCGATGAGTTCGGCGGCGGCGTCGGCGCCCAGGGCGATCATCGCCATGCCGAACCGTCCCGGGGCATCATCGGTCAGCTCCGCCCGTGCGATCACCACCGCCACCGCGGCGTCCAGATCGACCACTCCGGCGGTGTACGCAGCGGCGAGCTCGCCCAGGCTGTGGCCGACGGTGATGTCGGGAAGCACGCCGAAATGCCGCCAGGTGGCGGCCAGCGCCGCGGCATGGGTGAACTGCGCGGCCTGCACCACCACCGGGTCCGGGTCATCGGTGCCGCGCAGATAAGTCACCGGCGAAGCGTGCCCGGCGCGGCGGAAGGCGTCGTCGCAGCGGTCCGCCTCGGCGCGGTAGGCCGCAATGCCGAGCAGGTCGTCACCCATACCGGGCCACTGGTTGCCCTGCCCGGGGAACACGAAGGCGGTGCGGACGGCCTCCTGGTGCTCCGATCGGGCCACCAACGGGTCCTCGACGTCGTGGTAGACAGCCTCGAGGCCACTGATGAGTTCGGTGGTGTCGCGGGCGCGGATCACGGCACGGTACCGCCGGATCGGGCGGGTAGCCCGCAGGGTCTGCGCGACGGCCCCGACCTCCACAGAGCGGTCGTTCAGGTAGCCAGCCAGCGCTCCAGCCTCAGCCTGCACCAGGTCGCGAGCATGCGCCGAGATCAGCACCGGGATTCGACCATCGGGCAGGACGGTGGGGTGGGTGCTCAGCACGGCAGCGCCGCTTCCGCACGCTCGGCGTGCTCCACCGCGACGATCAGGTGGGCGTTGGTGCCGCTCATCCCGAACGCGGAGACCGAGCCGATCCGGCGGCCGTCGCGGGCCGGCCAGGCGGTGACGGTTTCGGCCAGCGTGATGCCCTGGCCCGCCCAGTCGATGCCGTCGTGCCAGCCGTCACGCACGTGCAGGGTGGGCGGAATCTGCTGGTGTTCGGCGGCCAGTAGGACCTTGGTCAGCCCGAGCGCGCCGGCCGCGGCCTGGGTGTGGCCGATGTTGGACTTAACCGAGCCGAGTCGCGGGCCGGCGCCCGGCTCGGTGTCGACGCCGTAAACGTTGATCAGCGAACGCAGTTCGACGGGATCGCCGACCCGGGTGCCGGTTCCGTGGCCTTCGATCATCCCGACCTGTCCGGGGTGCAGGTCCGCGTCGGCCAGTGCGTGCCGGAACAGTCGCTGCTGGGCCTGCTCGCTGGGGGTGAGCAAGCCGGTGGTGTGACCGTCCTGGTTGAGCCGGCTGGCCAGCACTTCGCCGTAGATATGCCGACGCTCACGCAGGGCGGCCGACTTCCGTTGCAGCACAAATATTCCGGCGCCTTCGGCCCATACCGTTCCGGTGGCCGCAGCACTGTAGGGCCGGCAGTGCCCGTCGTCGGAGAGCGCATGTTGCTTGGAGAACTCGACGAAGAATCCGGGTGAGCCCATGACGCACACCCCACCGGCGAGCGCCACATCGGCGTCGCCGGTCCGGATCGCCTGTACCGCCAGGTGCAGCGCCGAAAGCGCCGACGAACACGAAGTGTCGACCGTGATGGCCGGGCCGGCCAGCCCGAGGGTGTAGGCGACCCGGCCGGAGATCACCGACAGCGCGGTGCCCGGCAGCAGGTGGCCACTGTGCCGCGAGAACTGGGCCATGTCCGGGCCGTAGCCGGTGACCGACGCGCCTAGGTAGACGCCGACGTCGTGGCCGGTGAGCTCGTCGGGGTTGATCCCGGCGTCCTCCAGGGCGCGCCAGGCCACCCGCAGCGCAACCCGCTGCTGCGGGTCCATCGCGACGGCCTCCCGCGGTGCGATCCCGAAGAATCCGGGATCGAATTCAGCGGCGCCGGAAAGGAATCCGCCGGCGTTGCAGATCGGTTTAAAGCCGTCGCGGCGAGATCCGTCAATGAGTTCGCGGACGGCCCAGTCCCGGTCGTCGGGAATGGTGCTCAGGGCCTCGCGTCCGTCGACCAGCAGCGACCAGTACTGCTCAGCGGTTTCGATTCCGCCGGGCGCTTCGACGCCCAGCCCCACGATGACGATCGGGTCCTCGTGCCGGTCAGGCATCGGCGATGATCCGCTTCGCCAGAGCCTCGATGTGCTCGTAGTGGTAGAAGTGCCCACCGTCGTACAGCGACACCGCGCATGCGCCGGTGGTGTGGTCGGCCCAACCCGCCAACAGGTCGGAACCGATCCGGTCGTCGGATCGGCCGCCCAGCACGTTGATGTCGGCGCGGATGGTCACCTCGGGTGCGCATCGGTAGCGGTTGAACGCCAGGTAGTCGGCGCGTACCGGGGTCAGCAGCAGGGTGAGGAATTCCCGGTCGGCCAGCAGCCGCGGGTCGGTGCCGCCCAGCTCGGCAAGTTCGGCGCGCAACTCGGCGTCGCCGGTGGGCAGCTTGCGCAACCCGGCAACGGCACCCGGGGCCGGCCCGGCCGAGGCCCACAGTCGCTGGATCGCGATGCCGTGCTCTTCGGCGAGCCGGGCGAACTCGAACGCGACGATCGAGCCCATGCTGTGCCCGAACAGGCGCAGCGGCCCGAGCTGGTCCCAGGGTGCCGCGTCGAACAGGCTGCGGGCCAGCTCCGGCAGGGTCTCGGCGGCCGGTTCACGGAACCGGTCGGCGCGCTGCGGATACTGCATGACGTAGGTGTCGGCACCGGCGGCCAGCGCCAGCGCCAGCGGGCGGTAATTCACCACGGCGCCGCCCGCGTGTGGGAACACCAGGGTGGCCGGGCCGGGTCCGGGAAATCGACCGATCCACGTTGGGAACTGCACGACGGCCGAGGTGTCGTCGACGGCCATCCGGTCCCCTCCGAGTGTCAGTCAATGTGTTAGTAAAGGCTGCCCTAATTTTCTGGGTTAGATTACCCCATCGGGAGCACACCGGAAATCGGGGCACCTCTCCATCGGTTCCCGGCCCACCGCTACGCCCAACGTGCACTGGGCGCGATTTTTTCGCTGTTTCGTCGCACTGAATGCACGATCGGCGAGGGTTGCGGCCTCAACCTAGGGCGTGCCGCGCACTTGACGGCCATCACGCTGTCGTCGAACACTCCCACGATGAATGTTCGCGACACGATCGACACCTACCTGCGGGCCTGGATACAGCAAGACCCCGAGCTCATCGTCACGATCTTCACCGACGACGCGACGTATCACGAGCGGGTGCTGCAGGAGCCGATCCGCACCCGGGCCGGGATCCGGGACTACTGGCAGACCAAGGTCGTCGACGGGCAAGCCAACATCGACGCCCGGTTGCTCAACCTCTACCTCGCCACCGACGGCACCACGGCAATCGCCGAATGGGAAGCCACGTTCGACGACCGCGTCCAGGGGCAACGCAAGCGGATGCGTGAAGTCGCCATCCTCGAATTCTCCGGTGAGCAGATCTCCAGCCTGCGCGAGTACTGGGCGTCGGAGATCATCCGCTGATCGTCGGGCGGGTGCCAGAACCCGCGAACCTTCCCCGCTGGCCCACCGCCCGGCCCGCTTTACCGGCGCGCTGCAGGTTAACGCGCTGCAGGTTAACGCGCTGCAGGTTAATCTGTCGTCCGCGGCGCGGTGCCGCGTTTGCTCGGAGGGATTACCCATGCGCTCTTCCAGTGTCGCCATGCTCGTCACGGCTGCCGCCATCTTCGGTTCTTCTGGTGTGTCGGTAGCGGCACCGAAGGATTACTGCGCCGACCTCAAGGGCGGCAATACCGGCAGCATGTGTGAGATCCAGCTCTCCGACCCCGGGTACAGCGTCGACATCAGCATTCCAACGAACTACCCGGACCAAAAATCAATCGCCGACTACATCTCCCAGACACGCGACGGGTTCCTCAACTCGGCCAAGTCTGGCGCGCCCCGCAACATGCCGTATGAGTTGAGCATCAAGCCGACGGAATACACCTCGTCGATTCCCCCGCGCGGCACGCAAGCCGTGGTGTTCAAGGTGTACCAAAACGACGGCGGCGCGCATCCACAGACGATGTACAAGGCGTTCAACTGGGACCAGAGCTATCGGAAGGCGATCACCTACACGGCCGCACCGGACGACAAAGAACATACGCCGTTATGGCAGGTGAACGATCCGCTGAAGATCGTCGCGCCGATCGTCCAGGCTGAACTGCAGCAGCAGCTGGCACCACCGCCGGTCGCGCCGCCAGCGCAAACGGGACAGCAGGCTGCGGACACGCCGACGACCACGCCGCCACCACCGCCGTTGCCGATCGCGCCAACCGCGCTGTACGACCCTGCCAACTATCAGAATTTCGCGGTGGTCAACGACGGGGTGATCTTCTTCTTCGACCAGGGCGTGTTGTTGCCCGACTCAGCCGGGGCGTTGCAGGTGCTGGTGCCCCGGTCGGAGATCGACCCGATGATTGCGTAACACGTTCAAACGCGTTCTACGCCGGCTCAGTGATCGCGTCCAGCCCCTCGGCTAGCGCAGCCGAATCCAGCTGGGCGACTTCCAGATACACCTCAGCGACCGCGTCCAGCCGGCCGGCATCCGCATCGCGGGCACTAAGCCGGTCCGCCAATGCCGCCACGGTGCGGGCGGCGAAGATGTCGGCGACGACAGCCCCGGGGGCATCCAGCCAGGTGCGGACGGCGGCGATCACCGCGGTGGCCAACACCGAATCCCCGCCCAGGGCGAAGAAGTCGTCGTCCGCCCCAACCCGCGCGGCACCGAGTATGTCGGCGACGATCGCGGCCAGCGCACGCTGCAGCGGGGTGGCCGGCTCGCGGTACCCGCCCGCCGCGGCGAATCCCGCAGCCAGCTCGGCCGTCACCGCCCGCCGATCGATCTTGCCGGAGACAGTGTAGGGAATCGCCGGGACCAACATCAGCTGCCGCGGAATCATGTGCTCGGGTAGCGCCTCGGCCAGCCCGGCCCGCAGCCCCGCAACGGTCAACGCCGGATCGTCGGCCCGGATCGCAGCCGCCAGCACGTCACGCCCGCCGGCCTCCGGCAGTGCCACCGCCACCGCGTCGGCCACTCCCGCCAGTCGGCGCAGCGCGGCTTCGACCTCGCCGAGCTCGATGCGATATCCACTGACCTTGACCCGGTGATCGGCGCGGCCGACGAACTCCAGCGTGCCGTCCGGCCAGTAGCGGGCCAGATCGCCGGTGCGATACCAGGTTCGGCCGTCATGCTCGACGAACTTCTCGGCGGTCAGGTCGGGCCGGCCCCGATAGCCCGATGCAATGCCGCGCCCGGCGACCCACAACTCCCCGGCCACCCAGTCCGGGCGGTCGGCCCCGTCGGCGCCGACCACGCGGCAGGCGATGTTGGGCAGCGGTGTGCCATAGGGCACCGAAGCCCAGTGCAACGGCGGCTCGCCGTCGACCTCACAGAGGGTGGCGTGGATGGCGGTTTCGGTGGCCCCGCCCAGTCCGGCGAACCGCACCCCGGGGGCCAGCGCGGCGAACCGCCGCGCCAACTCGGGGCGCACCCAGTCGCCTCCGGTCAACACCGCCCGCACCGAAGACAGTCCCCCGCAAGCGGAAGCCAGCATTTCCAGGGCACCGGGCATCAGGTTGAGCACGCTGACCCGGTGCCGCTCGACCAACCGGGCCCACACCTCAGGGCTTCGACGGTCGGTCTCGTCGACCATCACGATCGCTCCCCCGGCGCGCAGCATGGCGAACACGTCGAGCACCGACATGTCGGCATCCAGGGTCAGCAGTGCCAGGCTGCGATCCTCGGGTCCGAATCCGAAACGTGCGCTGAGGGTTTCGACGGTGTTCATCGCCGCGTCGTGAGTAACCTCGACGCCCTTGGGCTCACCGGTGGAGCCGGAGGTGAACACCAGATAGGCCAGCTCGGACGGATCGAGGGAGACCGGATCGGCCACAGCGGAATGCGTGACGGCAGCCCCCACGCTCAGCGTGGGAATCCGCAACGCCGGCAACGATTCCCCGGTCACCAGCGCCGCAGCGGCGCCGGCCAGGGCCAGGATGCGGTCCACCCGATCGCGAGGCTGATCGGCGGCGACCGGCAGATACACCGCACCGGCCGCCAGGATGCCCAGCAGCGCCGGGATCTGCTCGGCGCACTTGGGCCCCAGCAGGGCCACGGTGTCACCGGTCCGGACGCCGATCGCGCGCAGCGCGCCGGCCACCGCCAGGGCCTGATCGCGCAGAGCGCCGTAGCTCACAACGTCGTGGCCGTGCAGGACCGCCGGCGCTTCGGGTTCCCGAACGGCGCGCCGAAAGAACCCGTGGTGCAAGGTCTCCCCGCTGGGTTCGGCGGTGGTCGCGTTCACCGAACTCCGCACCTGAGCCTGCGCGGAAGGCAGTGCGGCCGGTGCCGGCTCGTCCCAGCCCTGACCCCGGGCCAGCCGGGACAGGTCGGCGATGTGGTGGGCGAACATGGCGTCGATCACGCCGGGGGCAAACATCTCCTCGCGCACATCCCAGTTCACCAGTACGCCGCCGTCGAACTCGGTGACCTGCGCGTCGAGCAGCACCTGCGGGCCTTGGGAGATGATCCACACCGGGGTACCGAACGCGCTTGTGACCTCGGCGGCGAACAGTTCCCCGAGCCCGAGCGCGCTGGTGAACACCACCGGCGCCAGCACCTGGGTCCCGTGGTGCCGGCCCAGATCACGCAGCACCGCCAAGCCCGGGTAGTCGGCGTGCGCGGCGGCGGTGCGCATGGCGTCCTGTACGGCGTGCGCGCGCTGCGAACCGGTCCCCGAACCGGCCACTGTCTGGCTCAGATCCACATCCAGCAGCAGCGACGAGGTGAAGTCGCCGACCAGCCGTTCAACGTCGTCGTGCAGCGGCTCCCGGCCGAACAGCGGCACGTTGAGCAGGAAGCGCGGCTCGTCCGACCAGCAGGCCAGGGTGTGGGAGAACGAGGCGGCCAGCGTCATCGCCGGGGTGACGCCGTGGGCTCGGGCATAGCCGAACAGCGCATCGCGGGTGGCCGGGTCCAGCCGGTGCCAGCGACGGGTGCTGCGGCGCGGGTCGGCCGGGACACCGGTCGGCGGAGGCAGTCGGGGCGGGTCGGGCAGGTCGGGGATGTGCTGTGTCCACCACTGCCGGTGGCTCTCGTTGGGCTGCCGGTCGGCGGTGGCGTTGCGGTACTGCCGGTAGGTGTAGCCCAGTTCCGGCAAGTCCACCCCCGTATAGGCGGCTGCCAGGTCTGCCATCAGGGTGCGGTAGCTCATCGCGTCGGCGGCCTGCATGTCCAAGTCGACGTGCAACCGCGCAGTCCCGTCCGGCAGCAGCGACAGGGTGAGCTCAAAGACAGCGCCGTCGAGTTGCTGGCGCGATTTCGCCTCGCGGGTGGCGGCCAGCCGCTGCTCAACCTCGGCGCGGTCCAGCCCGCGCAGGTCGGCCACCGTGACCGGCAGGCCGGCGTCGGCCCGGATGTGCTGGGTGGCGTCGGGCAGGAATGCCACCCGCAGCATCGGATGCCGGGCGGCCAGCGCGTCGGCGGCCGCGGCCAACTTGTCCGGGTCGAGTCCGGGTCCGTCAAATTCGACGTACAGGTGGCCGGCCACCCCGCCCAGCGCCACGTCGTCGTCGCGTCCTACCCACATCGCATGCTGCATCGGGGCGAGCGGGAAGGGCGCGTCGGTGTCCGTCGTGGCCGGCGCGGCAACCGGCGCCGGTTCGCCCCGGCCGCCCACCAGCGCGTTCCAGGCCGCGATGCGCGGGTCGGCGGCCAGCGTGGCGAAATCGATGTCGATGCCCCGTTTGCGCCAGCGGCCCGCCAGGCTCATCATCCGGATCGAATCCAGGCCCTGCCCGACCAGGTCGGCATCGGGATCAACGGCGTCGACGTGGATGCCAAGCAGCTCGGCGACCTGCGCGCGGATATCGTCCGGTGTCACCGGGTAAGCATAGGCTTGCATAACTCGAACAGGTAAGGTCGGTCGCCATGACTTCGTCTACTCCGGCCTCCATACGCGACACCCTGCAGGAAATCCTGCGCGACGACCTGCAAGTCGACGTCAAACGCGCCACCCCGGACGCCCGACTGGTCGACGACCTGGGCATGGATTCGGTGGCGTTCGCCATCGGGATGGTGGCCATCGAGGACCGGCTCGGCGCGGTGCTCGACGAAGAGGACCTGCTGACCTGCGACACCGTCGGTGAGTTGGAAGCGGCGATCCTGGCCAAAGTCCCGGCTGGCCGGTGAGCGCACTCGCAATCGCCCTGACCGAGGCGATGACGGCATCCCCGCACGACCTGGTGGTGCTGGACCGTGCAACCGGCGAGTGGACCCGGCAGCCCTGGCCCCAGGTGCACGCCTACGCGCAGAGCATCGCTGCGCGAATCCTGGACGTCGGCAAGCCCGGTGCGGTCGGGCTCGTCGGCGAACCGACCGCCGAGTTCGTCGCCGCGATCCCGGGCACCTGGCTGGCCGGGCGTGCCGTGTCGATCCTTCCCGGACCGGTGCGCGGCGCCGACCCTGCGCAGTGGGCCCGCTCCACCTTGGACAGGTTTGCCCGGATCGGCGTCGACGTGGTGTTCTGCACCGAGCCGGTGCTGAGCCTGCTGTGGGCACAGGACACCGCGCTGACCGTCGTCGATGTCACCGACGCCGCACACCGGCAACCCTCGGCCACGCTGGTTGCGGTGCCGGCCGAGGCGCCGGCGGTGCTGCAGGGAACCGCCGGGTCCACCGGGACACCGCGCACCGCGCAACTGTCGCAGGCGGCGGTGCTGAGCAACCTGCGCGGGCTGACCGAGCGGACCGAGGTCGCACCGGACGACATCGGGTGCTCCTGGCTGCCGCTGTATCACGACATGGGTCTGACGTTCCTGCTGTCCGGGATGCTGACCGGGGTGCCGGTCTGGCTGGCCCCCACCGCCGCGTTCGCGGCATCGCCGTTTCGCTGGCTGCAGTGGCTGCACGACAGCCGCGCCACCCTGACCGCCGCCCCCAACTTCGCCTACGGCGTAATCGGCAAGTACGCCCGGCGGGTGCCCGAGGTCGACCTGAGCGCGGTGCGGGTGGCAATCAACGGCGGTGAACCGATCGACTGCGCCGGACTGGAGCGATTCTGCACCGAGTTGGCCCGGTTCGGTTTCGACGCGGGTGCGCCCTGCCCGTCCTACGGTCTGGCCGAGGCGACGTGCGCGGTGACCATGCCGCGCCCGGGCGCCGGCCTGCGCTACCACGAGAACGCCGGGCGCAGGCACGCGATCCTGGGAGATCCGATCCCCGGCATCGAGCTGCGCGTCGTCGATACCGGCGAGCCGCGGGCCGGCGCCATCGAGATCCGCGGAACCTCCCTGATGTCGGGATATCTGGGTGATCGGCCGCTGAGCGCGCAAACCTGGTTCCCCACCGGGGATCTGGGCTATCTCACCGACGACGGCCTGGTGGTGTGCGGACGCGCCAAAGAGGTCATCTCGGTGGCCGGGCGCAATGTATTCCCGACCGAGATCGAGCGGGTCGCCGCGCAGGTCCGCGGAGTGCGCGACGGTGCGGTGGTGGCGGTGGGCACCGGTGACGGCGCAACCCGGCCGGGTCTGGTGATCACCGCCGAGTTCCGCGGACCGGACGTGGACGGCGCCCGCGGCGAGGTGCTGGCCAGGGTGGCGTCCGAATGCGGCGTTATGCCCGCCGATGTGGTGCTGGTGGCACCGGGATCACTGCCGCGTACCTCCTCGGGGAAGCTACGGCGACTGGAAGTCAAACAGAACTTGGAGGCGGCCCGCGGGTGAGCATCGACGAATACCGGGAACTGATCGGTGAGGCCTTCGATCAACAGGTTATTGACTGGACCGCTGAAGCCGAAGCCACCGAACGGTTTCCGCGCAAGCTGATCGAACATCTGGGCCGCAGTGGGGTTTTCGCACAGAAATGGGGTCCGACCGGCAACCCGCATCCGGATGTGGCCAAGCTGGTCGAGCTGGCGTTCGCGCTGGGCCGAACCGGATCGGCCGGGGTCGGCGTCGGTGTCAGCCTGCATGATTCGGCGATCGCGATCCTGCGCCGGTTCGGCCGTTCAGACCACCTGAAAGCCATCTGCGAACAGGCGATCCACGGCGACGCGGTGCTGTGCATCGGCGCCTCGGAGGAATCCGGCGGGTCGGACCTACAGATCGTCGGCACCGAAGTCCGTTCGGAGCGTGACGGTTTCGCCGTGCGCGGAGTCAAGAAATTCGTCTCCCTGTCCCCGATCGCCGACCACATCATGGTGGTGGCGCGCAGCGTCGACCAAGACGAGAAGAGCCGGCACGGCAACGTCATGCTGATTGCAGTGCCCACCGCCCAGACGCAGGTGCAGACGCCGTACCGCAAGGTCGGCGCCGGGCCGCTGGACACCGCCGCGGTACACATCGACACCTGGGTGCCCGCCGACGCGCTGATCGCCCGCCCCGGCACCGGTCTGGCGGCGATCTCCTGGGGGCTGGCGCACGAGCGCATGTCGATTGCCGGGCAGGTCGCCGCGTCCTGCCAGTACGTACTGGGCATCACCCACGCCCGCATGATGAACCGCCGGCAGTTCGGCGCCACCCTTTTCGAACACCAGGCCCTGCGGCTACGGATGGCCGACCTGCAGGCCCGGGTGGACCTGCTGCGGCACGGCCTGGCCGGGATCGCCGCCCAGGGCCGGCTCGACCTGCGGGCCGCCGCCGCGGTGAAGGTGACCGCCGCGCGGCTGGGCGAGGAGGTACTCGGCGAATGCATGCACATCTTCGGCGGGTCGGGGTACCTGGTGGATGAGACACCACTGGGCCGGTGGTGGCGGGACATGAAGCTGGCCCGGGTGGGCGGCGGCACCGACGAGGTGCTCTGGGAGCTGGTGGCCGCCGGGATGCGGCCCGATCACGACGGCTACGCGAAGTTGTTCGGCGGCAACTGATCGGCGTTCGACTCCGGGCGCGACAGCGCATACAGCGCCATCCGCCGGTTGGCCATGTCGTGCTCGCCGAGAAAGGTGCAGCCGGCGAACTCGCATAGCCGCCGAGCGGTGGTGTTGCGATAGTCGGGGTCGAACATGACGCGGCGGCACCGGGGTTCCCGCTCGAACAGGCTGGCCACGATGCGCGGCAGCAGCAGTGGAGCGATCCCCCGGTTGACGATGCCCAGATCGGCGATGGCAGCGTGCAGGCCCAGGTCGTAGGGGTCGGCGTCGTAGCGGGGCCCGATCGAGTCCTTGGCCGCCCGGTATACCTCGATGTAGCCGTGATCCTTGTCGCGCATGCCGATCAGGAACGGCCGCGAGTAGCTGCCCGCCAGCTGCGCCCGCAAGTAGCGTTGCCAGCGCTCGACCGGCCAGTCCGATTCCCACGCCTGCACCAGGTGCGGTCGGTTCATCCATTCGGAAATCGTGGCCCCGTCGGCCTCGGGATCCACCGGGCGGATGCCGAACGGTGCGGCCAGTTGCGGGGCCGGCGGCGGCGGCACCGCCCGGACCACGTCGGGGATGTCGACTAGTTCACGATGCAGGATCGGCGCGGTGTCAGTCATATCGGGCAGCGATCTTACCGGAGTGAGGGTGTACTAACTTGCGTCGGCGACGCGGCCGGAGCCGCCCCCGGATGTGACAAATCTAACTTGGGTTAGCCTACCCTATGTTCGGAGTCGATTCTGAGGTAACTTGTGCACCGCATGAGTTTGTCCACAGCTTATCCACGCCGCGGACACGGTCGGCTCCGGCGCGGAGACCCTCCTGGACGGCACCGGAGGCGATCTCGCTGGATTCTTCGGACTCTTCTGATTCGAGTCCCTATGGTGGGGCGAGCAGTGCCCCACCCCACCGTAGGGCTCAACACCCGGGTTGACGTTCGGTAAGGCAACCCTTAGTTTGGGCGAAAGACGACCCGACGGGGAGGAGCATTGATGGCGCGGGGGTTACAGGGCGCCGTGCTCCGCGGCTTGGGCGCGCGGGAGCACACCGCGACCGTGCTGGAAACCGTTTCGATCGCACCACATTTCGTCCGGGTCCGGATGGTCTCGCCGACGCTTTTCGACGACGCGGTCGTGGAGCCGACCGCCTGGCTGCGGTTCTGGTTCCCCGATCCGGACGGGTCATCCACCGAACACCAGCGGGCCTACACAATCTCTGAGGCCGATCCCACCACCGGCCGGCTCGCCGTCGACATCCTGGTGCACGAGCCGACCGGCCCGGCGTCACGATGGGCACGCACCGCGACACCCGGCACGACGATCTCGGCGATGTCGCTGATGGGCTCGTCACGCTTCGAGACCCCCGCCGAGACCGACGAACAGCCCGCCGGCTATCTGCTGGTCGGTGACGCGGCCGCGATCACCGGAATGAACGGGATCATCGACACCATTGCGCCCGAAATCCCGATAGAGCTGTACCTGGAGCAGCACAACGACCACGACGCGCTGATACCGCTGGCCACCCATCCCCGGTTGCGTGTGCACTGGGTACCCCGCCGCGACGCCACCTCGCTAGCCGCCGCCATCGAAGCCCGCAACTGGTCGAACTGGTACGCCTGGCTCACGCCGGAGTCGGCCAGCCTCAAACACGTCCGAGCCCGGCTGCGCGATGAATTCGGCTTCCCCAAATCCGAGGTGCACGCCCAGGCCTACTGGACCGCCGGGCGGGCGATGGGAAAGCTGCGCAGCAGCGAACCACCCCCCCAGACCGATCAGGCCGATCAACCCCCAAGCCCCGAGCCGCCGACGACGTCGCCGGTTCCGACGGTTTCGCAGGGCAGCTGGCGCGCCCAGGGCGCGGGCCTGCTGTTGGCGCCGCTGCGTGCGCCGCTGATCCTCTCGGGCATCCTGCAGGCGCTGGTCACGCTGGTGCAGCTGGCCCCGTTCGTGCTGCTGGTCGAACTGGCCCGACTGCTGGTTTCCGGCGCCCAGACCTCCCGGCTGTGGACGCTGGGACTGGCCGCGGTCGGCCTGCTGGGGCTGGCCACGCTGCTGGGCGCCGCCCTGACGCTGTGGCTGCACATCATCGACGCCCGGTTCGCACACGAGCTTCGTGCCCGGCTGCTGACCAAGCTGGCCCGGCTGCCGCTGGGCTGGTTCACCGCCCGTGGATCGGGCTCGATCAAACAGCTGGTGGCCGACGACACGCTGTCCCTGCACTATCTGGTGACCCACGCGATTCCCGACGCGGTCGCCGCGGTGGTCGCTCCGGTGGCGGTGCTGGCCTACCTGTTCAGCGTGGATTGGCGGGTGGCGCTGGTGCTGTTCGTGCCGGTGCTGATCTATCTGGTGACGACGTCGTCGATGGCGGTGCAGTCCGGTCCGCGGATTCACCAGGCGCAACGCTGGGCCGAAATCATGAACACCGAGGCCGCCGGCTACCTGGAGGGTCAGCCGGTGATCCGGGTGTTCGGCGGTGCGGCCGCGTCGGCCTTCCGGCTCCGACTCGACGACTACATCGGCTTCCTAGTCGCCTGGCAGCGTCCGCTGACCGGCAAGAAGACTCGGGCGGACCTGGCCACCCGACCGGCCACCTTCCTGTGGTTGATCGCCGCTTCCGGCACCGCCCTCGTGGTCACTCACCGGATGGATCCGGTCAATCTGTTGCCGTTTCTACTGCTGGGCACCGCGTTCGGTGCTCAGCTGCTGGGCATCGCCTACGGGATCGGCGGGATTCGCACTGGGCTGCTGGCCGCCCGGCGGCTGCAGACCGCGCTCGATGAACCCGATCTGGCGGTGCGGCCGGGCGGGCCGCCGGCTCCGGCGAGCCCGGCGGGCACGGTGGTCTTCAACCGGGTCGAATTCAGTTACCGCCCCGGGGTTCCGGTGATCCGGGAGTCGTCACTGACACTGCGTCCGGGCACAGTGACCGCGCTGGTCGGACCGTCGGGATCGGGTAAGTCGACGCTGGCCGCGCTGTTAGCCCGGTTCCATGACGTCGATTCGGGCACCATTACCGTCGACGGCCGCGACATCGCGACGATGACCGCCGACGAACTCTATTCCCGGGTCGGGTTCGTGCTGCAAGAGACACAGTTGGTGCACGGCAGCGTGCGCGACAACATCGCGCTAGCGGTTCCCGACGCGACAGACTCCCAGGTGCAGGCCGCGGCGCGGGCGGCGCAGATCCACGACCGGATCTGCCGGATGCCCGACGGCTATGACACGGTGCTCGGCTCCGGTGCGGGCTTATCCGGCGGGGAACGGCAGCGGCTGACCATCGCCCGCGCCATCCTGGCCGACACCCCGGTGCTGATCCTGGACGAGGCCACCGCGTTCGCCGACCCGGAATCGGAGTACCTGGTGCAGCAGGCACTCAACCGGCTGACCGCCGATCGCACCGTGCTGGTGATCGCCCACCGGCTGCACACCATCTCCGCGGCCGACCAGATCGTCGTGCTCGATCACGGACGCATCGTCGAATCCGGTACGCACCCCGAACTGCTGGCCGCCGACGGCCGCTACCAGCAGCTCTGGCAGACCGGACAGCGGACCGGCCGCCCGGACCTGGCCGCGGCCGGGGGGCCGGCGCAATGATCCGCACCTGGCTTTCGCTGGTGCCGGCCGAACGGCGCCGCAGCGTGCTGGTCTACGCCACGCTGGCGCTGACGTCGGTGCTGGTGCGCGCTGCGGGCACCGTGCTGCTGGTGCCGCTGGTGGGGGCGTTGTTCAGTCCCGCCCCGCAGCGCGCGCTGGTCTGGCTGGGCTGGCTGACCGCGGCCACGGTCGCAGGATGGCTGATCGACGCGACGACGGCGCGCCTCGGTTTCAACCTGGGTTTCGCTGTCCTCGACCACACCCAGCACGACTTGGCCGACCGACTGCCCGACGTCCGACTGGATTGGCTGACCGCCGGAGACACCGGTAACACGGCGACCGCTCGACAGGCGATCGCGGCGACCGGTCCCGAACTGGTCGGGCTGGTAGTCAATCTGCTGACCCCCCTGATAAGCGCGGTACTGCTGCCGGGCGCGATCGCGGTGGCCCTGGTCGGAGTGTCCTGGCAGCTCGGTCTAGCCGCGCTGGCCGGGGTGCCGCTGCTGCTCGGAGCGCTGTGGATGTCGGTGCGGCTCACCCGGCGCGCCGACGCCGCCGCCGACGCGGCCAACGGGACCCTCACCGAACGCATTATCGAGTTCGCCCGCACCCAACAGGCGTTGCGCGCCGCGCGGCGGGTGGAGCCGGCCCGCAGCCTGGTCGGTGCCGCACTGACCACCCAACGCGGGGCTGCCCTGCGGCTGTTGGGCATGCAAATCCCGGGCCAGCTGCTGTTCGGCGTGGCCAGCCAGGCTGCGCTGATCCTGCTGGCCGGCGCGACCACCGTGCTGACGGTGGCCGGCACGCTCAGTGCCGCGCAGGCGGTGGCGCTGATCGTGGTTATCGCCCGCTATCTGGAGCCGTTCACCACGGTCAGCGAACTCGCACCAGCTCTGGAATCCACCCGCGCCAGCCTGGACCGTATCGCCGCCGTCCTGGCCGCACCCGCGCTGCCCGCCGGTGCTGCCACCCTGCCCGACACCGGGTCGCCGCCGTCGATCACCTTCGACGATGTGAGCTTCGGCTACGACGGCACCGCGGTCCTCGATCACGTGAGCTTCAGCCTGACATCGGGTAGCACCACCGCGATCGTCGGGCCGTCCGGGTCGGGCAAGAGCACCATCCTGGCGTTGATCGCCGGCCTGGCACAGCCGGTGCACGGCCGAGTTCTCGTCGACTCGGTCGACGCGGCCACGTTGGAACCGCACGCCCGACGCGCAGTAACCAGCGTGGTGTTTCAACAGCCTTATCTGTTCGACGGCACCATCGGCGACAACGTGACCGCCGGCGATCCCGACGCCGACCCCGCGCAGTTGGCGCGGGCATTGGAACTGGCCCGGGTCGACGAGCTGACCGGCCGGCTGCCCGAGGGACTCGACACCCCGGTCGGCGAGGCCGGTGGCGCGCTGTCCGGCGGTGAGCGGCAGCGGGTCAGCATCGCCCGCGCACTGCTCAAACCCGCGCCGGTATTGCTGGTCGACGAGGCCACGAGCGCCTTGGACACCGAGAATGAGGCCGCGGTCGTCGACGCGCTCACCGCCGACCTGCGGCCGCGCACCAAGGTGATCGTCGCCCACCGGCCTGCCAGCATCCGGCACGCCGACCGGGTGCTGTTCGTCGACGGCGGCCGCATCGTCGAAGACGGAACCATTGACGAATTACGTTCCGCAGGCGGTCGTTTCGACGAATTCTGGCGCCAGCAGCAGGACGCCTCCGGGTGGCGGATCCATGCCGACTGACGGTTTCGTACCGTTTCCGTCGGAGCGTGCGGCCCGTTACCGTGCCGCGGGCTACTGGTCCGGCCGGACCGTCGACTCGCTGCTGACCGACGCGGCGGCCACCCGGCCCGAGCACCTCGCGGTGGCCGACGCCCACACCGGCTACAGCTACGCCGAGTTGGATCGGCGAGCCGACCACGCCGCCGCGGGACTCGCTGCACGCGGCATCGCCCCCGGCGACCGGGTGCTGCTGCAGCTACCCAACTCGTGCCGGTTCGCGGTGACACTGTTCGGCCTACTGCGCGCCGGGGCGATCCCGGTGTTGTGTTTGCCCGGCCACGGCACAGCCGAACTGAGCCACTTCGCGAAAGTCAGCGGCGCGCGGCACGTCGTCGGGGCGAATGAACTCGACCCAGCACTCGACTCAGCGCTCGATGACTCGCGTGTCGGCACCCCGCCACCCGTCGATATCGATACCTCATCGCCCGCGCTGCTTCTGGTCTCCGGCGGCACCACCGGGTTACCCAAACTCATCCCGCGCACCCACGACGACTACGTCTACAACGCCACCGCGAGCGCCGCACTGTGCAAGCTCAACGCCGACGACGTCTACCTGGTGGCGCTGCCGGCGGCGCACAACTTCCCGCTGGCCTGCCCGGGCCTGCTGGGCGCAATCGCGGTCGGCGCCACCACGGTCTTCACCACCGACGCCAGCCCGGAGGCGGCGTTCGCCACCATCGCTCGCCACGGCGTCACGGTCACCGCACTGGTCCCGGCGCGGGCCAAGCTGTGGGCGGCGGCCTGCGAATGGGAGCCGGTCACCCCGAAGACGCTACGGCTACTGCAGGTCGGCGGGGCCAAGCTGGCCGCCGACGACGCCCGTCGCATCCGGGAACACCTGACTCCCGGCTTGCAACAGGTCTACGGAATGGCCGAGGGCCTGCTCAACTTCACCCGGCTCGATGATCCGGTCGAAATTGTCGAGCACACCCAGGGCCGGCCGTTGTGCGCGGCCGACGAGCTACGGGTGGTCGACGAGACGGGCGCCGAGGTTCCCGCCGACGCCGAGGGCGAGCTACTGGTGCGCGGCCCGTACACGATCAACGGATACTTCGCCGCCGACGAGATCAACAACCGCGCGTTCAGCCCGGACGGCTTCTATCGCAGCGGAGACCGGGTCCGCCGGCTGGCAGGCGGCTATTTCGAGGTCACCGGCCGGGTCAAAGATGTCATCAACCGCGGCGGTGAGACGATCGCCGCCGCCGACATCGAGGAACATCTGCTCACCCATCCGTCGGTCCAGGCGGTGGCTGCGGTGCCGGTGCCCGACGATTTTCTGGGCGAACGGGTCTGCGTCGCGATTGTCTTCGCCGGCACACCGGTGCCGCTGGCTGGGCTCAACGCGCACCTGAGTGAACGCGGAGCGGCCACTCATATCCGGTGCGACACGCTGGTGACGCTTGGCGCGCTACCCACCACCGCGTTCGGCAAGGTCGACAAGAAGGCGATCACCCAACGCATTGCCGTTGGCTAACGGGCCACCAGCCGGCGGCCACCCGCCTAAATTACCTGTCTGACGTGGTCAAACAGATCTTCGCTCAAGAACTCATTGGCGCGATGCCGACCATATCGGTAGACCACGTATTGCTGCCCGGCGGGCCGACTCGCCATTAATAAATAAGGCTGGGCTCATTTAATTATTGTGAAGTGCAACACTCGGTTAGGTAAGGCTTGCCTTGTGGCTCAACCTATGTCTACGCTATGAGCGCCTTCAACATGCACAGGAATCTCATACCAGATGAGGTTACGAAAAGGAGAAGTAATGCAGCTCGCCCATGCAGCCGGATCGATCGATCACGGCACCGCATCCGACTTTGTGCCGACCACCCGCACCAACCTGGTGCTGGCCGCCGGCGTCGCCTTGGCCGCTGCCGGTGTGATCGCGGTGAACCCCGTCGCGCCCGTGCTCTCCTTGGACGCCCACCAGTCGGAGGTTCAGCTGACCAGCACTACGGCGGAGAACCTGGCAAACCTGCAGGACCTGATGGCGGCCAACCCGAACCCGGTCGGAACGGCCTTCGGTGAACTGTTCACCAGCTACAGCACCGTCGCGAGCAACAGTGTCGAGAATTCGATGGCCGGTATCGAGGGGATCTGGTCGGGACACGGAGCCGCCTTAGGCCTTGAAACACTCCTGCCACTGGTCAGCCAGTACCTGCAGGACGGCAACGCCACCGAGGCGTTCAACCTGATCAACAAAGACATGCTGTTCAACATGCAGAACGTCTTCCAGCCGCTCTTCAACCACGTTCCGCACGGCGGGACCGAAGAGGTCGCCGGACTGTTCGGCCTCAGTGCCACCATGATGCGCGACATGGCCAACCTCCAGGACGTCTTCGGCGACTACGCCACCTGGAAGGCCATGGCTGAAGCGATGATGAGCCCCACGATCAGCGCCATGTACGCAATGAGCGACAACTTCACCGACACCGGCGCCCACACTCCGCAGGACGTGATGGACGCCTTCCTCAACGGGTACGTCCCGTGGGATCCGCAGGACGGCTCTGACACCGTCCACGCACCGCTGGTGGGCTTCCTCACCGAGGAGGGCCCGGTCGACTACTTCTCCCGGATTCTGCCCGAAATGATCGCCAACGCGTTGACCATGAACCTGCCTGCAGGCGACCTGGTGGACCCCGACCTCGGTGGGGCACTCGCGGACCCGAACCTGTTCGACCTGGACTGGCTCACCGGACTCTTCAGCTAGCCCGCACCGCCTCCTGCGCGAACGCGCGCAGGCAAGGCGCCGCCCCCTGCGCGAGCGTGCGTGTCCCCGGTCGACACGCCGAGGAATCTTTCGGGATTACGCACGCTCGCGCAGAACGGGAGCCGGGCTCGGCTCGCTACCTCCCGAACCCGAACACAACATTGCCATTGACTAATGGCACCATTGGCTGTTGACTCAGTCACATGACTTTTGGGCGATCGCGCCAACGCAGCCACGGGGCGTCAGCAGTGGTGACCGGGGCCGGCAGTGGCATCGGAGCCGCCTTCGCCATCGAACTCGCCCGCCGCGGCAGCGCTGTGGTCTGCAGCGATCTCGACGACGCCGCCGCGCAGCACACCGTCGACGCCATCACCGCCGAGAGCGGGCACGCCACGTCCGTGCATTGCGACGTCTCGGCCATCGACGACGTCACCGCTCTGGCCCAAGCCGCGCAGTCCTGGTTCGCCGGCCCGCCCACCCTCGTGATCAACAACGCGGGCGTCGGCACCGGCGGTCACCCGATCGGGGCGATGTCGCTAGCGGACTGGCACTGGACCCTGGGCATCAACCTGTGGGGCCCAATCCACGGCTGTCACGTGTTCACCCCGATTCTTCGCGAGGCCACCGCCGATCAGCCCCGCGGCATCATCAACGTCGCCTCGGCGGCGTCGTTCGGCGCCGCACCGGAGATGGCGGCCTACAACGTCAGCAAGGCCGGGACGCTGTCACTGTCCGAGACCCTGGCCGCTGAGTTGTCCGGTACCGGCATCGCGGTCACCGTGCTGTGCCCGACATTCGTCAAGACCAACATCGTCGAATCCGGGCGCATGACCGCGCAATCCAGTGCAGCCGCGAACCGGCTGATGCGCTGGACCGGACTCTCCGCGGACCAGGTCGCCCGCGACTGCCTCGACACCAACGACCGCGGCAACCTGTACTGCATGCCGCAGCTGGACGCCAAGATCGGTTGGAACATCAAACGTTTGGCGCCCGAGACGTTCACCCGCACGATCGGCCTGGCTTTCAGGGCCGGCTCGCATCTATCGAATTAGCCGAGGAGAGTCGCATGAGTATCGACCTGGACGTCATGCTGGCCAAGATCAAGGACCGCCAGTGGGCACTGGCCGACATCGACTGGGACGCACCGGGAGCCGAGACGATCAGCGATGAGTTCCGGCCTAAACTCAAGGCGTTCGTGGCCGACCTGTGCTGGATCGAGAACATCGGCGCGCGGGGATTCGCGGCGTTGGCACGCAAAGCCCCGACCGCGACGCTGGCCGAGATCTACCGCTACTTCCACGCCGAGGAACAACGCCACGCCAACGCCGAACTCGCCCTGATGAAGCGTTGGGGGATGCTCGACGACGGCGAGATGCCCGAACCCAACGTCAACATCCGGCTGGCGATGCAGTGGCTCGACGACTACGCCGACAGCATGCCACTGTCGGTACTGGGCACGGTGATCCCGATGCTGGAGGTCGCACTCGACGGCGCACTGCTGAAGTTCCTGCTCGACGAGGTCGACGACCCGGTCTGCCACCAGGTGTTCGAGAAGATCAACAACGACGAATCGCGCCACTTGGCAGTGGATTTCGAAGTTCTCAACATGATCGGTCACGCCACCGCGCGCAAGCTCGCCATCGAGTTCGTCGGCAACATCGCATCACCGGCACTGATCCTCGGCACCCTGATGTACCTGCCGCTGCTCAACCGGATTCGCAACGAACTCAGCGAGATGGGCATGGAACCCGAGCGACTCTACAACGCGGTCAAACGATTCAAACAACTCGGCGACCGGGGTGAATACACCGAGCGGGTACCGATCTACCGGATCCTCAAGCGGCATGCCGCGTGGGTCGTCAACCCGGACCACCCCTACCATTTGCTGGCTAATTCCATGGTGCGGCTATCGGACTTCTACCCGCGGGCACTGCTCAAGCCGATCCCCAGCTGGTTCAACGAACTCACCCACGACCCGGCGGCCTGACATGGCGCGCGGGCAGAATTTTCAGACGCTGATCGTGGGCGCCGGCTTCAGCGGAATCGGCGCGGCGATCAAACTCGCCGAGGCCGGTCTCGGCCGCGACGACGAGATCGTGATCCTGGAGCGCAGCGACCGGGTCGGCGGGACCTGGCGCGATACCAGCTATCCCGGTGCGGCGTGCGATATTCCGTCGCTGCTGTATTCATTCTCGTTCGCCGGCAACCCCACCTGGTCGCGGGCCTACTCGCCGGCTGCCGAGATCTGCCGTCACATCGAGGAGATGGCCGAGAAGTTCGATGTGCGCCGCCACATCCGGTTCGGCACCGAGGTCACCGGGCTGTCGTTCGACGAGAAGGCCGGTGTCTGGACGGTAGCCGCCGGACGAAAGAAATTTCGGGCCCGAACCGTGGTGCTGGCGTCCGGACCGCTGCCCGACTCCAGCTTTCCGGCCATCCGCGGCCTGACAACCTATGCCGGACATAAGATCCACAGCGCTCGCTGGGATCACGACTTCGACTTCGCCGGCAAGAAGATCGCGGTCGTCGGCACCGGCGCCAGCGCGGTGCAGATCATCCCGGAGCTGGTCGAGCAAGCCGGGTTCGTCAAGGTTTTCCAGCGCACTCCAGGCTGGGTGATCCCCCGACTGGACATGGCGATGCCGCCCGCCGTACAAGCGCTGTTCACCAAAGTTCCTGCCGCCCAACAGCTTGCCCGCCAAGCCCTATTCTGGGGACACGAGGCCACCGCCACCGCATTGGTGTGGAACACCCCGCTCAGCGGCCTGGTGGCACAACTGGGCAAAGCCCATCTGCGAGCTACCGTCAAGGATCCGTGGCTGCGCCGTCAGCTCACCCCGGACTTCACCCCGGGCTGCAAGCGGATGCTGGTCTCCAGTGACTACTACCCCGCGCTGCAACGTGACAACTGCAAACTGATCGACTGGCCGATCGCCACCCTCAGCCCCGCTGGCATCCGCACCAGCGACGGCGTGGAGCACCATCTGGACGCCATCGTGTTCGCGACCGGCTACGACGTACACCTGACCGGCCCGCCGTTTCCGGTCACCGGGCGCGACGGCAGGTCCCTGGCCGCCGACTGGACCGGCGGCGGCCAGGCCTTCAAGAGCATCCAGGCGCACGGCTATCCGAACCTGTTCTTCATCACCGGCCCCAACTCCGGCCCCGGCCACAATTCACTACTGGTCTACGTCGAAGGCCAACTCGACTACGTTGTGCGCGCCGTCGGCGCCATCCGCGACCATGGCCTGCGCTACCTGGACGTCCGCGACGATGTGCAGCGCCGCCACAACGAGCAGATCCAGCGGCGACTCGGCAAGACGACCTGGATGTCGGGCTGTCGCAGCTGGTATCTCACCGAGGACGGCTTCAATGCGTCGATGTACCCGGGGTTCGCGACCCAGTATCTTCGGCAGATGCGTAACTTCCAGCTCGCCGACTACCACGCGGCGGCATGACCCCCGCAGATCGTCACCCCAAGGCAGACTCCATCACCGGTGTGCTGGCGAACCTGCGCAAGCTACCCCGCCGGGTGCGGCGCGAGTCCCGCGAGGTGGTCGAGGTCGCGGTGACCCAGCTGTTCGAGCTCGTGGTGCGCCACCCCGGCGGCAGCGCGGCCTCCCGAGAGTACCGGATCGACGACTTGGCCCGGCTGGCCGGCACCACCACCCGCAATGTCCGGGTATATCGGGACCGGGATCTGTTGCCACCGCCACGGCGGGTCGGGCGGATCGCACTGTTCAACGACACACATCTGACCCGGCTGCGGCTGATCACCTCGATGCTCGACCGCGGGTACACGATCGCGCACGTCAAGGAGATGATCGGCGCCTGGGAGCAGGGCAAGGACCTCGGCGACATCCTGGGCCTGGAGAGCGCGATCGCCGGTACCTGGACCACCGAGCGACCCGAGACCATGCCTCGCGCCAAGGTCGAGCGGCTCATCGATGACCCGCTGGCGCTGCGCCGGCTGGTAGAGCTCGGGGTGATCCGGCTCGACGGGGCTGAGGCCACCATCATCCGGCCCAAGCTGATCGAGGCATTCAACGAGATCCGTGGCTACGGCATCGCCGTCGGCAAGCTCGTCGACCTCTACGAACAGTCACTGCCGCACATCGACGCGATCAGCCAGCTGCTGGTGCGCGCCGGCGCCGAACACGTTCTGGCGCGGATCCAGCCCGGTGCGCCGCTACCGGCCGACACCGAGATTGCCGAGTTGATCGGCATGCTGGTGCGGTTCCGCACCCAAGCCGTCGCGTCGGTCACCGCTACCCTGGCCTCGTCGATCGAGTCCACCATCGAGTCGATGGTCAGCGGCCTGCTCACCGATTCTCTGCTGCGCTGACGCGTCAGGCCAGTGCGAGGAACAACTTCTCGAGTTCATCCACGGACAGCGGAGCCTTGCCACTGCTTGAATCGCCCGCGAGGCATTCCCGAAGCCCGGTCGCGACGATCTTGAAACCTGCCCGGTCCAACGCCCGCGAGACCGCAGCCAGTTGGGTGACCACGTCCTTGCAGTCGCGGCCGCTCTCGATCATCGCGATAACCCCGGCCAACTGGCCGTGCGCTCGGCGCAACCGGTTCAACACGGGCTTGACGCTGTCGTCGTCGCTGATCACATCGGGTCCTCTCCACGAGCCGCCCATCATACCCTGCCGGGTATCAGGGCGGCGGGACTCAGCGACGGGCGACCAGGTACGGCGCCAGCGTGGCGAACTTCTCGCAGGTCTCCTCGAACTCCCGCTCGGGACGCGACGCGTCGATGACGCCCGCCCCCGCCCGCAACCAGGTCCGCCCGTCCCGCTCATAAGCGGCCCGCAGTGTCAACGCGGCATCTAGCCCACCGTCAGCCGAAAACACCACCACCGCACCGGAATACAGTCCCCGTGGGCATTCATCGAGCCGCAGGATGGCGTCGATCCCGGCAGGCTTGGGAATGCCCGACGCCGTGACCGCAGGAAACAGTGCCTCCAGGGCGTCCATCCGATCCCGTGACCGGTCCAGCCGCCCGCACACCGTCGAACCGAGGTGCTGGACGCTCCCCCGCTCCCGCACCGTCATGAAATCGGTGACCGCGGCACTGCCGGGCTCGGCTATACCGGCGATCTCGTCCATCGAGAGACGTACCGAAATCGCATGTTCCACGATCTCTTTGGCATCGGATTCCAATTCGGCCCGGACCGGCCCGTCAATCGCGGGGTCACCGCTGCGCGCCCGCGTCCCGGCCAACGGCTCGGTGACCACCACCCGGTCGTCGCGCACCTGCGCCACCAGTTCCGGGCTGTACCCCAGTGCCCGAATCTGGCCGAGCCGCAACAGAAATGACCGGGCCGGCGTGTTGTTCCGCCGGCCCAGCCGATAGGTCGACGGAAAGTCCAGCGCAAACGGCACGTCGACGGTGCGGGACAAGATCACCTTGCGGTAGCGACCGGCGCCGATCTCGGCGACGGCGGTCGCCACGCGGTCGAGGTAGCCGGTGGCGTCCGCATCCACCGCAATCGGGGACGGGTCGGCGAGCACCGGGATGCCGTCGGCCAGCAGCCCGTCCAGCACCGCCGCCTCCCGGTCGCCCGCGCCGAACATCTCGACTCGGTGGCCGGTGACCACGATGCGGGTCCGTGGCCAGAACACTCGTGCCAGCGCGGTTTTGGCGGCCAGCCGGTCCTGCAGCCCGAATCGGTAAGTACCGAACTCGAAGGCGACCCAGCCGAAGACCTGGTCGGTCTCCAGCAGCAACCGGTCCACCGCCTCGCCGAGCACTGCGGCCGGCCGGCCCTGCCAGTTCTGACGCTGCACCATCCCGTCGCGGACGGTGCGCAGCTCGTCGCTGTCCAACTCGACGGCAGCGCGCACGCCGACGGCCAGCGTCCAGGTTCCGGCGCGCTCGTAGAGCAGGTATTCCTCGCCGTCGCGTTCCGGCAGCGCCGCGGCCAGCCCGGCCGCGAGGTCAGCCGGGTCGATGCCCGGGGGCAGCGGCACCGACAGCGCGGTTCCGGAGACTGTTTCGACACCGAGCTCTGACACGATTAGTAAATGTAGCCTAACCTA
>JBDTEP010000150.1:0-4919 GCA_039922455.1 Mycobacterium sp. | reverse complement strand
CCGACGCGCACGGCACGGTGTGGGCGGTCGGCGAGCGGGAATGCTCGATTCAGCGCCGGCACCAGAAGGTCATCGAAGAAGCCCCCTCCCCGCTGGTGGAACGCACCCCCGGCATGCGGGCCAAGCTGTTCGAGGCCGCCCGCCTGGCGGCGGGCGCGATCGGCTACACCGGTGCGGGCACCGTGGAGTTCCTCGCCGACGAGCAGGGGTCGTTCTACTTCCTGGAGATGAACACCCGGCTGCAGGTCGAGCATCCGGTCACCGAGGAGACCACCGGCTGCGATCTGGTCGAGCTGCAGTTGGCAGTGGCCGACGGCGCCCGGCTTGACCCGCAGCCACCTGCGGCGCAGGGCCATTCAATCGAGGCGCGGCTGTACGCCGAAGACCCGGCCCGAGGCCGGCAGCCGCAGGCCGGGCTGGTGCACGCCATCGACATCCCCGGGGTGGCCGCGCGGTTCCACACGCTGTGCCGTCACACCGGGGTCCGGCTGGACTCCGGTATCGAGGATGGGTCGACGGTGTCGATCCATTACGACCCCATGCTGGCCAAGGTCATCAGTTACGCGCCCACCCGGCGTCAGGCGGCAGCCGTGCTGGCGGGTGCACTGACCCGCGCCCGGCTGCACGGGCTACGGACCAACCGCGATCTGCTGGTCAACGTGCTTAGGCACCCGGCGTTCCTGGACGGCGCCACCGACACGGCGTTCTTCGACACGCACGGCCTGGCCGAGCTGTCGGCGCCGCTGTCCGACGCGGCGACCGTCCGGGCATCGGCGGTCGCGGCCGCGCTGGCCGACGCCGCGCACAACCGGGCCACCGCCGAGGTGTTCGGCGCCATTCCGAGCGGCTGGCGCAACCTGGCCTCGGGATTCCAGGCCAAGACCTACGCCGACGACGACGGTACCGATCATCGGGTCGAATACCATTTCACCCGAACCGGATTGACTGTCAACGCTGACGTCACCCTGATCTCGGCCGCGCCGGGTGAGGTGGTGCTGGCCGACTCGGCCGGTGTCGCGCGCACATTCACCGTCGCCCGCTACGGCCCCGACATCTACGTCGACTCTCCCGCCGGACCGGTGCACCTGGTGGCGTTGCCCCGATTCCCCGATCCCGAGTCGGCGGTCGAGCAGGGATCACTGTTGGCACCGATGCCCGGCAACGTGATCCGACTGGGCGCGCAGGTCGGGGACCCGGTGACCGCCGGTCAACCGCTGATCTGGCTGGAAGCCATGAAGATGGAGCACACCATCACCGCACCGGCGGACGGGGTGCTCACCCAACTCAACGTCAATCCCGGCGATCAGGTAGAGGTCGGCGCCGTGCTGGCCCGTGTCGAAAAGCCCGAAGCAGAAGGAGATCCACAATGAGCGACACCAGCTTCATCGAAAACGACGAACGCCGCGCCCTGCGCGAAGCAGTCGCGGCGATGGCCTCGAACTACGGCCAGGACTACTACCTGGAGAAGGCACGCTCGGGCCATCACACCGACGAATTATGGAGCGAGGCAGGCAAACTCGGCTTCATTGGGGTCAACCTTCCCGAGGAGTACGGCGGCGGAGGCGCCGGCATGTACGAACTTTCGCTGGTCATGGAGGAAATGTCGGCCAGCGGCTGCGGGCTGCTGATGATGGTGGTCTCGCCGGCGATCAACGGCACCATCATCTCTAAGTTCGGCACCGACGAGCAGAAGCAGCGGTGGATTCCCGGCATCGCCGACGGCTCCCTGACGATGGCGTTCGCGATCACCGAACCGGACGCCGGGTCGAACTCGCACAAGATCACCACTACGGCGCGCCGCGATGGATCAGACTGGATCCTCAAGGGCCAGAAGACGTTCATCTCCGGCGTCGATCAGGCTCAGGCGATGCTGGTGGTGGGTCGCAGTGCGGACACCAAGACCGGCAACCTGCGGCCCGCCCTGTTCGTCGTCCCCACCGACGCCCCGGGACTGACCTACACGCCGATCGAGATGGAGCTGATCAGCCCGGAGCGCCAGTTCCAGGTGTTCCTCGACGATGTGCGGCTGCCGGCCGACGCGCTGGTCGGCTCCGAGGACGCCGCCATCGCGCAGTTGTTCGCCGGGCTGAACCCGGAGCGCATCATGGGCGCGGCCAGTGCGGTGGGCATGGGCCGCTTCGCGATCGGCAAGGCCGTCGACTACGTCAAGACCCGGCAGGTGTGGAAGACCCCGATCGGGTCGCACCAGGGCCTGTCACATCCGTTGGCTGCCAACCACATCGAGATCCAGCTGGCCAAGCTGATGATGCAGAAGGCGGCGACGCTCTACGACGCGGGCGACGACCTCGGCGCCGCGGAGGCGGCCAACATGGCCAAGTACGCCGCCGGTGAGGCGTCGACGCGGGCGGTCGACCAGGCGGTGCAATCCCTCGGCGGCAACGGCTTGACCAAGGAGTACGGCATCGCTGCCGCGGTGACGGTCTCGCGATTGGCCCGGATCGCGCCGGTGAGCCGCGAGATGGTCCTCAACTTCGTCGCGCAGACGTCGCTTGGTCTGCCCCGGTCGTACTGATGGACACGCTGGTTACCTACGCGGGGCCGGAGGACACCGGAGATGGTTCGGCCCGGCTGACCCTCGACTCTCCGCACAACCGCAACGCCTTGTCTAGCTGGTTGGTTGCCCAATTGCACGCCGGTCTACGCGACGCGGCCGCCGACCCGGACGTGCGGGTGGTGGTGCTCGGCCACACCGGCAACACGTTCTGTGCCGGCGCGGATCTGTCCGAGTCGTCCGCCGCCGTCGCAAGCCCAGGCGAGGTGGCCGCCGACCGGGCTCGCGAGCTGGCGGCTCTGCTGCGGGCGATCGTCGAGTCACCGCGGCCGGTGATCGCAGCGGTCAACGGGCACGTGCGCGCCGGGGGCATGGGTCTGGTCGGCGCGTGCGACATGGCGGTCGCCGGGCCGGCCAGCACCTTCGCCCTGACCGAGGCCCGGATCGGCGTGGCGCCGTCGGTCATCTCGCTGACGCTGCTGCCCAAACTGTCCGCCCGGGCAGCGGCCCGCTACTACCTGACCGGCGAGAAGTTCGGCGCCGCCGAAGCCGCCGCGATCGGACTGATCACGCTGGCTCTGGAGAACGAAGCTGACGTCGACGCCGCCGTGACCGACCTGGTCGGCAACCTGCGGCTCGGTTCCCCGCAGGGGCTGGCGGCCTCCAAGGCGCTGACCACCGCTGCGGTGCTGGCCGGGTTCGACCGCGACGCCGAGCGGCTCAGCGTGGCGTCGGCGCGGATGTTCGTCTCCGACGAGGCCCGCGAAGGGATGCTGGCCTTCCTGCAGAAGCGTCCCCCCAGCTGGGCTGGCTAGCGGCACTTTGGGCAACCCTGCTTGCGGCGAACCGGTTCGTCGTAGGCTCTGTAGCCAATGGGAAACTCAACCCGGCGAGGCCGCGACACCAACGGCATCCGGTCGCGTGCTGCTGACACCGACCGGATTCAGCTGGCGCAGCTGCTCGGCGACGCCGCCGCGCAGGGGCAACTGCCCCTAGGCGAGTATGAGGACCGGCTGACCAAGGCCTATGCGGCGCAGACCTACGACGAGCTCGACGGGTTACGCGCCGACCTTCCGGGCTCCTCGGTGTGCCCGCACCGCGGCGGCGACTGCAAACCCGCGCCGTCCACGGTGCTGCTGGGGATCCTGAGTGCCTTCGAGCGGCGCGGGCGGTGGAACGTACCCAAGCGACTCACCACGTTCTCGCTGTGGGGCGGCGGCGTCGTCGACCTGCGCTACGCGGACTTCACCTCGCCGGACGTCGAGATCAACGCCTACTCGATCATGGGCGGGCAGACCATCCTGCTGCCGCCCGAGGTCAACGTCGACATCCAGGGCCACGGGGTGATGGGCGGCTTCGACCAGCACGTCGAGGGCGAAGGCACCCCGGGCGCACCGACGGTCAAGGTCCGCGGCTTCTCGCTGTGGGGCGCGGTGGGCATCAAGCGCAAGCGGCGCAAGCGGGGCAACTGACGGGTGAATTGACGCCTCCGTGCCCGTCGGTAGCCTTTGTGAAGCTGACGAGGCAGACGGAAGGTACGTGGCGATGTTCGTCAACCCTCATGTGTTGCGCACCGGGGCCAATGTCTCCGATGATGCCGGTGGGCACGCCAATGCCGGTGCTCAACGGCTCGGACTGGCCGGAGTGACCGCTGGCATGTTCGGTGACTTCGACGCCGCACACAGCTTCCACACCGCACTCGGCAGCGCCAAAGACAACCACCGCGACGCCCTGCAGGATCACCACCTGAGCCTCACCGGGATCGCCGAGAACGTGCGCACCGCCGCCACGGCGTTCACCCACAGGGACAACCACAACGCCGATCTGCTGCGGGACGTCATCGCCGGCACCGGGCAGTGAGCCGCCCCACCCTGCAACACCTGTCGATAGCCGACCTCAGCGGTGGGTGTCGTCAAGAACGCGACGTCAAAGTGGCTCTATGGCCCGTCACAATCACCATCCAGACCACCGACGCCGACAACCCCCACTACGTCGCCGCCAAGCTGGCGATCCTCGATTCTCTGGAAGTCCGCCTGCCCGACCGGTGACGCGGCATCCCTGCAACAATGCAGCCATGATCGAGCAGAGCCTCTGGATGCAGAAAGTCGCCGCCGATCCGGGGCATTCGCAGTGGTATATCGAACGTTTTCGCGAGATGGCCCGCGCCGGCACCGATCTGGCCGGCGAAGCGCGCTTCGTCGACGCGCTGGCCTCGCGGGGGGCGCGCATCCTCGACGCCGGCTGCGGACCCGGCCGAGTAGCCGGTTACCTGGCCGCGGCCGGTCACGACGTGGTCGGTGTCGACGTCGACCCGGCACTCATCGAGGCAGCTGAGCAGGACCATCCCGGACCGCGCTGGCTCGTCGGCGACCTCGCCGAGCTCGATTTGCCCGCGCGCGGCATCGCC
>JBDTEP010000149.1:0-9484 GCA_039922455.1 Mycobacterium sp. | reverse complement strand
AGCCGATGAGGATCAGGCCGAGGCGCTGGACAAGGCACACGCCGAGATGGCCGACCGGGCCCTCGAGGTGGACCAGGCGATCGCGGCGGCCGCGAGCTAACCCACTGTCCGGTGTGGCGATCGGGCGGTCCCTCATGTCGTGACGGGTCAGCGGATCCTCCGCCCGGTCAGACTGCCCGCGCGCCCAGCAGAACCAACAGCAGCGCCTCGGCCACCGCGGCACGCTCCAGCACACCCAGGTGCAGGCTCTCGTTGATGCTGTGCGCCTGGGTCGCCGGATCTTCCACCCCGGTGACCAGGATGGTTGCCTGCGGGTACGCGGCGGCGAACTCGGCGATGAACGGGATCGAACCGCCCATACCCATGTCGACAGGCTCGACGCCCCACGCCTGCGCGAACGCGGCCCTGGCCGCGTCGTAGACCGGGCCGGTGGCGTCGATCACGTAGGGCTGGCCGACATCACCGAGGGTGACGGTGACCTGCGCTCCCCACGGAACATGCTGTTCCAGATGGGCTTTGAGGGCATCCAGATGTGCGGCTGCGTCGCCACCGGGGGCCACCCGCATGCTGATCTTGGCGCGCGCCCGCGGAATCAGCGTGTTCGACGCCGCCGCAACGCTGGTGGTGTCGACGCCGATCACGGTGATCGCGGGCTTCGCCCATAACCGCTGCGGCACCGAGCCGGAGCCGATCTCGGCCACCCCGTCCAGCAGGCCGGTGTCGACGCGCACCCGATCCGGTGGGTAATCAACTGGTGCAGCGGTACTTTCATGAAGCCCAACGACCGCGACATTGCCGTCGTCGTCGTGCAAACCGGCCAGCAGCCGCACCAGCACGCTCAGCGCGTCGGGCACCACGCCGCCCCACAGACCGGAGTGCAGGCCGTGATCCAGGGTGGCGACTTCCACCACACAGTCAGCCAACCCGCGCAGCGACACCGTCAGCGCCGGCACCTCGGTGCTCCAGTTGTCCGAGTCGGCGATGACGATCACGTCGGCTCTCAGCGCGTCTCGGTGCGCGGCGAGCAGCGCCCCCAGCGACGGTGAGCCAGACTCCTCCTCGCCTTCGACGAAAACCGTCACCCCCACCGGCGGCCGTCCGTCGTGCGCCCGGAACGCCGCCAAATGTGTTGCGATACCTGCCTTGTCGTCGGCGGTGCCGCGCCCGTAAAGCCGCCCGTCGCGTTCGGTGGGTTCGAACGGCGGCGATGTCCACTGAGCGGGGTCGCCTTCGGGCTGCACGTCGTGATGGGCATACAACAGCACGGTCGGGGCGCCGGGCGGCGGCGGATAGTGGGCTATGACGGCCGGAGCGCCCCCCTCGGCGACGATCTGCACCTGTGGAAAGCCGGCCTGCAACAACAGATCCGCGACCAGCTGCGCACTGCGGTGCACCTCGGGACGACGTGCCGGATCGGCCCACACCGACTCGATGCGGACCAGATCCTCCAAGTCGCGCCGCACCGACGGCAGCACGTCTCGGACGCGTTGGATCAGATCGCTCATAGCCCTGAGGTTAGCGGGTCGTCCCTTTGCCGCGAGCGTGCGTGAAAACGGCTGCCACCCCGGCGTGTCGACCGGGGACACGCTCCCCCGCAAGCGGGAGGTACCCCCAACTCGCCGAGAAAACCTAAGTCTCCAGGATGGCGACGGCGGCGGCGGTGTCTCCGTCGTGGGTCAACGACACGTGGATGGTCACCTCGGCCAGATGCCCGGCGATCTCACCGGAGAGCCGCACCTTTGGCCGCCCCCACATGTCGGTGATCACCTCGATGTCGCGGTGAATGGCCTCCGGCAGCACCGGCTTCTGGGCGAACCGCGACCCCGACCAGGCCTTGATCACCGCCTCCTTGGCCGCCCAACGGGCCGCCAGATGCCTGGCCGCCGAGGAACTCTTGTCCGAAGCGTCCCGGCGTTCACCGGGGGTGAACGTTTCGGCGAACACTGTCCCGGGCCTGCCGACCTGCTCAGCAAAGTCGGGAATCGAGACCAGGTCGATCCCCACACCAACGATTGCCACAACTGCTAACGCTAACCGATGTAGACGTCGCCGTCGCCGAGCCGTGCCGCCGGGTTGAGCAGCATCGCCGACTCTTGACGCTTCTCCGACGTCTCGTGGTCGAACCGCCGGTCCGCGGGCCGCTCGTACATCGGCCGACCACCGGCTATCGCCGAAGCGAGTCGATGCTGGCCGGCCAGTACGCGGCCCGCAGCCTGCTCCAGGTACACCTCGCGCTGGCTCGGTTCCAGAGCGGCCAGGAACGCCTGCGGGTGCACCAACGCGACCAGACCGGACACGTGGCCGAACCCGAGGCTGGTGACCAGACCGGCCTTCAGCGGGAATTTCTCGCCGAGGTGCAGTGTCTCGCGCACCCAGACGAAGTGCTCGGCGTTCGCCAACTCGTCGTCGACGCAGTCCAAGCTGCGGTTCGGCGGGATGACCCCGTCGCGCAGCATCTGGCACATCCCCATCATCTGGAAGACCGCCGCGCCGCCCTTGGCGTGCCCGGTCAAGCTCTTCTGGCTCACCACCAGCAGCGGGGCCCCGTCGGAGCGGCCCAGCGAGCCGGCGAGCCGCTCGTGCAGTTCGGTCTCGTTGGGATCGTTGGCCAGTGTCGAGGTGTCGTGCTTGGAGACCACCGCGATGTCGTCGGCGCCCACGCCCAGCTTGGCCAGCGAGCGGGCCAGCATCGAATCCCGCCCGCCCCGGCCGGCACCGAGGGCACCCAGGCCGGGAGCCGGGATCGAGGTGTGGACGCCGTCGCCGAAGCTCTGCGCGTAGGCCACCACCGCCAGCACCGGCAGCCCCATCTTGGCCGCCAGGTCGCCGCGGGCCAACAGGATGGTGCCGCCACCCTGAGCCTCGACGAAGCCGAGTCGCCGGCGGTCGTTGGCGCGGGAGAACCGCGCGTCGCTGATGCCCTTGGCCCGCATCATCTCGGTGTCGGCAGTGGCCGCCATGTCGCCGAAGCCGGTGATGGCGTCCATCGTCATGTCGTCGTAGCCGCCGGTGACCACCAGCTCGGCCTTGCCCAGCCGGATCTTGTCGACACCCTCCTCGACCGAGACCGCCGCGGTGGCGCAGGCCGCCACCGGGTGGATCATCGCGCCGTAGGACCCGACGTAGCTCTGAACCACGTGCGCGGCAACAACGTTCGGTAGCACTTCCTGCAGGATGTCGTTGGGCTTATTGTGACCCAGCAGGTTGCCGTGGTACATGGTCTGCATCGAGGTCATGCCGCCCATGCCGGTGCCCTGGGTGCTGGCAACCAGGCTCGGGTGCACCCAACGCATCAGCTCTGTCGGGCTGAATCCGGCGGACACGAACGCATCGACGGTCGCAACCAGGTTCCACAGCGCCACCCGGTCGATGGAGATGGCCATGTCGGCGCTGATCCCCCACACCGTCGGGTCGAACCCGGTCGGAATCTGAGCACCCACGGTGCGGGAGAGCCTGCTCTTCCGCGGCACCCGGATCTCGGTGCCCGCCTTGCGAATTACCTGCCAGTCGCTGGAGTCGGGCACCGGGCGCACCACGGTGTGCTCGGGGTCGAACTCGACGAACGCCCGCGCGTCAGCCTCGCTGGAGACCACGAACGAGAAGTCCTTGTCCAGGAAAACACTGACGAGCAGCGACGCGGCGTGGTCGGAGTCGATCGCGCCGTCGTCGACGAATTGCCGGACGCCCACCCGCTCCACGACGGCGTCGTCGTAGCGCTCGACCAGCTCGGCCTCTTCAACCAGCTCCCCGCTCGCGGTGTCATACCAGCCCGGGATCGGATCATCTTCCCACTTGATCAGCCCGGTGGTCCAGGCCAGCTCCAGCACACCCGCGGCCGACAGTTCGCCGGAGACCTCCATCTCGAAACGGGTGCGCGACGAGCCCAACGGGCCGAGTTCGGCGCCACCGACGATGACCACCAGGTCGGCCGGGTCGACGTCGAGGTCGGCCCAGACCGGCGGAGTCGCGGGCGTGAAACCGCGCGGCGGATTCGGCAGTGCTGCAATGGTGTTGGCGGCGTCCTCGGCGCCCTCTGCGCCGTCTTCACCAGCCTTCGCCAGCTGATCTTCGCGAGCCCGGGTCGCCAACTCGGCCATGTCCAGGTTCGCCTCGGCCAGCCCACCAGTCAGGTCGGCCTCGATCGGTGCGTTGGCCGCGGCCACCTTGGACTCGACGTCGCACAAGCCCAGCAACATGGCTGCCATCTGCTCGGACGAGTAGGTGGTGACGCCGGCTTCCTCGACCGCGTCGACGATGACGTCGTTGTGGCCCATCAGCCCGGTGCCGCGAGTCCAACCGATCAGTGCGTGCGCGAGGCTGACGCGAGAAGCCCAGGACGACTCCGCCTTCCAGCGCGCCACCACCGCATCGAGCGCAGCCTTGGCCTCGCCGTAGGCGCCGTCACCACCGAACATGCCGCGGTTGGGCGAGCCGGGCAACACCACGTGCAGCCGGGAGGCGATGTCGCGTTCAGCGCCGATCTTCGACAGTCCGCCGATCAGCCGCTGCACGGCCCACAGCAGCACCTTCATCTCCATCTCGGCGCGCGCACCGGCTTCCGACAGGTCGCCGGTGACCCGCGGTGCCGCGAACGGGAACAGCAGCGTCGGGGTCTGCGCGTCCTTGAGGTGGATGGATTGCGGCCCAAGGTTTTCGGTCTGCTCGGCACCGACCCACTCGGCGAGTGCGTCAATGTCGGCGTAAGACGCCATGTTGGCCGGCACCACCCACAGCGCCGCGCCGAAACGGGCGTGGTCGCGATAGAGGTTGCGGTAGAAGCTCAGCCGGTCGTCGTCGAGCTTGGACGTGGTCGCGATGACGGTCGCCCCGCCGTCGAGCAACTGGCCGACCACCGACGCCGCGATCGAGCCCTTCGACGCGCCGGTCACCACCGCCACCTCGCCGCTGTAGCGGCCGCGGCCCGGGTTCTCCGCGCCGGCGGCGATCCGGGCGAACAGCGACCCGTGAATCTGCCGGCCCGAGGCCAGCGCCCGGCCCTGCCACCAGGTCGCCTGAGTGGCGACGATGTGGCCGGCACCCTCGAAGCGCTCGGCGAGCCGGGGCCAGTCGGCGTCGATCTCACCTTCATCGGTCAGCCACAGCTTGACCAGGTCCTCGCGTGCGCTGGCCCAGCGGTCGTCGAACAGCACCGCCTTCCGCCCGTCGAACGCCGGCGCCACCAGTCGCGGCCAGTCCGAACCCAGTTCTGCACTCACCAGATCGATCAGCTCGCTGTCGGCGGCACCCGCCGGGGTGGCCACCGCGTCGTCGAACCCGAGCTGACCCAGCACCAGCCGGGCCGCCGAGGCGAGCACGCCGTTGCGGCCGGTGATCTGCTCGGTGAACTCACCCAGCGCGGCCACGTCCACCGTCGCGCCGCTGCCACCGCCCGCCGAAGGCAGGCTCACCGCGACACCGCGACGCGCGGCGACGACACCAACGGCACTGTCGACAACCTTGTCGACGGCGGCGGCGTCGGCCAGCGCGCCCTCGTGCAGACCGCCCAGTGCCCCGCCCCGAACGCTGCTGCCTTCGCGGGTACCCAGGGCAACCTCGACGGTGACGTGCTTGGCCCAGCCGTCGCCGAGCTCCCAGGTCTTCTTCACCCGTTCGGCGATGGCACCGGGCCGCTTACCGGACGGCCCGAGAATGGTGCGGAGCTGGTCGTTGATCGCGTCGGTCAGCACCGGACCGTACGGCTTGTAGGTACGCGCCAGCTTGGTCACCTGCGCTTTCAACCCGTTCAAGTCGGCCTCGGCGGCCCCGTCGATGGCGCCCAGGTTCAGCTCGGAACCTAGGTCCACCAGCAGCTGGTTTCGCCGCGACGACGCGCCGTCGGTGATGGACTCGATGGAGTCCAGCGCCTCGATCTGGTCGATGCGCATCTTGGCTGACAATGCGATCAGCGCGCACGTGGCGTCGGCGGCGTCGAACGCGATGTCGTCGGGGCGGGGAGCTCCCGCCGGAGCTGAGGCGCCAGCCGAAGCGACGGCGGGGGCGACATCAGACACAGCCTTCGGCTCCGGTGCGCCAGCGCCGGAATCCGCTTCGTCCTCCTCGGGATCCGGCTCCGGGTCGGTGTCGGTGGCGAACAGCACCGCGGCATCCCGCTCGGCGTTGAGCACTTCCACGGTGCTGTGGGCGTACTCGGGCAACTTGAGGGTGTTGGTGGCCAGTCCAGCGACCGTCGGGGCGGACTTCACCCCGATCTCGACGAACCGCTCCACGCCCAGTCCGCCGGCAGCCTCTTCGATGAACAGCAGGTCCTGGGTCTCGATCCAGCGCACCGGGCTGGCGAACTGCCAGGCCAGCAGCTCGATGACGATCTTGCGGCACAGCTCGTGCGGCTTCTCATTGCGCCAGGTGTCGTAGTCGGCCAAGATCTCGTCGAGCGGCTCCGCCGGCACCAGATCGCGAATCTCTTGAATGAAGTCCCGGTCCAGGGTGAACGGCCTGGGCACCAGGTTGGGAATGTAGCGCCCGACGATCAGCTCGGGGTCGGTGTCTTGCGGCATCACCCGCTCCAGCGACCGCCGGAAGTCATCCACGCCGATGCGCAGCACCTCCGAGTGGAACGGCACGTCGATTCCGGGCACCAGGATGAATGACCGCTTGCCGCCGGAGATCTCGCGGCGCCGCTCCACCTCGGCCTCCAGCGCTTCCAGACCGGCCACCGTGCCGGCGATCGCGTACTGCGAACCGCGCAGGTTGAAGTTGACGATCTGCAGGAATTCCCCGGTGCGCTCGGCGATCTCGGCGACGAACGCGGTGACGTCGGCATCGTCGAGATCGATCTGCGACGGCCGGATCGCCGCCAGCCGGTAGTCCGACCGGCCCATGGCGTCGCGCGGCACGATGTCGTGCATCTTCGAGCCGCGGTGGAACACCACCTCCAGCAACGCCTCCAACTCGTAGACGTCACTGACGCAGGCCAGCGCGGTGTACTCACCGACGGAGTGGCCGCAGGCGATCGCGTCCTCGACGAACGCACCTTGCTCGCGCATCTCGGCCACCTGCGCGGCAGCCACCGTGGCCATCGCCACCTGGGTGAACTGCGTCAGGTTGAGCACACCGTCCGGGTGCTGGTAGTGCACGCCGGAGGCGACCAGGCTGGTCGGGTTGTCGCGCACCACGTGCAGCACCGAGAAGCCCAGGGTGTCGCGGGTGAACTTGTCCGCTGAGTCCCACACCTTGCGGGCGGCCTTGGACCGGGCCCGGACGTCCATGCCCATGCCCTTGTGCTGGATACCCTGCCCCGGGAACGCGTAGACGGTCTTGGGGGCGGTCAGTCGGGCGGTCGCCGACATCACCAGATCGGTGCCAACCCTGGCACTGATCTCCAAAACCTCTGCGCCCAGGTCGATCCCGACCCGGTCGACGCGGAAGTCGACGTCGTCGCCGGGTTTGACCATGCCCAGGAAACGCGCGGTCCAGCCGACTAGCCGTGCCGGCGGACGGGTCTGCCCATCGGTGGCGGTCACCACGTGCTGGGCTGCGGCCGACAGCCACATGCCATGCACGATGGGCGATTCGAGTCCGGCCAGTAGCGCTGCGGCCCGGTCGGTGTGGATCGGGTTGTGGTCCCCGGAGACCACCGCGAACGGCCGCATGTCGGCCGGCGCGGTCAAGGTGACGTCACGCCGGCGGCGACGCGGAGTATCGCTGGCGTTATCGGAGACCGCGCCGCCGGCCCGAAGCGGGTCGGTTAGTTCGGCGGTACCGGTGCGCCCGCGAATCGCGAACCGCTCCGCCAAGGTGGCCAGCAATGTTCCGTCGGCCGCGCAGACCCTGACCGAGACCGGGACAACACGTCCGACCTCGGTGTCGGTGGCCGTCGAAGCCGTTGCGGTGACCTTCAATTCGGCCGGCTCACCCGGCAGCGCAGCGAGCAGCCGCGCAGCGTGGTCCAGGTGCACCAGGCTCAGCAGACCTTCGACGACCGGGAATCCGGCGTCGGTGGTGGCCGAGCCGACGGCGGCGAACACCGCGGGCCAGCACCGGCCGACCAGGGCGTCGGGGACGGTCGACATTCCCGGCGCCAACGGCGCACCGAAGGTGGCGGTCACCCCAGTGTGGTCGGCGACGTGCTCGGGGTTCCATTCCACCGTCACGGTGGCCACGCCGTCGACCACCGGCGGCAGCGCGCCCGGGCCGTCCACACCGGCGGCGATGGCCAGCACCGAGCGCATGGCGGCGGCGGCATCCTCGGTGGAGACCAGCGGGGCGGCGCCGTCGATGACAGTCGCCGGCACGGTGAAGCGAATGTTGATCCAGACGCCGGACAGCGGCACGCTGAGCACGACGTTCTCCTCCGACACGACCTCGAGGCGCGCGCCGGTCGACGGGTGGGTCGCCGTGCGGTTCTCATGGACCTGCCATTCGTCGGAGGCAGCGATCCGGTGCACCGGGTTGGTGGCGGTGCGACCCGCCCACAGCACGTCGGGGGCGTCGAGCAGCACGGCCAGCGGGCCGGTCACGTCGGTGCGGCCCCGGCGGCGCGCCGTGACTGGTCGCGGCCGCACCCCTTTTTCCTGGTAGGTCGCCAGCACCTGGTCGATTGCCGCCTGCTCAAAGCGGTCCAGCAGCTCGCCGATCGGCTCGTCGACCCGGGTGATGCCGGCGACTGCGGTGATCCCCGGAATGATGCACACCTGCTCGGCGGTATAGCGGGCGTCGTGCGCCTGCCACAGCGAGTCACTGCGCCACCAGCGACGCACGTCCTTGTCGATCACCGGCACGAAGTTGACCGGCTTGCCTGGCGTCTTGCACAGCTGGGTGAAGAACGGCGCTTCGGCTGGGTGCAGCCGAACGGTCTCGGCCTCGGGGTAGCGGACCAGCAGCGCCGCGATCGCGTCGGCCGGACGCTCCAGGATCGCCTGTCCCTCCTCGGAATCGGCGAACAGTGTCTCGATCGGGCCGGACTCGATCTCGTTCAGCCGGGCTTCGACGCGCTGCAGCATCGAGCCGAAGCGGTCCCGCCAGGTGTCGGCCAGCCAGGGGCTGTTCGGAGAGGCAGTGTCGGCAGTCGAATCGCCCGCACCGATGGCCAACTCCACGTAGCGGCGCAGCCACTGCGCGTAGGTCATCTCGCTGACATCGCCGAAGTAGGGCTTGGCGGTGTCGGCCAACGCCGCGATGATCTCGTCGCGGCGGGCAGCGACCGCGTCGCCGTCACCGGCGACCTCGTCGAGCAACCGGCCGCACCGCGAGGCAACGTTGTCGATCTCGTGGATGTCGGCACCGAGCTGGCTGCGGGAAGAAGCCATACCGCCCTGGGCTTTTCCTGCACCGATCCAGTGGTCGGTGCCCACGGTGTCGACCAGCATCTGCTTCACCGCAGGCGAGGTGGTGGCCTCCTCGGCGGCCATCGCCGCGGTGCCCACGAGGATGCCGTCGACAGGCATCGACGGGAAACCATCCTGCTGCGACCACGGGCCGGACAGGTACTCGGCGGCGCGCTCGGGGGTGCCGATGCCGCCGCCGA
>JBDTEP010000148.1:0-7023 GCA_039922455.1 Mycobacterium sp. | reverse complement strand
TGGCAGGTGCAGTGGAATCAGGCGATGGAGGAGTTGGTGCGGGCGTATCACGCGATGGCCACCACCCATGAAACCAACACCATGATGATGAATGCCCGCGACACCGCCGAAGCAGCCAAGTGGGGCTAGGAGGGCGACGAACCCGGCGTGGCCCGGCCCACTCCATCAGGGAGTCCTCCCTGGTTACTCCGGAGTAAGGTCACTGGAATGCCTGCAATGCGTAGTGAAGGTGACAGTTGGGACATCAACACGAGCGTCGGTTCGACCGCTCTGTTTGTGGCCACCGCCAGGGCTTTGGAGGCCCGTAAACCCGATCCGTTGGCGGTCGATCCGTATGCCGAATTGATGTGCCGGGCGGCCGGCGGGGACTGGGAAGCGCTGGTCGGGGGAAAACTCCCCGATCATCAGTTGTTGACCAGTGATTTCGGGGAGCATTTCGTCAACTTTCAGGGTGCGCGCACCCGTTACTTCGACGACTATTTCCAGCGCGCCGCCGACGCCGGCGTGCGTCAGGTGGTGATTCTGGCGGCCGGGCTGGATTCTCGTGCCTACCGGTTGTCCTGGCCGAGTGGGACGACGATCTTCGAGTTGGACCAGCCTCAGGTGCTTGCCTTCAAGAGCTATGTGCTCTCGCAGCGCGGTATCCGGCCCGCGGCGGAACGACGCGAGGTCGCCATCGACCTGCGCGAGGATTGGCCTGCGGCGCTGCTCGGCAGTGGCTTCGACCCGACCCAGCCCTCGGCGTGGATCGCCGAGGGCCTGCTGATCTACCTTCCGGCCGTCGCGCAGGAGCAGTTGTTCGCCGGCATCAACGGTCTGGCCGCTTCCGGCAGCCACGTCGCGGTCGAGGACGGCGCCCCGATGCCCAACGCGGACTTCGCGGCTGCGGTGGAAGCCGAAGTCGCGGCCGGCGACGAGAGTCGAATCTTCCATCGGTTGGTCTACAACGAGCGTTGCGCCCCGGCCGATGAGTGGTTCGGCGAACGGGGCTGGACCGCGGTCGCGACACCGCTGGCGGAGTACCTGGGTGCACTGGGCCGCCCCGTGCCAGGTCCGGAATCCGAGGCGGGACCGATGATCGCTCGGAACTCGCTGGTCCGGGCGGTCAAGCGCTAGGGCTGGTCGGTAACTAAAAGCCGTCTGGTCGATGAATTCGGCGTGCGGTAACGTACGGATAATCGAAAATGATTTTCAATAAGGAGATGGGTAATGGGCTGGAACGACGCCGGCGCGCCCGCGTCGGGTCTGCGCGTCGACGGGCCGCGGACCGCGGTGATGCAGGCCACTCCACGATCGTCCCAATCGGCCTCGACAGTTAGCTTATGCAATGCTAACTTCACCCGAGTTAGCTTAGGCAACACTGGCCATGAAGGGGCGAGCCACGCATGAACACCGGTGACGCGGCTCTGCTTACCCAACAACCGCGGGTCGACGAGGAAACGGTCAGCCGATTCGCGACCTGCTGTCGTGCCCTGGGTATCCAGGTTTACCAGCGGCAGCGGCCAGCCGACCTGGCCGCTGCCCGCACCGGCTTCGTCGCGCTGACCCGCGTCGCGCATGAGCAGTGCGATGCCTGGACCGGCCTGGCCGCCGCCGGTGACCAGTCGCCGCGGGTACTGGCCGCCGTGTCTGCGACTGCCGCCAATGCCGGCGCACTACAGCGCCGACTGGATCTGCAGCAGGGGACGCTCGGCTTCCACTACGACACCGGGCTGTACCTGAAGCTGCGCGCCACCGAAGCCGACGACTTCCACCTGGCCCACGCCGCCCAGTTGGCGATGGCCGGCCGCTGCGCAGAGGCGAACGAGTTGGTCGCCGAGATCACGCAGCGGCGTCCCGGCTGGAACGACGCCCGCTGGGTGGCGATCGCGGTGAACCACCACGCCGGACGCTGGTCGGACATGGTCAAACTGCTGACCCCGATCGTCAACGACCCCGACCGCGACGAGCTGTTCAGCCACGCCGCCAAGGTCGCACTGGGCATCGCCCTGGCCCGGCTGGGCATGTACGCCCCGGCACTGTCCTACCTGGAAGAGCCCGATGGCCCGGTCGCCGTCGCCGCCAAGGACGGCGCGCTGGCCAAGGGGCTTATCCTGCGGGCGCAGGGCGACGACGAGACGGCCGCCGAGGTGTTGCAGGACCTCTATGCCGCCAACCCGGAGAACGAGCAGGTCGAACACGCGCTGCTGGACACCAGCTTTGGGATCGTCACGACCACGGCGGCCCGGATCGCGGCGCGGACCGACCCGTGGGACCCCGACACCGAGCCGAGCGCCGAGGACTTCGTCGACCCGGCCGCCCACGAGCGCAAGGCGGAGTTGCTGGCGGAGGCCGAACGCGAACTCGGCGAGTTCATCGGATTGGCAGAGGTCAAGAACCAGGTGCAGCGGCTCAAGAGCTCGGTGGCCATGGAGGTGGTGCGCAAGCAGCACGGGCTGGCCGTCGGGCAGCGCACCCACCACCTGGTGTTCGCCGGGCCGCCCGGGACGGGTAAGACCACTATCGCCCGTGTGGTGGCGAAGATCTACTGCGGCCTGGGGCTGTTGAAGAAGGAAAACATCAAAGAGGTGCACCGTGCCGACCTGATCGGTCAGCACATCGGTGAGACCGAGGCCAAGACCAACGCGGTCATCGACAGTGCGCTGGACGGCGTGCTCTTCCTCGACGAGGCCTACGCGCTGGTGGCCACCGGAGCCAAGAACGACTTCGGACTGGTCGCCATCGACACCCTGCTGGCGCGGATGGAGAACGACCGCGACCGCCTGGTGGTAATCGTCGCAGGTTACCGCGCCGATCTGGACCGGCTCCTGGACACCAACGAGGGTCTGCGATCGCGCTTCACCCGCAGCATCGACTTCCCGTCGTACCAGCCGCCGGAGCTGGTCGAGATCGCCTACAAGATGGCTGAGCAGCGGGACAGCCGTTTCGAGCAGTCCGCGCTCAGCGACATGCAGGAGTTGTTCGCCCAACTGGCGGTCGCGTCCAGCCCGGACGCCAACGGAATTGACCGCCGCAGCCTCGACATCGCCGGTAACGGCCGGTTCGTGCGAAACCTCGTCGAGCGGTCCGAGGAGGAGCGCGAGTTCCGGCTCGACCATTCCGAACAGTCCGGTAGCGGGGTGTTCACCGACGAGGAGCTCATGACCATCACCACCGAAGACATTCGCAACTCGGTGACGCCGCTGTTGCGCGGCCTGGGTCTGGAGGAGAAGGCGTGAGCCCCACCCAGCAGGAACGATCCGACCTGATGGACGATGAGCGGCGCTCGTTCACGTCGCGCACTCCGGTCAACGACAACCCCGACCAGGTTGTCTACCGCCGCGGTTTCATCACCAAACACCAGGTCAGCGGCTGGCGTTTCGTCATGCGGCGAATCGCCTCGGGCGTGGCACTGCACGACACCCGGATGCTCGTCGAGCCGCTGCGCGCACAGGCGCGTGCCGTGCTGATGGGTCTGCTGGTGCTGGCCACCGTGGCCGGCGGCTGCTTCGTGTTCACACTCATCTGGCCCAACGGCGCGGCTGCCAACGACCCGGTGCTCTCGGACAAGTCCACCTCGGCGCTGTACGTGCGGGTCGGCGACCAGCTGCACCCGGTGCTGAACCTGACCTCCGCGCGATTGATCATCGGCCGGCCGGTCAACCCGACCGCGGTCAAAAGCACTGCGCTGGACAAGTTTCCGCGCGGTAATCTGATCGGCATCCCAGGCGCCCCGGAGCGGATGGTGCAAAACAGCACCCGTGACGCGGACTGGACGGTGTGCGACTCGGTGGCCGGCTCGGGCGCCGGGGTGACGGTGATCGGCGGGCCGCTGGCCGCCGGCGGGTCCCGGGCCGGTGCGCTCGACGCACAGCATGCGGTGCTGGCCGACAACGGTTCCGGCGCCTGGCTGCTGTGGGACGGCAAGCGCAGCCGGATCGATCTGGCCGACCACGCCATCACCGGTGCACTCGGTCTCGGCGACCGGGGTTCGGCTGTGCCCACGCCGCGTTCGATCTCCACGGGCCTGTTCAACGCGATCCCGGAGGCACCGGAGCTGACCGCGCCGGTGATCCCCGGCGCCGGCGGGAAGCCGTCGTTCGACCTGCCGTCGGGCGCTCCCGTGGGTGCGGTCGTGGCGGCGCACTCTCTGGAGGGCAACTCGGACGGGACCGTGCGCTACTACGCCGTGCTGCCGGACGGGCTGCAGCCCATCTCCGGGGTGCTCGCAGCGGTGCTGCGCAACACCGACTCCTACGGGCTGGGCCGGCCACCCCTGCTCGGGGCCGACGACATCGCGCGGTTGCCGGTGGCGCAGGCGTTGGACACTTCCCGCTTCCCCGAACAGCCGGTCAGTGTCACCGACTCGGCCCGTGACCCGCTCACCTGCGCGCACTGGAGCAGGGCCGCCGGGGCCAGCGCCAGCTCGCTGAGCCTGCTGTCCGGCTCGACGTTGCCGCTGCGTGACGGTGTCCGACCTTTGGACCTGGTCGGCGCCGGAGTGGGCGGGACGGCCGCCCGGGTCGCACTGACCCCGGGCACCGGCTACTTCGCCCAGAGCGTCAGCAGTGACCCGACCGCCGGCCCCACCGCGGGCCCGCTGTTCTGGATCTCTGACACCGGGGTGCGCTACGGCGTCAACACCGAGGCCGGCGCCCAAGGCGGCGAGGGCGACATCGTCACCGCCCTCGGACTGAGCCAGCCGGCGCTGCCCATCCCGTGGTCGGTGCTGTCCCAATTCGCCCCCGGGCCCACCCTGTCGCGCTCCGACGCGCTGCTGGCCCACGACGGGCTGGCGCCCGATCAACGTCCCGGCCGCCGCGCCACCGCCGATCTGGGCACCGCACCTAACGGGGGAGAGACCCGATGAGCCGACTGATCTTCGAGGCCCGCCGCCGGCTGCCCGCGCCGCCCACCGACAAGGGCACCATCACCATCGAACCCCCGCCCGAGTTGCCGAGGGTGATTCCGGCGTCGTTCCTGCAGCGGGCGCTGCCGGTGGTGATCGTGATCCTGATCGTCGGCATGGTGATCGCGATGGTCGCCACCGGAATGCGGCTGATCTCCCCGGTGATGCTGTTCTTCCCGTTCGCCCTGCTGGTGGCGGCGGCCGGCATCTACCGGGGTGGCGACAAGAAGGCCCGCACCGTTGAGGTCGACGCCGAGCGGGCCGACTATCTGCGCTACCTGTCGGTGGTACGCGACAACATTCGGGGCGCCGCCGCCAAGCAACGGGCCGCAGCAGAATGGTCGCACCCGGACCCGTCGGATCTGGCCGCTGTTCCCGGCTCTCGGCGCCAGTGGGAGCGCGACCCGCACGACGATGACTTCCTGGTGGTGCGCACCGGTCGTCATTCGGTGCCGCTGGCCAGCACGGTGCGGGTCACCGACACCGCTGACGAGATCGACCTGGAGCCGGTGTCGCACAGCACATTACGTAGCTTGCTCGACACCCAGCGCACGGTGCGCGACGTGCCCGTCGGCGTGGACCTGGCGAAGGTCTCCCGGGTCACCGTGCTCGCCGATGATGTCGATGACGCCACCGGTGTCCTGCGGGCTTGGATCGCACAGGCCGTCACCTGGCACGACCCGACCATGCTGGGCGTGGCACTGGCCTCGCCCGACCTGGAGACACCGGCCTGGTCATGGCTGAAGTGGTTGCCGCACATCGACATTCCCGGTCAGATCGACGGTGTCGGCCCGGCCCGCTACTTGGCGGCCAGCCCGGAGGAGCTAGCGGTGCTGCTGGCTCCGGCGTTGGCCGAGCGTCCGGCGTTCACCGGTGAGGCCGCGGAGGCGGCGCGGCACCTGCTGGTGATCATCGACGACCCGGACTTCGACCTGGCCGCCTCGCCGTTGGGCGCACCGCGTGCCGGGGTCACCATCGTGCAGCGCGCCGCCGTCGCACCGAACCGCGAACAATATTCCGACCCCGAGCGGCCGATCCTGCGAATTTTCAGGGCGGGAGGCGAGGGAAGCCGAGCGACCGGGACGTCCATCGACCGCTGGCAGACCGGCGGCTGGCAGCGGTACGTCGACGACGCCGACCGCCTCGGCGCCGACGAGGCCGCCCACCTGGCGCGGCGACTGTCGCGCTGGGACTCGAACCCGACCCATGTCGGGTTGCGGTCGGCCGGCACCCGCGGCGCGGCCTTCACCACCCTGCTCGACATCGCCGATGCCGCCCGCCTCGACGTGCCCGCCGTATGGGCGCCGCGGACCCGCGACGAGGAGCTGCGGGTTCCGATCGGGGTCACCGCGACCGGGGAACCGCTGATCTTCGACCTCAAGGACGAGGCCGAGGGCGGCATGGGCCCGCACGGCCTGATGATCGGCATGACCGGTTCCGGTAAGTCGCAGACGCTGATGGCGATGCTGCTGGCCCTGCTGACGACGCATTCCGCGGACCGGCTCATCGTGATCTACGCCGACTTCAAGGGTGAGGCCGGCGCCGACATCTTCCGGAACTTCCCGCAGGTGGTCGCGATCATCTCGAACATGGCCGAGAAGAAGTCGCTGGCCGACCGATTCGCCGACACCTTGCGCGGTGAGGTGGCCCGGCGCGAGATGCTGCTGCGCGAGGCCGGCCGGCGGGTGCAGGGCAGTGCCTTCAACTCGGTGACCGAGTACGAGGCCGCCATCGCCGCCGGCCATGATCTGGCCCCGATCCCGACGCTGTTCATCGTCGCCGACGAGTTCACCCTGATGATCGCCGACCACCCGGAGTACGCCGAGCTGTTCGACTACGTCGCGCGTAAGGGACGTTCGTTCCGGATTCACATCCTGTTCGCCTCGCAGACCCTCGATGTCGGCAAGATCAAGGACATCGACAAGAACACCTCCTACCGGATTGGCTTGAAGGTGGCCAGCCCCAGCGTCTCCCGGCAGGTCATCGGGGTCGAGGACGCCTATCACATCGAGTCCGGCCGGGAGCACAAGGGCGAGGGCTTCCTGGTGCCCGCCCCCGGTGCGGCGCCGATCAAGTTCCGCAGCACCTACGTCGACGGCATCTACGACCCGCCGCGGAAATCCAGAGCCGTTGTG
>JBDTEP010000147.1:0-10538 GCA_039922455.1 Mycobacterium sp. | reverse complement strand
GTGAAGGCCGCCGGCGCCCCGGTGATCTGCGAGACGGCCGAGGAAGGCCGCAAGGCCGACATCGCCTTCCTGAGGGAACACGTCGGCTGATTCAGCACCCCCCGGGTGAGCCGTCTCCCGGGGCCGGCCATGCCGACTCTTCGTCGGCGACAGCCGACTTGGGCGCCACTCCGCAGCCCCGACCGCCCGAGACCGGACGGCTAAATTTGCCCGCCTAACCATCTAAAACGAATGAAAATAGTTCAAACTAATGACAATCAGTTGGTAACGTGCTAATAATTACCTCAGGCGAAGCCGCTAAAACGGCTCACGCAATGGCTCCAGGGTTGAGAGGGTTCCGCAGCATGAATGATCGGCACCGGCGCACTGCAGCCGGTCTCAGCGCTTCCGGATCCAACGGTGCGGCGGGGAGCGGTAACCCCTAGCGCGTATCCCAAAGCCGACGGCGGTCACGGCCTGGAACCTCCCGACCTCGGGCCGTGGCCGTCGTTGTACATTCGAAGATCGCGCAATTACAACTACTTGTGCAAGCGTCGAAAAACTGTAATAGTCGACTATGGCCGACACGCATATCGTCACCAACCAGGTCCCTCCGCTGGAGGGTTACAACCCGGCGGCGTCACCGGTCCTCATCGAGGCGCTGATTCGCGAGGGCGGCCAGTGGGGCGTCGACGAGGTTACCGACCTCGGAGCCATCTGCGGGTCGAAACAGACCCAACGCTGGGGTGAGCTGGCCGATCGCAACCGGCCGGTGCTGCACACCCACGACGTCGTCGGCAACCGCATCGACGAAGTCGAGTACGACCCCGCCTACCACGAGTTGATGCGCACCGCGGTCGCCCACGGCCTACACGCCGCCCCGTGGGCCGACGAACGCCCCGGCGCGCATGTCGTCCGCGCCGCGGCGACCGGGGTGTGGACCGCCGAGCCCGGCCACATGTGCCCGATCTCGATGACGTACGCGATCGTGCCGGCACTGCGTCACAACCCGGAACTGGCGAAGACCTACGAGCCGCTGCTGACCAGCCGGGTCTACGACCCCGACCTGAAGGTGCCGACCACCAAGGCCGGTCTGACCGCGGGTATGTCGATGACCGAGAAGCAGGGCGGATCCGACGTGCGCGCCGGCACCACCCAGGCGGTCCCGAACGCCGACGGCAGCTACAGCCTGACCGGGCACAAATGGTTCACCTCCGCACCGATGTGCGACGTGTTCCTGGTGCTGGCCCAGGCGCCCGGCGGCTTGACCTGTTTCTTCCTGCCGCGGGTATTGCCCGACGGCACCCGCAACCGGATGCGGCTGCAGCGGCTCAAGGACAAGCTCGGTAACCACGCGAACGCCTCCAGCGAGGTCGAGTACGACGGCGCCACCGCTTGGCTGGTGGGCGAGGAGGGCCGCGGCGTCTCGGTCATCATCGAGATGGTCAACCTCACCCGGCTGGACTGTGCGCTGGGCAGCGCCACCAGCATGCGGATGGGCTTGGTCCGCGCCGCCCACCACGCTGCGCACCGAAAGGCGTTCGGCGCCTACCTGATTGACCAACCGCTGATGCGCAACGTGCTGGCCGACCTGGCGGTGGAGGCCGAGGCGGCAACCATGGTGACGATGCGGATGGCCGGTGCCACCGATCGCGCGATCCACGGTGATGACCAAGAGGCGCTGCTGCGCCGGATCGGCCTGGCGGCCACCAAGTACTGGGTGTGCAAGCGGGCCACCCCGCACGCCGCCGAGGCGATGGAATGCTTGGGCGGCAACGGCTACATCGAGGACTCGTTGATGCCGCGGCTGTACCGGGAGGCCCCGTTGATGGGCATCTGGGAGGGCTCGGGCAATGTCAGCGCCCTGGACACGCTGCGGGCGCTGGCAACCCAGCCCGACTCGGTGGCGGTGCTCTTCGACGAACTGGCCGGTCCCGCCGGACAGGACCGCCGGCTGGGTGCCCACGTCGACGCCCTCAAGGCGACACTGGCCGGTCTCGGCGGCATCGACGCCGCGCAGTACCGGGCCCGCAAGATCGCCGAGGACATCTGCCTGTCGCTGCAGGGCGCGCAACTGGTGCGGCACGGACACCCGGCTGTCGCCGAGGCGTTCTTGGCGACCAGGTTCGGCGGCCAGGGGGGCGGGGCGTTCGGCACCCTCCCGGCCGGCCTGGACCTGGCGCCGATCATCGAGCGCGCCATCGTAAAAGCGTCATAAAGGGTGAGGAAAGGCGACATCATGCGTCACCACATCGCCCCGGTGGAGTTCGACAACCTACGGACAATGACCTACGAGGTCACCGACCGCATCGCCCGGATCACGTTCAACCGCCCCGAGAAGGGCAACGCGATCACCGCCGACACGCCACTGGAATTGTCGGCCCTGGTGGAGCGGGCCGACCTGGACCCGAACGTGCACGTGATCCTGGTGTCGGGCCGCGGCGAGGGATTCTGTGCGGGCTTCGACCTGGGCGCCTACGCCGAGGGTTCGGCGTCGGCGGGCGGTGAGAACTACCGGGGCTCGGTGCTCGACGGCAAAACCCAGGCGCTCAACCACCGCCCGGATCAGCCTTGGGATCCGATGATCGACTACCAGATGATGAGCCGCTTCGTCCGCGGATTCGCCTCGCTGATGCACGCTGACAAGCCGACCGTGGTCAAGATCCATGGTTACTGCGTGGCCGGTGGCACCGACATCGCGTTGCACGCCGACCAGGTGATCGCGGCGTCCGACGCCAAGATCGGCTACCCGCCGACCCGGGTTTGGGGGGTGCCGGCAGCCGGATTGTGGGCACACCGGCTCGGCGACCAGCGCGCCAAACGCCTACTGCTGACCGGCGATTGCATCTCTGGCGCCCAAGCCGCCGAATGGGGCTTGGCCATCGAGGCCCCCGATCCGGCGGACCTCGAAGAGCGCACCGAACGCTTGGTGGCCCGCATCGCCGCGATGCCGGTCAACCAGTTGATCATGACCAAACTGGCGCTCAACACCGCGCTGCTGCAACAGGGGGTGGCCACCAGCACGATGGTCAGCACCGTGTTCGACGGGGTGGCGCGGCACACCCCGGAGGGGCACGCGTTCGTCGCCGACGCGGTGGCGAACGGGTTCCGCGAAGCGGTGCGTCACCGCGACGAGCCGTACGGCGACCACGGCCGAAATACCTCCGGGGTCTAGGGAGTCGGCAGATGCACGGCGCGCCAGTTCGGCTGACCGCCCGGTCAGTGGTGTTGTCACTGCTGCTGGGAGCCCATCCCGCTTCGGCCAGCCCGGCTGAATTGCTCAGGCTAACAGCGGGTTTCGGGATCAAGGAAACCGCTATGCGAGTGGCGCTGACCCGAATGGTCGCCGCCGGGGACCTGATCCGCTCCGTCGACGGCTACGGGCTCTCCGGCCGCCTGTTGGACCGGCAGCGCCGACAGGACGCGGCGCTGAATCCACGTACCCGACCCTGGCGGGGCGACTGGCTTGCGGTGGTCATTACCAGCATCGGAAGCGACGCCCGAACCCGAGCCGCCATGCGAGCCGAACTGACCGATCAGCGATTCGCTGAACTGCGCGAAGGGATTTGGATGCGTCCCGACAACATCAACATCGAACTCGGTGCTGACCTCGTCGCCTACACCCGGCTGCTCACCGCGCGTGACAAACAACCAGCGGAACTGGTCGGGAAGCTGTGGGATTTGACCGGGTGGTCAGACACTGGCCACGAGTTGCTCACCGCGATGGCTGATGCCGCCGACGTGCCCGGCCGCTTCACCGTCGCCGCGGCCATGGTCCGCCACTTGCGCCGCGACCCGGTGCTGCCGCCCGAACTGCTCCCGCCCGACTGGCCGGGGGAGCGGCTCCGCAGTCGGTACGCTGACTTCGCCGACGAACTGGCGTCGCGCCGCGATGTGGGTAATGAGGCGGAGGTGCCATGACCGACCCGAACGACTCAGTGCGGGTGGAACGTAACGGCGCGGTGACCACGGTGATCCTGAACCGGCCGCAGGCGCGCAATGCCGTCGACGGGCCGACCGCCGCCGCGCTGTATCAGTCCTTCGACGAATTCGACCGCGACGACACCGCCTCAGTGGCGGTGCTGTGGGGAGATAACGAAACCTTTTGCGCAGGAGCCGATCTCAAGGCGCTCGGCACCGTCGACGCCAACCCGGCACACCGCGACGGGCCGGGGCCGATGGGCCCGACCCGGATGGTGCTGTCCAAGCCGGTGATCGCCGCGGTGAGCGGCTACGCCGTGGCCGGCGGTCTGGAGTTGGCCCTGTGGTGTGACCTGCGGGTCGTCGAGGCCGACGCGGTGTTCGGGGTGTTCTGCCGGCGCTGGGGGGTACCGCTCATCGACGGCGGCACGGTGCGACTGCCCCGGTTGATCGGCCACAGCCGCGCCATGGACATGATCCTCACCGGCCGGTCGGTGGACGCCGAGGAGGCGCACGCTATCGGACTGGCTAACCGGGTGGTGCCCAAGGGCGACGCCCGCCGGGCCGCCGAGCAGCTGGCCGTGGAACTCGCCGCGCTGCCGCAGGGCTGCCTGCGCTCGGATCGGTTGTCGGCGCTGCGGCAGTGGGGACTGACCGAATCCCACGCGCTGGACCAGGAATTCGACAGCATCGAGCGGGTGGCCCACGAAGCGCTGGCCGGGGCGGGCCGGTTTGCCGGCGGCGCCGGCCGGCACGGCGCCAAAGCCGAACTATAGCCGGAGTCGGGCGCCGATCAGCGCCGGTCGGCAACGGTATTGCCCGACCCGCGATCGTCGACCGTCGGGTCACCGCTGCGGTAGGCGACGGAATTGTTGAGCCCGCTGATCGTCAGTGACTTGTCGACACGTTCGATGGCGATCCGGTTGTCGGCGCCGAGGATGGTCACCGACTCGCAGCGGCCGTGGACGGTCAATCTGTTGTTCGACCCGGCCACGTTCAGCGATTTGCCGTCGGCGCAGTCCACTTGCGATGTCGTCCCGAACGACTCGTAGTTGATCGTGTTGGCGAATCGCCCGTCATAGTTCTTGGTGGTCCGGGCGGGTTTGGGGGCCGACTCCGCCTCGCAGCCGGCCGACACGACGCCCACCGTCAGCAATGCGGCACCGGCTAGCAGAACTGACCAGGGACTTCGGCTGTAACAGCGAGTCACGCCGGTACGCGTTGGAGCCGGTTGGTCATTCCCAGCTCACGCCCGCGGTCGAACAGGAATGGGTCGCCATTGTGGTAGTAGACGGTCTGGTCGTAGCCGTAGACCGTGACGTCGTTGACGATGGTGTCGGCGATGACGGTGTTCTGCGAGCCCTGCATGGTCACCGCCCAGCAGCTCCCGAAGGCGTGGACGGTGAGATTCACGCCATTGAGGAACAGGGTGCCGCCGTTGCAGTCCAGGGTGCGCGTCTCGTGCACCCCGTAGATGTGGATGTCGCCGGGCACGGCGTCCGCATTCGGTGTGCCACCCATCGGACCGGCCGCGAAACACAGCAGCACAGCACCCAGCGCGGTCCATTTCATCTGCAGACCCCTCTCGCCGGACACAACTGCGGGGAAGCCTACGTCGCGCCGGCTCGGCCGTACTCGGGTTCCCCCATTTATCCGTCGATTAGAGTTCGTTGCTGACTCCAGTCCCGCCCGCACCCTTTCGAAGGACGAACGCCATGCCAGCTCGACCAGATCCGCCGGCGGCGGGCGGGCGGTCGCGTGCCAACGGCAAATCGGGGGCGCGTCCGGTCAAGCTGAGCCGCGAAGTGATCGTCAACGCCGCCCTGAACTTCCTGGACCGCGAGGGCTGGGACGCCCTGACCATCAACGCGTTGGCCAACCAGCTGGGCACCAAGGGCCCGTCGTTGTACAACCACGTGGACAGTCTCAGTGACCTGCGCCGGGCGATGCGAATGCGGGTCATCAACGACCTCCTGGAGATGTTGACCCAGGTCGGCAAGGGCCGCGCCGGCGACGACGCGGTGCTGGCGATGGCCGGTGCCTACCGCAGCTACGCCCACCACCACCCGGGCCGCTATTCGGCGTTCACCCGGATGCCGCTGGGTGGCGAGGACCCGGAGTACACCGCCGCGGCCACCCGCGCCGCCGCCCCGGTGATCGAGGTGCTGGCGGCCTACGGACTCGACGGTGACCGGGCGTTTTACGTGGCCCTGGAGTTCTGGGCGGCGATGCACGGTTTCGTCCTGTTGGAGATGACCGGGGTGATGGATGACGTCGACACCGAGGCGGTATTCGCCGACATGGTGCGCCGGCTGGCCGCGGGGATGAACAGTCGCGCCGGTTAGTCGCGGTGGGGGCCGGAGGGGTCGCGCCGACGCGCTTTGACCTGCCGGAGTCCAGCCGGGTATTGTGGTGGCTCGTGCCTGGCCACATAGGCGCGTTTGGTGACATAACGCGCGCGTCGGGCCCAATTCGTGTGTCCATTATGCAACGGAGAGATCCGCGGCGGGCCCATGCGACACGCCCGACCGCGGCATAGCTGTGGGGCGCAGGACTGAAGATTTACGAGAGTTTTGAACAGCGATACAGGAAGCCGGTAGATGCCAACCATTCAGCAGCTGGTCCGCAAGGGCCGCCGCGACAAGGTCGCCAAGGTCAAGACCGCGGCCCTCAAGGGCAGCCCGCAGCGTCGGGGCGTGTGCACCCGCGTGTACACCACCACCCCGAAGAAGCCGAACTCGGCGCTTCGCAAGGTGGCGCGCGTCAAGCTGACCAGTCAGGTGGAGGTGACCGCCTACATTCCGGGCGAGGGTCACAACCTGCAGGAGCACTCGATGGTGCTGGTGCGTGGTGGCCGGGTGAAGGACCTGCCGGGTGTGCGCTACAAGATCATCCGCGGCGCGCTGGACACCCAAGGCGTCAAGAGCCGTAAGCAGGCTCGTAGCCGCTACGGCGCCAAGAAGGAGAAGAGCTAATGCCGCGCAAGGGTCCCGCTCCCAAGCGTCCCCTGGTTTCCGACCCGGTCTACGGGTCGCAGCTGGTCACCCAGCTGGTCAACAAGATTCTGATGGACGGCAAGAAGTCACTGGCCGAACGCATCGTCTACGGTGCGCTCGAGCAGGCCCGCGACAAGACCGGCACCGACCCGGTGGTGACGCTCAAGCGCGCGCTGGACAACGTGAAGCCGGCCTTGGAGGTGCGCAGCCGCCGCGTCGGTGGTGCCACCTATCAGGTTCCCGTGGAGGTGCGCCCCGAGCGTTCGACCACGCTGGCGCTGCGCTGGCTGGTCAGCTTCTCGAAGGCACGCCGGGAGAAGACCATGATCGAGCGGCTGGCCAACGAGATCATGGACGCCAGCAACGGACTGGGGGCCGCCGTCAAGCGACGCGAGGACACCCACAAGATGGCCGAGGCGAACCGGGCTTTCGCGCACTACCGCTGGTAGGTCGGGCCCGCGCTCCGATCAATGGAGCCGGCCCCGGCGACGACGAACAATTTCAGTTATCGAAAGAGTGGGAAGACTGCTGTGGCACAGGACGTGCTCACCGACCTGAACAAGGTCCGCAACATCGGCATCATGGCGCACATCGATGCCGGTAAGACGACAACGACCGAGCGGATCCTGTACTACACAGGGGTCAACTACAAGATCGGTGAGACGCACGACGGTGCCTCCACCACCGACTGGATGGAGCAGGAGCAGGAACGCGGCATCACCATCACCTCCGCCGCGGTGACCTGTTTCTGGAACAACAACCAGATCAACATCATTGACACCCCGGGCCACGTCGACTTCACCGTCGAGGTGGAGCGGTCCCTGCGTGTTCTTGATGGCGCCGTCGCCGTGTTCGACGGCAAGGAGGGCGTGGAGCCGCAGTCCGAGCAGGTGTGGCGGCAGGCCGACAAGTACGACGTACCGCGGATCTGCTTCGTCAACAAGATGGACAAGCTGGGCGCGGACTTCTACTTCACCGTGCGCACCATCGAAGAGCGGTTGGGCGCGCGTCCGCTGGTGATCCAGCTGCCGATCGGCGCGGAGAACGACTTCGAGGGCATCATCGACCTGGTCGAGATGAACGCCAAGGTGTGGCGCGGCGAGACCAAGCTCGGTGAGACCTACGAGACCATCGAGATCCCGGCCGACCTGGCCGACAAGGCCGCCGAGTACCGGACTGCCCTGCTGGAGGCTGTCGCCGAGACCGACGAGGCGCTGCTGGAGAAGTATTTCGGCGGCGAAGAGCTCTCGGTCGAGGAGATCAAGGGCGGCATCCGCAAGCTGACCGTCACCTCGGAGCTCTACCCGGTGCTGTGCGGCAGCGCGTTCAAGAACAAGGGCGTCCAGCCGATGCTGGACGCGGTGATCGACTACCTGCCGTCGCCGCTGGATGTGGAGTCGGTGGAGGGCCACGTGCCCGGCAAGGAAGAAGAGCTCATCACCCGCAAGCCCAGCATCGACGAGCCGTTCTCGGCGCTGGCGTTCAAGATCGCGGTGCACCCGTTCTTCGGCAAGCTGACCTACGTGCGGGTGTACTCCGGCCATGTGGAGTCCGGCACCCAGGTGGTCAACTCGACCAAGGGCAAGAAGGAGCGGCTGGGCAAGCTGTTCCAGATGCACTCCAACAAGGAGAACCCGGTCGAATCGGCCTCCGCCGGCCACATCTACGCGATGATCGGGCTGAAGGACACCACCACCGGCGACACGCTCTGCGACCCGAGCAAGCAGATCGTGCTGGAGTCGATGACGTTCCCGGCCCCGGTCATCGAGGTGGCCATCGAGCCGAAGACCAAGAGCGACCAGGAGAAGCTGAGCCTGGCCATCCAGAAGCTGGCCGAAGAGGACCCCACCTTCAAGGTGCATCAGGACTCCGAGACCGGCCAGACCGTGATCGGCGGGATGGGCGAGCTGCACCTGGACATCCTGGTCGACCGGATGCGTCGCGAGTTCAAGGTCGAGGCCAACGTCGGCAAGCCGCAGGTGGCGTACAAAGAGACGATCCGCCGCAAGGTGGAGAAGGTCGAGTACACCCACAAGAAGCAGACCGGGGGCTCGGGCCAGTTCGCCAAGGTCCTCATCGCTTTGGAGCCGTTCAGCGGCGAGGACGGTGCGACCTACGAGTTCGACAACAAGGTCACCGGCGGCCGCATCCCGCGGGAATACATCCCCGCCGTGGATGCCGGTGCGCAGGACGCCATGCAGTACGGCGTGCTGGCCGGCTACCCGCTGGTGAACGTGAAGCTCACCCTGCTCGACGGTGCCTACCACGACGTCGACTCCTCGGAGATGGCGTTCAAGGTGGCCGGCTCTCAAGCAATGAAAAAGGCTGCGGCACAAGCGCAGCCGGTGATTCTGGAACCGATCATGGCCGTGGAGGTCACCACGCCCGAGGACTACATGGGCGATGTGATCGGCGACCTGAACTCCCGCCGTGGTCAGATCCAGGCCATGGAGGAGCGCAGCGGTGCGCGCGTCGTGAAGGCGCAGGTGCCGCTGTCGGAGATGTTCGGTTACGTCGGAGACCTCCGGTCGAAGACCCAGGGCCGGGCGAACTACTCCATGGTGTTCGACTCCTACGCCGAAGTTCCGGCGCAGGTGGCGAAGGAGATCATCGCGAAGGCGACGGGCGAGTGAGGGAGCGCGCCAGCGCGAGTTCACGAGCACGGAGCGGAGCTGTGGGCTCAGCGAAGGCGACGGGCGAGTAGGCCCGTCGGCGAAGGCAACGGGCGAGTAAGTAGCTACCCGCCCGGGCCGCTACGGTGGCACAAACTAAACAGATCAAACCTGCTGTAACCCAGCACCAACAAGTCCAGGAGGACATAGAAGTGGCGAAGGCGAAGTTCGAGCGGACGAAGCCGCACGTCAACATCGGGACCATCGGTCACGTTGACCACGGCAAGACCACGCTGACCGCGGCTATCACTAAGGTTCTGCACGACAAGTACCCGACCCTCAACGAGTCGCGTGCATTCGATCAGATCGACAACGCTCCCGAGGAGCGCCAGCGCGGCATCACCATCAACATCTCCCACGTGGAGTACCAGACCGAGAAGCGGCACTACGCCCACGTCGACGCGCCGGGCCACGCCGACTACATCAAGAACATGATCACCGGTGCCGCCCAGATGGACGGCGCGATCTTGGTGGTCGCCGCCACCGACGGCCCGATGCCGCAGACCCGCGAGCACGTGCTGCTGGCCCGCCAGGTCGGCGTGCCATACATCCTGGTGGCGCTGAACAAGTCGGACATGGTCGACGACGAGGAGCTCCTCGAGCTCGTCGAGATGGAGGTCCGCGAGCTGCTGGCTGCCCAGGAGTTCGACGAGGACGCCCCGGTGATCCGCGTGTCGGCTCTCAAGGCGCTCGAGGGTGACGAGAAGTGGGTCAAGTCCGTCGAGGATCTGATGGACGCCGTCGACGAGTCCGTCCCGGACCCGGTGCGTGACACCGAGAAGCCGTTCCTGATGCCGGTCGAGGATGTCTTCACCATCACCGGCCGTGGCACGGTCGTCACCGGCCGTGTGGAGCGCGGTGTGGTCAACGTCAACGAGGAGGTCGAGATCGTTGGCATCAAGACCACCACGACCAAGACCACCGTCACCGGTGTGGAGATGTTCCGCAAGCTGCTGGACCAGGGCCAGGC
>JBDTEP010000146.1:0-3737 GCA_039922455.1 Mycobacterium sp. | reverse complement strand
GAACGAGGTGGGGATACCCGCGATGTCGGTGTCGTCTTTGATCGCGATCGGGATGCCCAGTAGCGGGGCGCGGTGGCCGGCGGCCCGGCGCCGGTCGGCTTCGGCGGCACCGACCAACGCTGACTCGGTGAACACCACTCGGAAGGCGTTCAGCGTGGATTGGCTGGCATTGATGCCCCGCAGGGCTCGGCGAACCAGTTCGACGGAGGTCACCTCGCCGCTGGCCAACTGGTAGAGCTGGTCGGTCACGGTGGGGAAGCGGCTGCCGGACGCCGCGGGCGGATAAACCATCAATGACGAGACTATCGGCGTGCCACGCCGGTGGCCGTCCTCGAAACGCTTCCGGTGCAGTGCGAAACTGGTGCGATGCGGCTGTACCGAGACCGAGCGGTGGTGCTGCGCCAGCACAAGCTCGGCGAAGCCGACCGGATTGTCACCCTGCTCACCCGCGACCACGGGCTGGTCCGCGCGGTGGCCAAGGGAGTTCGGCGTACCCGCAGTAAGTTCGGCGCCCGACTGGAGCCGTTCGCCCACATCGACGTGCAGCTGCATCCGGGCCGCAACCTCGACATCGTCACCCAGGTGGTGTCGGTGGATTCGTTCGCCAGCGACATCGTCAGCGATTACGGCCGCTACACCTGTGCGTGCGTGATGCTGGAGACCGCTGAGCGGCTCGCCGGTACCGAGCGTGCCCCGGCGACGGCGCTGCACCGGCTCACGGTCGGCGCGCTGCGGGCGGTGGCCGACGGTAACCGCCCTCGCGAGCTGGTGCTGGACGCCTATCTGCTGCGTGCCATGTCGGTGGCCGGGTGGGCACCGGCACTGACCGAGTGCGCCCGCTGCGCGACTCCCGGGCCGCACCGGGCGTTTCATATCGCCGCCGGCGGCAGCGTCTGCCCGCACTGCCGCCCGGCCGGTGCGACCACCCCGCCGCTGGGCGTGGTGGATCTGATGTCGGCGCTGCACGACGGGGACTGGGAGGTTGCGCAGGCTTCGACGTCGGCGCACCGCAGCCACGCCAGCGGATTGGTGGCCGCCCATCTGCAGTGGCACCTGGAGCGTCGACTGCGAACGTTGCCGCTGGTGGAACGTGCCCAGCGGGCAGTGGCCGGACACGACGTGGGGCCGGATGCAGAGGCTGGGGTTGGGTGCAAGGCCACCGGCAGCGACGGCTGACCGCACCGGGCATCGACCTGGCAATTGTGTCCGTTTCGGTGGACTGTCGGTATCGCAGCGGTAGGCTGGTGCGACTTCACGAACCTCAGTTTGAATTAGGAAGGCAGGCCGAATGATTCACGACACCGGGTGGGGGCGCTGGGCGCTCGACACCGCGCCGCGATATATGGCCGGTTTCGGGGCTGCTGCGGGCGCCGTGCTGGTCGCGGGAATGATCCCAGCGGTGACCCCGGTGGCGCAGGCGGGCTTCCCATCCGGCCTGGGTATCGGGATCATGACGCCGCTCGCGGCACACGCACCCGGCGGCGATGGCGCTGACGGAGCCGATGGCGCTGACGGCGCCCCGGGCGCCGGCGGCAAGGGCGGCGGGGGAGGTCACGGCGGCACGGGAGGTAAGGGCGGCGCGGGCGGTAAGGGCGGCATGGGTGGTCATGGCGGTGCCGGCGGACACGGCGGCGCCGGTGGTGGGTCAGGTCCCGGTGGCCAACCCGGTGCGGGCGGTGCCGGTGGTGCAGGCGGCTTACCCGGATCGGGTGGAACGCCCGGCCAGCCCGGTCAACCCGGTCAACCCGGCCAGCCCGGCCAATCCGGGCGCGCCGGCTGAGTCAGTCAGCACCACCAATACCACGCGTTCGGCGCTCCGCTCCGATGTGAGTAACGCCCGGCGCACCAGCCGAATCAGCCCCACAACTAGAGTCTGACCCGATCACTGGGGGGTCAATGCAATAAGGAGCCACAAAGAAGTGACCGAGAACCCACGCGCTGACATCGTCTCCCGGCAGTACGAGCGGTGGACATATCCGCCGCCCATCCGCGACCTGCAGGCGTGGTCAGCCGGTAACTGGGAGTGGTTCGACCCGAGCCATGCGCACCGAGTGCTGTGGCCGGACAAGGAATACCGGCCGGACCTCGACATCCTGATCGCGGGCTGCGGCACCAACCAGGCGGCGGTATTCGCCTATAACAATCCCAAGGCCAGGGTGGTGGCCGTCGATATCAGTCAGGCATCGCTGGGGCATCAGCAGTACCTCAAGGACAAGCACGGGCTGTGGAATCTGGAGCTGCACCAGCTCCCGATCGAGGAGCTGTCCACGCTGGGCCTCGACTTCGACCTGGCGGTGTCGACCGGGGTGCTGCACCACATGGCCGACCCGAAGGTGGGTATGAAGGCGGTCGCGGACTGCCTGCGACCCGACGGTGTCGCCGGCATCATGGTCTACGCGCGCTACGGCCGGATCGGGATCGAGATCCTCGAGTCGGTCTTCCAGGACCTGGGGTTGGAGCAGAACGACGCGTCGATCCAGACGGTTCGGGAGGCGGTCCGGATGCTCTCCCCGGAACACCCCGTCCGGCCGTACCTCAAGATTGCCCAGGACCTGACCACGGACTCGGGTCTGGTGGACACGTTCCTGCACGGTCGGCAGAAGAGTTACGACGTCGACGGCTGCATCGAGCTGGCCAACTCGGCCGGGCTCGACTTCCAGGGCTGGTTGCTCAAGGCGCCGTACTACGCCCACGACGTGTCCGGGCCGTCGAGCAGTTTCTACGACGCGGTGAACGCGCTGCCCGAGGCCAAGATCTGGTCGGTCATGGAGCGCATTCACACTTTGAACGCGCGGCACTTCTTCTTGGCGTGCCGTCCCGACCGGCCGAAGAACAGTTACGTGGTCGACTTCTCGACGGCCGAAAGCCTCGACTATGTGCCGTTGTTCCGTTTCAAGTGCGGCCTCAACGGCAATGAGATCGTCCGGCCGGGTTGGCGCATGCCGCTGAACCCGGCACAGCTGCCGTTCGTCCAGAGCATCGATGGTCGCAGGAGTATTCGCGAGATCGCCGCGAACCTGGCGCAAGCCACCGGGCCGTCCCGCGCGAGTGCGGCCGACCTGGAGAAGTTCGGCCGCAGGTTCTTCGAAAGCCTGTGGCGACTGGACTTCGTCGCGATGGACCTGGGCGCAGGTCATAGCGGGTAAGCCACGGCGAATGCGCGGTCGCTGCGGGCGGCACCATACGGCTCGGGCAGGATGGGGCCCATGGCGTTGAATCGGGCTGGCCGGAAGGCTGCCTTCCCGCAGCTGCCCGCGGCGCCCGACGACTATCCGATGTTCCCGGACAAGTCCACCTGGCCGGTGGTCTTTCCGCAGCTACCGTCTCCGCCGGGCGGGGGGCCGTGCCGTCCGCCGCAACACACCTCTAAAGCCGTCGCCCCGCAGATTCCGGCCGACGCGCTACCCAATCACGTCGCTGTGGTGATGGACGGCAACGGCCGCTGGGCCACTCAACGCGGACTGGGCCGCACCGAGGGACACAAGATGGGCGAGGCGGTGCTGATCGACATCACCTGCGGCGCAATCGAACTGGGCATCAAGTGGCTGACGGGGTATGCGTTCTCCACCGAGAACTGGAAGCGCTCCGCCGAGGAGGTCCGGTTCCTGATGGGCTTCAACCGTGAGGTGGTGCGCCGCCGCCGGGAGAACCTCAACGCGATGGGCGTGCGGATGCGCTGGGTGGGCTCGCGGCCGAAGATGTGGCGCAGCGTCATCAAGGAATTCGAGATCGCCGAG
>JBDTEP010000145.1:0-13130 GCA_039922455.1 Mycobacterium sp. | reverse complement strand
GGTGCTCCATCAAGTGCAGCCTGTGGTCGACGCGATCCGCACCCGCGGCGTCGAGGCGGCCCTCGAGCTCAGCGAGAAGTTCGACCGCGTCCGGCCGGCCAGCATCCGCGTGCCCCGCGCCGAGCTCGCCCGCGCTCTCGCCGAGTTGGACCCCAAGGTTCGCGAGGCTCTGGAGACCGCGATCGAGCGCACCCGCATCGTGCACGCGGCGCAGCGGCGCACCGACACCGTCACGCAGGTCGTCCCCGGTGGCGTCGTCACCGAGCGCTGGGTGCCAGTGGACCGTGTCGGCCTGTATGTGCCCGGCGGCAACGCCGTCTACCCGTCGTCCGTCGTGATGAACGTGGTGCCCGCGCAGGCGGCGGGAGTCGGCTCGCTCGTCGTCTGCTCGCCCCCGCAGGCGGACTTCGGCGGGCTCCCGCACCCCACGATCCTGGCCGCGGCCGAGCTGCTCGGTGTGGAGGAGGTGTGGGCGGTCGGCGGCGCGCAGGCCGTCGCGCTGCTCACCTACGGCGGCACCGACACGACGGAGACAGACGGGCGCGGCGCCGAGCTCACCCCCGTCGACATGATCACCGGACCCGGCAACATCTACGTCACCGCCGCCAAACGGCTGTGCCGTTCGCAGGTTGGTATCGATGCCGAAGCGGGTCCCACCGAGATCGCGATACTCGCCGATCACACCGCCGATCCGGCGCATGTCGCTGCCGACCTGATCAGCCAGGCCGAGCACGATGAAATGGCCGCCAGCGTGCTGGTCACCCCCAGTTCCGAGCTGGCCGACGCCACCGATCGTGAAGTGCGAATCCAACTGGAAACCACCGTGCACCGCCAGCGGGTAACCACGGCGCTGACAGGCCGCCAATCGGCGATCGTCCTGGTCGACGACGTCGACGCCGGTATCCGGGTGGTCAATGCTTACGCCGCCGAACACCTGGAAATCCAGACCGCCGACGCGGCCGCCGTAGCAGACCGAATCCGTTCGGCGGGAGCAATTTTCGTTGGCCCATATGCGCCGGTCAGCCTCGGTGACTACTGCGCCGGATCCAACCACGTGTTGCCCACGGCGGGCAGTGCGCGGCACTCCAGCGGATTGTCCGTGCAGACCTTCCTGCGCGGAATCCACGTCGTCGACTACACCGAGGCCGCCCTCAAAGATGTCAGTGGACATGTGATCGCGCTGGCCGATGCCGAGGACCTGCCGTCGCACGGCGAAGCGGTCCGGCGGAGGTTCGAATCATGACAAGCCCCGGAGCCGACATCACGTTGGCGGATTTGCCGCTGCGCGATGACCTGCGCGGCAAGTCGCCCTACGGCGCACCGCAATTAACGGTGCCGGTGCGGCTGAATACCAACGAGAATCCGCACCCGCCGAGTGCGGCGCTGATCGATGACGTCGCGCGCTCGGTGCGCGACGCCGCGGCCGATCTGCACCGCTATCCCGACCGCGACGCGGTGGCATTGCGCACCGACCTGTCCCGGTATCTGTCCGCCCAGATCGGCGTCGGCGTGGGTGCCCAGAATGTGTGGGCGGCCAACGGCTCCAACGAGATTCTGCAGCAACTGCTGCAGGCGTTCGGCGGGCCGGGCCGCAGCGCGATCGGATTCGTCCCGTCGTATTCGATGCACCCGATCATCTCCGACGGCACCCAGACCCAGTGGTTGGCTGCGAACCGGGCCGGCGACTTCGGCCTGGACGTCGCTGTCGCCGTCTCGGCCATCACCGACCTCAATCCCGATGTGGTCTTCGTTGCCAGCCCGAACAACCCTTCCGGGCAGAGTATTTCACTCGATGAACTGCGCACTCTGCTCGATGTCGCACCAGGGATTGTGATTGTGGACGAGGCCTACGGCGAATTCTCTTCGCAGCCCAGCGCGATCGGGCTGATCGCCGATTACCCGGCAAAGCTGATAGTCACCCGTACCATGAGCAAGGCGTTTGCGTTCGCCGGCGGCCGGCTCGGATACCTGATCGCCGCCCCCGCGGTGATCGACGCGATGCTGCTGGTGCGGTTGCCGTATCACCTGTCTGCGCTCACCCAGGCCGCAGCACGGGCCGCGCTGCGTCACGCCGACGAGACCCTGGGCAGCGTCGCAAAGCTCGTCGCCGAGCGGGAACGGGTCTGCGCAGCGCTGCGGGCCATGGGATTTCGGGTTATCCCCAGCGACGCCAATTTTGTGTTGTTCGGCCGGTTCGCCGACGCTCCCGCCACCTGGCAACGGTATCTGGACGCCGGCATCCTGATCCGCGATGTCGGCATCGACGGATACCTGCGGGCCACCACCGGATTGCCGGCGGAGAACGACGCGCTACTCGCCGCGAGCGAACGCCTTGCGGCCACCGAACTCGCCCGCCACCGACCATTAGGAGCCTCATGACCGGCAGTCGCCGTGCCCGGGTGGAACGCACCACCCGCGAATCCGAGATCACCGTCGAACTCGACCTCGACGGCACCGGCATCGTCGATATCGACACCGGGGTGCCGTTCTACGACCACATGTTGACCGCGCTGGGCAGCCACGCCAGCTTCGACCTGACGGTGCGCGCGCGCGGTGACGTCGAGATCGAGGCACACCACACCGTCGAGGACACCGCGATCGTGCTCGGGCAGGCCCTGGGCGAGGCGCTGGGCGACAAAACGGGCATCCGCCGGTTCGGAGATGCGTTCATTCCCATGGACGAAACGCTGGCGCACGCCGCCGTCGACGTGTCCGGGCGGCCCTACTGCGTGCACACCGGCGAGCCGGACCACCTGGTGCACACCACGATCGCCGGCTCGCAGACGCCGTACCACACGGTTATCAACCGCCACGTGTTCGAAACCCTGGCGTCCAATGCCCGCATCGCGCTGCATGTGCGGGTGCTCTACGGGCGCGACCCGCACCACATCACCGAGGCCCAGTACAAGGCCGTTGCCCGTGCGCTGCGCCAGGCGGTGGAACTCGACCCCCGGGTGACCGGGGTGCCGTCCACCAAAGGCACTCTGTGAAATCGGTGGTCATCCTGGACTACGGCTCCGGGAACCTGCGCTCAGCCCAGCGTGCCTTGCAGCGGGTCGGCGCGGCGGTCGAGGTGACCGCCGACGCCGATACCGCCGCAGCCGCGGATGGCCTGGTGGTGCCGGGTGTCGGGGCGTTCGCGGCGTGCATGGCCGGCCTACGCAAGGTGCACGGGGACGAGATCATCGCCGAACGGGTGCACGCCGGACGTCCGGTGCTTGGGGTGTGTGTCGGGATGCAGATTCTTTTCACCCGGGGCGTGGAGTTCGGGGTTGCGACCACCGGCTGCGGCCAATGGCCGGGCGCGGTCACCCGACTGGACGCCCCGGTGATCCCGCACATGGGCTGGAACGTCGTCGACGCGGCTCCCGGCAGCACGCTGTTTCGCGGATTGGGCTCTGACACCCGGTTTTACTTCGTGCACTCCTACGCCGCGCAGCACTGGGAGGGCCGCCCCGACGCTTTGGTGACCAAGGCAACCCATCAGGTACCGTTCCTGGCGGCTGTCGAGGACGGGCCGTTGGCCGCCACCCAGTTTCACCCCGAAAAGAGCGGGGATGCCGGGGCGACGCTGTTGAGCAACTGGGTGGAGGCATTGTGAGTACAGCTATGAGCAAGACCTTGATCCTGTTGCCCGCCGTCGACGTCGTCGACGGGCGCGCGGTGCGTCTGGTCCAAGGCAAGGCCGGCAGCGAGACCGAATACGGCTCGGCGCTAGACGCCGCGCTGGGTTGGCAGCGGGACGGCGCGGAGTGGATTCACCTGGTCGACCTGGATGCCGCGTTCGGTCGCGGCTCCAACCGGGCATTGCTGGCCGATGTGGTCGGGCAACTGGACGTGAAGGTCGAAATGTCCGGTGGTATCCGCGACGACGAGTCGCTAGCGGCAGCGCTGGCCACCGGATGCGCCCGGGTCAACCTGGGCACGGCGGCACTGGAGAACCCGCAGTGGTGCGCCCGCGCGATCGCCGACCACGGCGAACAGGTCGCGGTGGGACTTGACGTGCAGATTGTCGACGGCAACTATCGGCTGCGCGGGCGCGGCTGGGAGACCGACGGCGGTGAACTATGGCCCGTGCTGGAACGCCTTGACCGAGAAGGATGTTCACGCTTCGTGGTCACCGACGTGACCAAGGACGGTACCCTCGGCGGGCCCAACCTGGAGTTGCTCGGCGAGGTTGCCGATCGCACCGACATACCGGTGATCGCCTCCGGCGGGGTGTCCAGCCTGGACGATCTGCGGGCTATCTCCACCCTGGTGGACCGTGGGGTCGAGGGAGCAATCGTGGGTAAAGCGCTCTACGCGGGGCGATTCACCCTGCCGCAGGCGCTCACCGCGGTGCAGGGCTAAGGCGCCGACGTGACGCTGGAGACCGCGGATCTGAACGCGCTGGTCGCCGAAGCGACCAAGATCCTCGACGTCGCGGCGACGCCCTTCGTCGACGGCCACCGCGCCGGGTCGGCAGTTTGCAAGGGGGGCAATGATTTCGCCACCGAAGTAGACCTGGCGTTGGAACGTCAGATCACCGATGCGCTGGTGTCTGCCACCGGAATCGAAGTGCACGGCGAAGAATTCGGTGGTCCGCCGATCGACTCACCACTGTTATGGGTGCTGGACCCGATCGACGGGACGGTCAACTACGCCGCCGGATCCCCGATGGCAGCGATCCTGCTGGGACTGCTGTGCGACGGTGAGCCGGTGGCCGGTCTGACCTGGCTGCCGTTCACCGGCCAGCGCTACACCGCGGTGGCGGGCGGCCCGCTGATCCGCAACGAACAGGTGCAGCCGCAGCTGAACCCGGCCACGCTGGCCGACTCGCTGTTCGGGATCGGCACTTTCAACGTCGAGTGGCGGGGACGCTTCCCCGGACGCTACCGACTTTCGGTGCTGGAGGGTCTGAGCCGGGTAACCTCGCGGCCGCGGATGCACGGTGCCACCGGTATCGACCTGGCCTATGTCGCCGACGGAACCCTTGGTGGGGCGATCAGCTTCGGCGACCACATCTGGGACCACGCCGCCGGTGTCGCACTGGTGCGCGCGGCCGGCGGGATCGTCACCGACCTGGCCGGCGCCCCGTGGACGCCGCAATCGCACTCGGCGCTGGTCGCCGCACCGGGAGTGCACACCGAGATTCTTGACATCCTGAGCGTGGTCGGCACACCGGAGGACTACTGAGATGGGCCAAGGCGGTGACGTAGCGGTGCGGGTCATCCCATGCCTGGATGTCGATGGCGGCCGGGTCGTCAAGGGGGTCAACTTCGCGAACCTGCGGGACGCCGGCGACCCGGTTGAACTCGCCGCCGCCTACGACGCCGAGGGTGCCGACGAACTGACCTTTCTCGACGTCACGGCGTCGTCATCGGGCCGGGCCACCATGCTGGAGGTGGTCGCCCGCACCGCTGATCAGGTGTTTATCCCGCTCACCGTCGGCGGTGGGGTGCGCACCGTGGCCGACGTCGACGTGCTGTTGCGCGCCGGCGCCGACAAGGTGTCGGTGAACACCGCCGCGATAGCCCGCCCGGAACTGCTGGCCGAACTGGCCCGCCAATTCGGCTCCCAGTGCATCGTGCTGTCGGTCGACGCCCGCACGGTTCCCGCCGGATCGGCCCCCACGCCGTCCGGGTGGGAGGTCACCACCCACGGTGGTCGCTGCGGCACCGGTATCGACGCGGTCGAATGGGCGGTGCGTGGTGTCGAACTCGGGGTCGGGGAGATTTTGCTGAACTCGATGGACGCCGACGGCACCAAGGCCGGATTCGACCTGCCGATGTTGCGCGCGGTGCGTGCCGCGGTGAGCGTGCCGGTGATCGCCAGCGGGGGAGCGGGCGCAGTAGAGCATTTCGCCCCCGCGGTCGATGCCGGTGCTGATGCGGTGCTGGCGGCGAGCGTGTTTCACTTCCGGGAACTGACCATCGGTCAGGTGAAAGCGGCGATGGCGGCCGAAGGGATCGTGGTGCGATGAGCGGCCTGAATCCGGCGATAGCCGCCCGGCTCAAGCGCAATAGCGACGGCTTGATCGCCGCGGTGGCGCGGGAGCGGGACAGCGGCGATGTGCTGATGGTCGCCTGGATGGACGACGACGCGTTGGCGCGCACCCTGGCAACCCGTGAAGCAACGTATTTTTCGCGCTCCCGGGGACAGCAGTGGGTCAAGGGAGCCACGTCGGGCCATACCCAATACGTGCATTCGGTGCGATTGGACTGCGACGGGGACACGGTGTTGTTGGAGGTCGATCAGACCGGCGGGGCCTGCCACACCGGGGACCACAGTTGCTTCGACGCCGACGTATTGTTGGGTCCCGCGGATTGATTCGCCGACGGCGAACGAGCGGTATGCTGGCCGACTGTGAACTCCGACGACCAGGACGACCCGTACCCGTTGGACTACACCCGCAGTTCCACGAGTTTCGAGTTGGAGCGGGTTTCGCTGCAGATCGACACGCACTATGCCAAAGGCACAGTCAGCAATGTCGATGCACGCCTTCCGCGTGCCGGGTCACGGATCGTCGCACTGACCAACCAGTTGAGCAAGTCGCAGGCGAACCTGGAGTCGACGTCAACGCGTTTCAACGAGCTTGCGTCGGCAATCCCCGGTGACATCGTGGACCTTAGTGACCGGCTCTCCGGAATTCTCAACGGCGCCATGGCCGAAGCCGACGACATCCGGGCCGAGGCGCAACAGTTCGCCGAACAATTGCGCGGCGCGGCGCACAACGAGGCGGCGGCGATCCTCGACGATGCCGATGCTCAGCGTCGGGAAGCGGCCGAGCTGAGAGCCGAGTTGGAGGTCCAGCACAGGCAACTGCGGGTTCATGCCGCCCAACTTCGCCAGCAAGCTGTCCTGAGCGCCGCTGAGATCATGAAGGAAGCCGAAAGCCAAGCCGCGGAGATATTGACCGAAATGAACCAGGCGATCAACACGCACGTTGCAGATGCGCAGACCCGGTTGACTGAACTTATGGATGCCCGCGCGAAAATCGTCGAGCAGATACAACGTTCGACGATTCAAGTCAGTCGAGAGTCTTTACCGTCGGCAAAAGAGTCCTGGTTTCGCGAAAATCGTCCGCGTTGACGGCCGTCGCGAGCCACCGATACGTCCAGTGACACGCCCGCGGGGGTCTGGTACGCTCCGTCGCACGGCGACTTGAGTGAGCTGGCCCATTTGGCCTCGCGCACAAGCCAACTCGGTCGAACGCTGGTTGCCCGTCGAACCGAAAACCGATCCAGTCAGGTACTAGGAGTAAACCGGTGGCGCTAGAGATTCCTGAATTCGAAACGCAGATGCGCGGTTTCGATCGCAATGAAGTGTCCGACTACATCGCGCGCCTCCATCACGAAGTCGAGATCCTCCAGGATCGAGCGAAGTCCCTCGATGCGGCCAAGTCGCAGACTCGATTTGATCGCGAGCAACTCGTCGCAGAGGTCACGCGACTGCAGAACGACATCGTGCGAATGACCGCCGACGCCGATGCGGAACGTCAGCGTCTCACCGCTGAACTAGCACAACTGCAATCCCAATTCGAGCAGGTCACCGGCCCGGTCGATTCCGTCGAGGGGATGTCGGATCGCATCGCGCGGATGATGCGCATCGCCTCCGAAGAGGCTCGGCGTACCAAGGAATTGGCCCGCCAGGACGCCGAGGCGCTCACCGGTGAACTGCGCGAACAACTAGAGGCGGCGCGCCACGACCGGGCCGCGGCCAGCGAGGCGCTGGCCGAATTCCAGACCTCCACCAATACCCGCCGGGCGAAGATCCTCGAAGCTGCTACGGCGGAGGCGGAGGAGATCCTGCGGATCGCCCATGATGAGCGCAGCCGGATCGCGCACGAGATCGAGGAGGCTGAACGCAGCCGCCGCGAGGTGTATCAGCGCCTCGCCGAGGAGGACGAGCGCAACCGCCGAGCGGCGCAGGAATCCCTCGACGAGCAGATCAAGCTGGCGTGGGAAGAGGACGAGCGTAACCGCCGAGAGTCGCAGCGCCGGCTGGATCAGCAGATGAAGGCGGCCTGGGAGCAGGCCGAGGAGAACATCGCCAAGCTCGACAAAGAGGCCCGGCTGGAGGCGTCCACGCTGATCTCCAGCACCAAGCGCGAGGCCAAATCGCTCGCCGAGCGCACCCAGGCCGAGGTGGAGTTGCTGGTGCGGGAGCGCTCCGGAATCGTCACCCACCTCAACGAGATCAAGAACTGGATCGACAGCGCCGTCGGTGACCGCAGCCGGGGCGCCACCGAGGTGCCTGCCGAGGTGGAGGCGGAGGAAGCACCCGACGCCGAGGTCGCCGAGGTCGACGCCGACTAGCGTCCAGTGCTTTCCGTTGTATGAACGACACCAAAGTCGACGCGGTCGGGCGCGCGATATTCGGGTCGCCGATGCCGGACGGGGATACGAAGTCGCCGATCGAGCAGTTGCTGCCGACCGGTGAGCCGCGGCCACCGGGTGACGCGTCCGGCGATGCAGCGGCCGGAAGCCTGCTGTGGTTGTTGGATCAGGCGCGCCACGGCGGCGGTCCTACCGCCTCGGTGCCGCTGAATCCCAAGGATGCTAATGCTGGCGGTCTGCCTATGCCGCCGAGCGTGCCTGCAGCAACTCCAGCGCTTTGTCGGCGTGGGTGTCCATGGAAAATTCGCTGGAGATCACCCCAAGCAGGGTGTGGTCGGTGTCGATGACGAACGTCGTCCGTTTGACCGGCATCAACTTGCCGAGGAGCCCGCGTTTGACGCCGAACTGGGTGGCCACCGTGCCGTCGGTGTCGGACAACAAGGGGTAATCGAAGCCCTGCTGGTCGGCGAATTTGGCCTGCTTGGCCACCGCGTCAGTACTGATGCCGACCCGTTGCGCCCCGACGGCGGCGAACTCCCCGGCCAGATCACGGAAGTGGCAGGCCTCCTTGGTACAGCCAGGCGTCATCGCCGCCGGATAGAAGAACAGCACCACCGGCCCGTCGGCCAGCAGTGCGCTGAGCTTGCGTGGCGCCCCGGTCTGGTCGGCCAGCTCGAAGTCCGCCACGGTGTCACCGATTTTCATGGCAGCAACGCTACGCCAGGTGCCGATCACCTATCTGGGAGAATGGGTCGGTGCAAACCATCCACGCCGGCACCGCATCGCGGACGGAATTTCGGGCGCTGGCTGCCGAGCACCGGGTGGTCCCGGTGACCCGCAAGGTGCTGGCCGACGCCGAGACGCCGCTGTCGGCGTACCGCAAGCTGGCCGCGAACCGGCCCGGCACCTTCCTGTTGGAGTCGGCCGAGAACGGTCGGTCGTGGTCGCGGTGGTCCTTCATCGGCGCCGGGACGTCGTCGGCGTTGACGGTGCGTGACGGCGAAGCGGTGTGGCTGGGCGCGGCGCCGCAGGGTGCCCCCGCCGGCGGGGACCCGCTGCAGGCTCTGCGCGAGACGCTGACGCTGCTGGAAACGGCCGCCATCCCCGGGTTGCCGCCGTTGTCGAGCGGCCTGGTGGGTTTTTTCGCCTATGACATGGTGCGATGGTTGGAGCGACTGCCCGAGGTGGCGGTCGACGACCTGCGGCTGCCCGACATGTTGCTGCTGCTGGCCACCGACATGGCCGCAGTCGACCACCACGAAGGCACCATCACCTTGATCGCCAATGCGGTCAACTGGAACGGCACCGACGAGCGGGTCGACGAGGCTTACGACGACGCGATCGCCCGGCTCGATGTGATGACTGCGGCGCTGAGCCAGCCGCTCGAATCGAGCATCGCCACGTTCGACCGGCCCGAGCCGGTCTACCGCGGCCAGCGCACCCCCGAGGAATACGGGGCGATCGTCGAGCGCCTGGTCGGTGAGATCGAGGCCGGCGAGGCGTTTCAGGTGGTTCCGTCGCAGCGTTTCGAGATGGACACCGACGTGGACGCCATCGACGTGTACCGGATGCTTCGGGTGTCCAACCCGAGCCCGTACATGTACCTGCTTCAGGTGCCCGACGATGTTGGGGGACTGGCATTTTCGATCGTGGGATCCAGTCCTGAGGCGTTGGTGACCGTACAGGACGGACGCGCGACCACCCACCCGATCGCCGGAACCCGGTGGCGCGGTGCCACCGAGGAGGAAGACCAGCTGCTGGCCAAGGAGCTGCTGGCCGACGACAAAGAACGTGCCGAGCACCTGATGTTGGTCGATCTCGGACGCAACGACCTGGGCCGGGTGTGCCTTCCGGGTACGGTGCGGGTCTCCGACTACAGCCACATCGAGCGCTACAGCCACGTCATGCACCTGGTGTCCACGGTTACCGGATTGCTCGCCGAGGACCGGACCGCGCTGGACGCGGTGACCGCGTGTTTCCCGGCCGGCACCCTGTCCGGAGCGCCCAAGGTCCGCGCGATGGAGTTGATCGAAGAGGTCGAGAAGACCCGGCGCGGCCTGTACGGCGGCGTGGTCGGTTATCTGGACTTCGCCGGTAACGCCGACTTCGCGATCGCGATCCGTACCGCTCTGCTCGCTGATGGCACCGCCTACGTGCAGGCCGGCGGCGGGGTGGTAGCCGACTCCAACGGCCCCTACGAGTACACCGAGGCGTCGAACAAGGCCCGGGCGGTGCTGGCCGCGATCGCAGCGGCCGAAACGCTGACGGCTCCCGGGACCGATGGCTGAGGGGCGGGCCCGTCGCGGCGCCTTGGCGCTTCGGGCGGCGCAACTGTTGCTGGTAGTTGCCGCAGGCGGGCTGTGGGGCGCATCGCGGCTGCCGTGGGTGCTCATCCGCTCCTTCGACGGGCTTGGTCAGCCCAGGCTGGTCACAGTCTCCGGCGCATCCTGGTCGACACCCCTGGTGCCGGTGGGACTGCTGTGTTTGGCCGCCGCCGTCGCCGCGGTCGCCGTGCGGGGCTGGAAGCTGCGGGTGCTGGCGGTATTGATGGCCGCGGTGAGCCTGGCCAGCGGATATCTCGCGATCAGCATGTGGGTGGCCCGCGACATCGCGGTCCGGGCGCTCAGGATCGCCGATATTCCGGTGACCTCGCTGCAGGGCACCGAGCGTCGCCTTACCGGCGCGGTCCTGACTTTGGTCGCTGCGCTGTGCGTCACGGTCGCGGCCGCGCTACTGATGCGAGCGGCGGCCCACGGCGCCGGCAGCGACACGAAATACGTGGCGCCAGCGGCACGTCGGGCCGCTGCGCGAGGCCTCGACGACGGTCCGGGGGAACCGGAGATGTCGGAACGACTGATGTGGGACGCACTCGACGAGGGCCGTGACCCCACCGGAGATCCAGCCGAGCGCGCGCCCGGCCCGGACGGCGAGGGCCGGTGACATCGGGGGCGATGACGGTCGTTACCCTTCGATAAGGTCTTCGACGATCATCACTGAACGCGCGAGAGGAACCGTCAGACATGAGTTCGGCAAGCGTGCTTGACTCCATTCTCGAGGGAGTCCGCGTCGATGTTGCCGCCCGGGAGGCCGTCGTCAGCCTGGCGCAGATCAAGGCGGCAGCCGAAGGTATGCCCTCGCCATTGAACGTGATGGCGGCGCTGTGCGAGCCCGGCATCGCGGTCATCGCCGAGGTCAAGCGCGCCAGCCCGTCAAAGGGCCAGTTGGCCGCCATTGCCGACCCAGCCGAACTCGCCCGTTCTTACGCCGACGGCGGTGCCCGCGCGATCAGTGTGCTCACCGAACAGCGTCGGTTCAATGGCTCGCTCGCCGACCTGGACGCGGTGCGGGCTGCGGTATCGGTTCCGGTTCTGCGCAAGGACTTTATTGTGCGGCCGTACCAGATTCACGAAGCGCGTGCCCACGGTGCGGACATGCTGTTGCTGATCGTCGCGGCACTGGAGCAGCAGGCCCTGGTGTCGCTGCTGGACCGCACCGAGTCGCTCGGGATGACAGCCCTGGTCGAGGTGCACACCGAGGAAGAGGCCGACCGGGCCTTGACCGCCGGTGCGAAGGTGATCGGGGTCAACGCCCGCGACCTGACCACGCTGGATGTCGACCGGGACTGCTTCGCGCGGATCGCCCCGGGCCTGCCCTCCGACGTGGTCAAGATCGCCGAGTCCGGCGTACGCGGCACCGCGGACCTGCTGGCCTACGCCGGTGCCGGCGCGGACGCCGTCCTGGTCGGTGAGGGACTTGTCACCAGTGGCGACCCACGTGCGGCCGTTGCCGACTTGGTCAGTGCGGGTAAACATCCGTCCTGCCCGAAGTCGGCCCGTTAAATGTCAGACGCCGCACAGCCGAACCTTCCGCGAGCCAGCGCAGGAGTGGCCGAACCGACACCCCACGACCCGGATGCCCGCGGGCATTTCGGTGTCTACGGCGGCAGGTTCGTCGCCGAAGCGCTGATGGCGGTCATCGAGGACGTCACCGCCGCCTACGAAAAGGTGCGCACCGACCGTGAGTTCCTGGACACCCTCGACGACCTCCAGATGCACTACACCGGCCGACCGTCGCCCCTGTACGAGGCCGAGCGATTGTCCGCCCACGCCGGCGGCGCACGGATTTTTCTCAAGCGCGAGGATCTGAACCACACCGGTTCGCACAAGATCAACAACGTGCTGGGGCAGGCGTTGCTGGCTCGCCGCATGGGCAAAACCCGGGTGATCGCCGAGACCGGCGCCGGCCAGCACGGGGTGGCCACCGCCACCGCCTGCGCCCTGCTGGGCCTGGAGTGTGTGATCTACATGGGTGCCGTCGACACCCGCCGCCAAGCACTCAACGTGGCCCGCATGCGACTGTTGGGCGCCGAGGTGGTCTCCGTCGAAACGGGGTCGCAGACCCTGAAGGATGCCATCAACGAGGCGTTCCGGGACTGGGTCACCAACGCCGATCGCACTTACTACTGTTTCGGCACCGCGGCCGGGCCGCACCCGTTCCCTACCATGGTGCGCGACTTCCAGCGGGTCGTCGGCCTGGAGGCGCGCGTACAGATACAGCAGATGGCAGGCCGACTGCCCGACGCCGTGGTGGCCTGCGTGGGCGGCGGATCCAATGCCATCGGTATCTTCCACGCGTTCCTCGACGACCCGGCGGTCCGGCTGATCGGATACGAAGCCGGCGGCGATGGCGTAAGCACCGGCAGGCACGCTGCGACATTCGCCGGTGGGTCCCCCGGGGCGTTTCAGGGGTCGTACTCCTACCTGCTGCAGGACGACGACGGCCAGACCATCGAATCCCATTCGATCTCGGCGG
>JBDTEP010000144.1:0-11399 GCA_039922455.1 Mycobacterium sp. | reverse complement strand
GACAAGATGTCGTGCACTCCAGCGCATTCCAGCACGGCACGCACCGCGCCGCCGGCGATCACACCGGTACCCGGGCTGGCCGGACGCAGGAACACCACGCCGGCGGCAGCCTCGCCCTGCACCGGGTGAATGATGGTGCCACCGATCAGCGGCACCCGGAAGAAGCTCTTGCGAGCCTCCTCGACGCCCTTGGCGATCGCGGCCGGAACCTCTTTGGCCTTGCCGTAACCGACACCGACCATGCCCTTGCCGTCGCCGACGATCACCAACGCGGTGAAACTGAATCGACGACCACCCTTGACCACCTTGGACACCCGGTTGATAGCGACGACGCGCTCCAGGTAGTTGCTCTTGTCGCTGTCCCGGCCACCGCGACCGCCGTCCCGGCCACCGCGACCGCCCCGGTTGTCACGATTGTCACGCCCGTCGGTGCGGGGGGCGCTGCCCGTGTCGGGACCTGCCGAGGAGGCCCCTGTCGGCTGCTCCGCCATCATGCGGTCCTTCCAATCGTCTTCGAGAAGTCAGTCATCAGAACTTCAACCCGCTCTCGCGCGCCGCATCAGCCAGCGCCGCAATCCGCCCACCGTAGGTGTAGCCACCCCGGTCGAACACAACGGTCTCGACGCCGGCGGCCTTGGCGCGCTCGGCGATCAGCTGGCCGACCCGCACACTGTGGGCCTTCTTGTCGCCGCCGACACCCCGCACGTCGGCCTCGATCGATGACGCCGCGGCCACCGTGTGGCCGGCCAGGTCGTCGACCAGCTGGACGTGGATGTGCCGCGAGGAGCGGTGCACCACCAGCCGGGGGCACCCTGCGGTGCCGGCGACCTTCTTACGCAGCCGCGCATGCCTGCGCAGCCGGTGGATGCGCCGGGCCTCCGAGACACTCTGCCCGATGGGCTTGCGGGCCCCGGTGCCTGCTTGTGATTGCGCCATGACTACTTACCTGTCTTTCCGACCTTGCGGCGAACCTGCTCACCCTCATAGCGCACGCCCTTGCCCTTGTAGGGGTCGGGGCGGCGCAGACGGCGGATGTTCGCCGAGATCTGGCCGACCTTCTGCTTGTCGATGCCCGTGACCGAGAACTTGGTGGGCGTCTCCACCGCGAAGGTGATGCCCTCCGGAGCCTTGATCAGCACCGGGTGGCTGTAGCCCAGAGCGAACTCCAGGTCACTGCCCTTGAGGACCACACGGTAACCGACGCCGAAGATCTCCATCTTGCGGACGTAGCCCTCGGAGACACCGGTGATCAGATTGGCCACCAGGGTGCGACTCAGGCCGTGTAGCGAGCGATTGCGACGCTCGTCGTCGGGACGGCTGACCACCAGGGTGCCGTCGTCGTTGCGGTCGACCCGAATGGGCTCGGCCACCGTGAGCTCCAGGTTTCCCTTGGGCCCCTTGACCGAGACCTGCTGGCCGTCGATCGTTACGTCGACCCCGGACGGAACCGGGACCGGCTGCTTACCAATGCGCGACATGTCTGCTACTCCCTCACCACACGTACGCGAGGACTTCGCCGCCCACGCCCTGCCTGGCCGCCTGACGATCGGTGAGCAGCCCCGAGGATGTGGAGATGATCGCCACGCCCAGACCGCCGAGCACCCGCGGAAGGCCGGTCGACTTCGCGTAGACCCGCAGGCCGGGCTTTGACACCCGGCGCAGACCGCAGAGGCTTCGCTCCCGGTTCGGACCGTACTTGAGCTCGACCACCAGCGCCTTGCCCACTCGGGCGTCTTCGATGTGGTAGCTGGTGATGTAACCCTCGCGCTTGAGGATCTCGGCGATATTGGCCTTGATCTTCGAGTGCGGCAGAGTCACCTCGTCGTGATACGCCGAGTTGGCGTTACGCAGACGCGTTAAGAAATCCGCGATCGGATCTGTCATAGTCATTTAGCGCTGCTCCTCCACCCTCACCAGCTGCTTTTCTGCACACCGGGCAGTTCGCCGGCGTGCGCCATCTCGCGCAGGCAGATTCGGCACAGGCCGAACTTGCGCAAGACCGCACGCGGCCGACCGCACTTGTTGCAGCGGGTGTAGGCGCGCACCGCAAACTTGGGCTTGCGGGCCGCCTTGACAACCAAAGCCTTCTTCGCCATGTGGTCAGTTCTCCTTGAACGGAAAGCCGAGTGCCCGCAGTAGCGCTCGCCCTTCGTCGTCGTTCGTCGCCGAGGTGACGACGGTGATGTTCATTCCGCGCGGGCGGTCGATGGAGTCCACGTCGATCTCGTGGAACACCGACTGCTCGGCCAGCCCGAAGGTGTAGTTGCCGGAGCCGTCGAACTGCTTGGGCGACAACCCGCGGAAGTCGCGGATACGCGGCAGCGAGATCGACGTGAGCCGGTCCAGGAATTCCCACATCCGGTCGCCACGCAGCGTTACCCGGGCACCGATCGGCATGCCCTCACGCAGCTTGAACTGGGCGATGGACAGGCGGGCCTTGCGGATCTCCGGCCGCTGGCCGGTGATCAGCGCCAGGTCGTTGACCGCGTTGTTGATCAACTTGGCGTCCCGGGCGGCTTCACCGACGCCCATGTTCACCACGACCTTCACCACGCCCGGGATCTGCATCACGTTGGCGTAGTTGAACTCTTTGTTCAGCGCGTCCCGGATCTCCTCGCGGTAGCGCACCTTCAGCCGGGGCTGGATTTTCTCTGCCGTAGTCATCCCTAGATGTCCTTGCCGTTTCGCTTGGAGACGCGAACCTTCTTGCCGGTCTCGGCGTCCACCCGGTAGCCGACCCGGGTGGGCTTGCCATCGGAGTCGACGACCATCACGTTGGAGACGTGGATGGCGGCCTCCTGGGTGACGATCCCGCCCGAGGACGCGCCGGCCTCGTTGGTGGAGTTAGCGACGTGCTTCTTGATCCGGTTGACACCCTGGACCAGCACGCGGTTGCGGGTCGGGAAGGCCTTGAGGACCTTGCCTTTGGCACCCTTGTCCTTACCGGCGGTCACCAGCACGGTGTCGCCCTTGTGCACCTTCATCTACAGCACCTCCGGAGCCAGCGAGACGATCTTCATGAACTTTTTCTCGCGCAGTTCACGACCGACCGGTCCGAAGATACGAGTCCCGCGAGGGTCGTGGTCGGGCTTGATGATCACCGCGGCGTTCTCGTCGAACTTGATGTAGCTGCCGTCGGCGCGGCGACGCTCCTTGACGGTGCGCACCACGACGGCCTTGACGATGTCACCCCGCTTGACGTTGCCGCCGGGGATAGCGTCCTTCACCGTCGCGACGATGATGTCGCCAATGCCCGCGTAGCGGCGGCCCGAGCCGCCGAGCACGCGGATGCACAAGATCTCCTTGGCGCCGGTGTTATCGGCGACCTTGAGCCGCGATTCCTGCTGAATCACCAGATCTCCTCAATAATCGGGTCGACACGTGGCATGACGGTGCCATGCCGGAATCTCCCCGGTCGTGCTTGGTCTGCTATCGCCGAAAAGCACGCAGGGCCAACTCACGCTGGCCGAGGTCTGCTCGCGGCAACCCCTGAAGTCTAGGTGACGAGGGGTTCAGCACCAAATCGCGGCGCTAGCTGCCCCGTTACCCCCGCACTACCCCCGCAAGGGCCGCCGTCTTCCCCGCGAGAGTGCGTGCACCCGGCCGACACGCCGGTCAGAGACCGGTTCTGCGCACCCTGGTGGGAGGCAGAACGGCCGTACACTGCCCAGGATGATGTCCGAGCCGGGCTCAAGGGTTGCCGCCCGCGCGGATCCCGACGTCATAATCAGCGCCGATGGGCTCACCCGCCACTTCGGTTCGCGACGCGGAATCACCGACGTCGCCTTCGACATCAAGCGCGGTGAGGTGTTCGGGTTTCTCGGGCCCAACGGCGCGGGGAAGACGACGACGATCCGGCTGCTGCTCGGGCTGTACCGACCCAGCTCCGGCCGAGTCGCCGTGTTCGGATCTGACCCGCGCGCCAACAGCGTGGCCGTGCATCGGCGGGTCGGCTACCTGCCGGGAGAGCTGGCGCTTTACCCACGGCTGACCGGACGGCAGATTCTCGACCGGTTCGCTGGTATCCGCGGCCATCGCGACTACCGCTACCGGGATGAACTCACTGACCGCTTCACCGCCGACCTGGACCGCCCGGTGCACACCCTGTCCAAGGGCAACGTGCAGAAGATCGGCATCCTCATGGCGTTTGCGCATCAACCCGATCTGCTGATTCTCGACGAACCGACTACCGGTCTCGACCCGCTGCTGCAAGACGAATTCACCCGGCTGATACGCGAAACCGTTGCCCAAGGGCACACCGTCTTCCTCTCCTCGCATGATCTGAACGAGGTTCAGCGGCTGGTGGACCGGCTCGCCATCATCGCCGACGGCCGCATCATCGTCACCGACACCGTCGAGCGCCTCCGTGCCAACACCCCGAAGACAGTCGAATTCCACTTCGCCGATCCCGTCGACACCGACCTGTTCCAACGCCTGGACGGAGTGCAGGTGCTTTCACACGACCCCACCCACCTACGACTGTCCGTCGCCGGCCCGGTCGGTCCGCTGCTACGGCTGGCCGGCTGGCTGGATCCGATCGACATGACTGCCCGGCCGGTCGATCTGGACGAGCTGTTCCTGGGTTACTACCGCACCCCCGAGGCCGGTCATGGGCAGTGACATCGCCAACATCACCCGGTTGGATCTGCGACTGCGCCGCAGGCTGATCATCGGCTACACGCTCGGCATGGCGGCCTATGCGTTGATCGTCATCGCGCTGTACCCCGCGGTCAAGAACCAGACTGACTTGAACCAGCTCACCGACTCGACTGTCGGCGCACTCATCGGCGCCTCCGGTGCCGGCCTGACCTCCCCGATCGGCTGGCTCAACGCCAACCTGTACGGGAACTTCGTCCCGCTGATCGTGCTGATCGCGACGATCGGCTACGGCGCCTCCTGCATCGCCGGCCAAAACGAAGATGGCAGCCTCGCGCTGGTCACCGTCATGCCGTTGACCCGCGGATCCGTCGTCGTCGGCAAGCTCACCGCCATGATCGTGCAGGCGCTGCCGGTGCCGGTGGCCACCGCGCTGTGTGTGCTTTGCGGGCGCTGGTTCGACCTGAACGTCGACGCGGGCCCACTGCTGGGCGTCACCGTCGGCGTCACCCTGCTCGGGTTGGTCTTCGGAACCCTTGCACTTTTCATCGGCACCGTCACCGGCAGCCGCGGCATCGCCCTCGGGGTGACCTCCGGTCTGGCCGCTCTCGCCTACCTGACCAACTCGCTCGCGCCGGTGATCAATTGGCTACATCCCCGGCGCTACTTGTCGCCGTTCTTCTACGCCGTCGGCGACAACCAACTCCAGCACGGGCTTTCGCTCGCCTGGGCCGGTGTGCTCGCCGCCGTCGCATTGACCTTCGCGCTGGCCGCGGCGGCCGGGTTCAGCCGCCTCGACGTGCACTGAGCACTGCACCGCTGGGACAGCGGACAGCTCCCGCCCCAAGGGGTGAGCGCTGATCGTCACACCGCTGCCGCGCAACGGAACCCGATATGGCTGGTGGCGGTGTCCTGCGACTGCGGGGAGCGGGCCGCGGCCCGGTAGCGGTGGCAGTACTCCGGCGCGCACAGGTGCGATCCACCCTTGAGCGTCTGGCTGATGCCCGGATTCGCCGGGCCGACTGGCGCGCAGCAGGATTTCGGCGGTGCGTCGAGGCGGTGATGAGCACTGAACTGCGTGGTAGTCCACTCCCACACGTTGCCGATCATGTCCAGCAGCCCCCAAACGTTCGGCGGGAACGTACCCACCGGCGAGGTCCCGGACCAACCCAGGGCGCCGTCATTGCGGTAGGGAAACAGACCCTGCCAGGTGTTGGCCATCAGGGCACCGCCCGGCTTCTCCTGGTCGCCCCAGGTGTAGGTGGTACCCGCACCCGCGCGGGCGGCGTACTCCCATTCGGCTTCCGTCGGCAATCGGCGCCCGGCCCAGCGGGCGTAGGCCGCCGCGTCGGGATCGGCCACCTGGACCACCGGGTGATCCGGTTTGTCGTCGACGCTGCTGTACGGGCCGAGTGGATGCCGCCAATTCGCGCCGGGAACCCATCGCCACCACCGCCGCCAATCCCGCAGGTCGACCGGCCCGGCGGTGGGGGTGAAGACCAGGGCGCCGGGTTCGGCATGCAGCGCGGGGTCAAGTTCCTGCTCGGCCACCGTCACATAACCTGTCGCCGCGACGAACTCGCCGTACTGGGCATTGGTCACCGGACACCGCTCCAGCGCGAACGGCGCCACGGCCACGGTGTGAATCGGGGCCTCTTCGGGATAGAAGCTCGTCGAGCCCATCCGGAACGTCCCACCGGAGACCTGGACGAGATCGGTCAGCATGGCTTCAGTCTCGCGAAAACGCGGCTGCCAGGCTCCTTTTCACATCCAGGTACGGCTCACCGCTGACATCCACGGCGACCTCGGCGATGGCTCCCCCGGTGAAGCCGAAGGGGGCCCGATACGCCGACGACACCGCCTGGCCGGTGTTGCGTCCGACGCTGACCCCGCCGCCGGCCAGCGCGAACGCGGCGGGCTGGGTCACCATGTCCGGCAGCGTGGCGACCACCATGTCGTCGATGTACAGCGCCGCCTCCCCGATCGGGGTGTGACTGCCCGGCACGGTGCCGCTGCGCTGGTAGCGCACCCCGAAGGTGTGCTCCCCCAACGGAATCGTGTCCGGAGCCGACAGCCACTGCTCGCGCTCGCCGAGGAAGTTGTACACGTAGTGCAGCCGGCCGCCCTGGACGAACAACGCGTGCCCCCCATGTCGGGCGCCCTGCTTGAACAGCACACCCTCGGCATCGGCGGACTCCACGGTGACCCGCGCCAGCACCGCGAAGGATCGGCCACGCAGTTCCACGCAGGCGCCGAGCGGCACCTCGGCGGTGTGCGGATAATAGCGGTAGCCGTTGCGGTCACCGGTCAGATACGGCCGGTACCGACTGGTCATCTCGAAGATGTTGAGGTCGGCCAGCGGCAGCCCGTTGTACTTCGCCGCCTCGGCGAACCACAGGGCCTTCAGTTCCTCGAGCTTGTCGGGGTGTTCGGCGGCCAGATCGTGGGATTGACTGCGGTCGCGCTCGATGTGGAACAGCTCCCAGCGGTCGGCATCGAAGTGACCCCAGCCCGACGGGGTCGCCGCGTGCACGGTATTGGCGAACCAGCCCTGGTGCCAGATACCGCGGGTGCCGAGCATCGTGTAGAACTGGGTCTGCTTGCCGGTGAGCCCATCCGAATCAGCCAGGGCCGCTTTGAAACTGACGCCCTCGAGCGGCCGCTGCGGGATACCGCGCACGCTGGCCGGCGGCACGATACCGAGCAGGTCATAGACGGTCGGGGTGACATCGCAGACGTTGACGTAGGTGTCGCGCACCTCGCCGCGCGCGGCAATACCGTTGGGCCAGCTGATGATTGCGGGGTCGGCGATACCGCCTTCGTGGGAGGCATAGCGCTTGTAGAGCTTGTAGGGCGTGTTGAACGCCATCGCCCAGCCGACCGGGTAATGGTTGTAGGTCTCCGGGGTGCCCAACTGGTCGTAGAGCTTCATCGCCTCCTCGACGGTGTCGATGTAGCCGTTGAAGAATTTGTTCTCGTTGGGCGAGCCGTTGGGCCCGCCCTCGCCGCTGGCCCCGTTGTCGGAGATCACCACGACGATGGTGTTGTCCAACTGCCCGGATTCCTCCAGATAGTCCAGGATCCGGCCGATCTGGGCGTCGGTGTAGCTCTGGAACCCGGCGAAGACCTCCGCCATCCGGGCGAACAGGCGCTTCTCGGTGTCATCCAGGCTGTCCCAGGGCCGCACGGTGTCCAGCGCCGGCCAGGGTTGTCCGTCGGGGCCGGTGGTCTCGGCGTACGGGTTGATCTCCGACAGTTCGGTGTCGGCGGGCACCAGGCCGAGCTTCTTCTGATTGGCCAGCACGATCTCCCGATACTGCTCGTAGCCCATATCGAAGCGGCCGGCGTAGCGGTCCGCCCACTCGGTGAAGACATGGTGCGGGGCGTGGCCGGCGCCCGGACAGACGTAGCTGAACCAGGGCTTGTCGGGGGCGATCGTCTTGGCGTCGCGGATGAATTCGATAGTCTTCTCGGCGATGTCTTTGGACAGGTGGTAGCCCTCTTCGGGCGTGGCGGGCGGTTCGACGGGGTGGTTGTCGTAGACCAGATCCGGGTACCACTGGTTGGTCTCGCCGCCCAGGAAGCCGTAGAACCGCTCAAAACCGCGCGAGGTCGGCCAGTGCCGCTTGGTGCCGGCCATGTTCGCCTCCTCCAGCGGGGTGAGGTGCCATTTGCCGACACAGAAGGTGTTCCACCCGGACGCGGACAGCACCTCGGAGAGCAACGCCGTCTCGAACGGGATGCGCCCGCTGCAGTTGGGGAAGCCGTCGGTGAACTCTTCGATGGTGGCCATGCCGACGCTGGTCGCGTTGCGACCGGTCAGCAGCGCCGCCCGGGTCGGGGAACACAGTGCGGTGGTGTGAAATTGGGAGAGCCGGACACCGCACTCGGCGATCCGGCTCATCGTCGGCATCTCCACCAGACCGCCGAAACAGTCCCAGGTCGCGATCCCGGTGTCGTCCCAGACCAGGTAGAGCACGTTGGGCGCGCCGTCCGGCGCGGTCGGCTCGGCGAACGGACCCCAATCCGGCTCGGAGTCGCGAATATCGAGTTCGATCTTGCCGTTGAATCCGGGCGTCATGGGCGCGAGGTTACCGGGCCGGGACCTCATCGTGCTGCGGAGACACAAAATCGCCCGGTCCGAAACGGATCCGTGCGACTTTGTGACTGCGCGCAGGAGAAACCCGAGGGGCTACTTGGCCTTCTCGAGAATCTCGACGAGCCGCCAACGCTTGGTGGCCGACAGCGGGCGCGTCTCCATCAGCGAAACCCGGTCGCCGACGCCGGCGATGCCGTTCTCGTCGTGCGCCTTGACCTTCGTCGTGGTCCGGATGATCTTGCCGTACAGCGGGTGCCGCATCCGGTCTTCGAGCTCGACCACGATGGTCTTCTGCATCTTGTCGCTGACGACGTAGCCGATGCGGGTCTTGCGCCGGCCGCGCGGCTTCTCCGTGCGGGGAGTGTGCGCCGGCCCCTTCTCTTGGGTGGCCTTGACCTCTGCCATTACGATGCCTCACCTTCAAAACCATCGGGACCGGACGCCAAGCCCAGCTCCCGTTCACGCAACACGGTGTAGATACGCGCGATCTGGTGACGCACCGTACTCAGCCGACCGTTGTTGTTGAGCTGCCCGGTCGCCATCTGGAAACGCAGGTTGAACAGCTCTTCTTTGGACTCGCGGAGCCGTTCGACGAGGTCGTCGACGTTCAGCTCACGCAGTTCGCCAGCGGAAACTCCCACTGCCATCAGAACTGCTCCTCTCGGGTGACGATGCGCGCCTTGATCGGCAGCTTGTGGATCGCCCGGGTCAGTGCGGCGCGGGCAACAGCCTCATTCGGGTAGCTCAACTCGAACAGCACCCGGCCCGGCTTGACGTTGGAGATCCACCATTCCGGCGAACCCTTACCGGACCCCATCCGGGTCTCGGCGGGCTTCTTGGTCAGCGGACGGTCCGGGAAGATGTTGATCCAGACCTTGCCGCCACGCTTGATGTGCCGGTTGATGGCGATACGGGCCGACTCAATCTGCCTGTTGGTGACGTAGGCGTGCTCGAGTGCCTGGATGCCGTAGTCACCGAACGTCACCGCGGTGCCGCCGCTGGCGATACCGCGCTGCCGCGGGTGGTGCTGCTTGCGGTGCTTGACCTTGCGGGGAATCAACATGATTTAGCTCTCCGTGCTCTGCGTTTCGGTACCCGACTCCGGGGCCGACTGTGCAGCGGTTTCGACGACCGGTTCGGCGGCCACGGCAGCCTCGGTACCTTCCGAGGCGATCGTAGCGGCGCGGCCGGCGTCGGTGCTGGTCGCGGTGGTGCCTGCGGCACCGCTGCGGCGCGGGCGGGTGCCCGTCGGGCGGTCCCCCCGGCGGGCGCGGTCGGCGCCAGCCGGTGCGGTGGCGGTCAGCTCACGCTTGCCGCCCACGACGTCGCCCTTGTAGATCCAGACCTTCACGCCGATCCGACCGAAGGTGGTCTTGGCTTCGTAGAGACCGTAGTCGATGTCGGCGCGCAGCGTGTGCAGCGGAACGCGACCCTCGCGGTAGAACTCCGAGCGGCTCATCTCAGCACCACCAAGGCGACCCGAGCACTGCACCCGGATGCCCTTCACGTTGGGCTGACGCATCGCCGACTGGATCGCCTTGCGCATCGCCCGGCGGAACGCCACCCGGTTGCTCAGCTGCTCAGCGACCCCCTGGGCCACCAGCTGCGCCACCGACTCGGGGTTCTTCACCTCGAGGATGTTGAGCTGGACCTGCTTTTTGGTCAGCTTCTCCAGGTCGGTACGGATCCGGTCGGCCTCGGTGCCACGTCGGCCGATGACGATGCCCGGCCGGGCGGTGTGGATGTCGACCCGAACCCGGTCACGGGTCCGCTCAATGGTGACGTCGGCGATGCCGGCGCGCTCTAGGCCGCTGGAGAGCAGCCGTCGGATCGCCACATCCTCCTTGACGTACTCGGCGTACTGCTTGTCGGCGTACCAGTGCGACTTCCAGTCGGTGGTGATACCGAGGCGGAAGCCGTGCGGGTTGATCTTCTGGCCCATTACTCTGAGCCCTCCTTCGCGTCGGACGTCTCGGGCGCCTTCTTGGCTGCTGCGGTCTTGTCGGCCGACTTCGCCGCTGGAGCCTTCTTGGCGGGCGCCTTTTTAGCCGCCGCTTTCTCGGTTGCCTTGGCCGCCGGGGCCTTCTCGGCCGCGGCCTTGCTGCCCTGAGCACGACGTGCGCGTGCGGCACCGGCGGACTGCGCCGAACCGCCGCCCTTCACCGGACGGCTCTCCACCACAACCGTGATGTGGGTGGTACGCCGGCGGATCCGGTAGGCACGCCCCTGGGCGCGCGGCTTGATCCGCTTGGCGGTCGGGCCCTCGTCGGCGAAGACGGTGGCAACCACCAGGGTGGCCGGGTCCAGACCGTCGTTGTTCTCGGCGTTGGCCGCCGCGCTGGCGATGACCTTGGCCACCGGCAGGCTGGCCTGCTGCGGCGCCCAGCGCAGGATGTCCAACGCTTCGGACACGGTTTTACCGCGCACCAGGTTGATCACCCGGCGCGCCTTACTGGCCGAGATGCCCACATGGCGGGCCTTGGCAACAGCAGACGGAAATTCAGTCGTTACGCTCACCGGCGCTTAGCCTTCCGGTCGTCCTTGATGTGTCCCTTGAAGGTGCGCGTCGGAGCAAATTCGCCGAGCTTGTGCCCGACCATCGACTCGGTGACGAATACCGGAACATGCTTGCGGCCGTCGTGAACGGCGAACGTGTGCCCGATGAAGTCCGGGATGATCGTCGACCGACGCGACCAGGTCTTGA
>JBDTEP010000143.1:0-6347 GCA_039922455.1 Mycobacterium sp. | reverse complement strand
AGGCGGTGTCAGTGCACCAGGTTTCACGCTCCCCGTAGCGGCGTAGTACCAGCAGGTCCAGCTCACTGATCGCGATCAGTCGGGCGCCGGCGGCCTGGTTCTCCGCGCGGGTCGCCGCGCACATGCGGTCAGCCAGTTTAGCCAGCGACTCCGCCTCGACTCCGAACATGTGTTCGAGTATAGAACGGGGTGCTGACAAGATCCGCCGGATCAGGGGTGACGATGGCCTGGTGAATCAGCCATGCCTGCGGATTCGTCACGCCCCGTTGTTCGGACCTCCGGAATTCGCTCCCGCGATATCGGTGATCGGAAAGTTCGGCATCGGCGGCGGCGACGGTGTCGCCGGCAGTGCCGGGACGTCGCCGGGCAGGACGTCGTGCAGGTCGCCAGCCGCCGGGCCGTTGTCCCGGCCTCCGTACACGCTGCCCGGTGCGCGCGGTCCGAGCAGCTCGCTGACGGTAACCACGCGGTAGCCATTGGCTTTGAGCACCGGCAGGAATTGGTACACCAGATCGACGGTAGACGAGTAAGTGTCGTGGAACAGCACCACCGAGCCGGGCTTGATCTGGGTCATCAGCATGTAGCGGGTGGCGGCGGTGTCGGCGTCGTTGATCCAGTCGAACGGTATGACGTCCCACAGGATCGCGGCCAAGCCGAATTCGGCTGCCCGGGCATTCACCGCGTCATCGGTGAGCCCGCCGGGCGGGCGCCACAGCGTCGGCGTCACCCCGGTGGCCGACCGGATCGCGTCGTTGGCCCGGGCGAACTGGGCGGGCACGTCTGCCGACGGGATCGCGGTCATGTCCGGGTGTTCCCAGGTGTGGCTGCCGATCTCCATTCCGGCCCCGGCGATCCGCCCGGCACCCGCCGGGTCGGCCGCCACCTTGTTGCCGATCAGGAAGAACGTGGCGCGCGCGTCGGCGTCGTTCAAGATCCGCAGCAGCCGGTCGGTATAGGGCGACGGGCCATCGTCGAACGTCAGCGCCACACACTTGACCACGGCGCAATCCACCGGGTTTGCCGCGGCCTCGTGCGCGTGGCTCGTGCAGGCGCCGAGCACCGCAACGACCATCGCAACGACACCGGCACGCCAGGGTTTTGCCACCCCGGCAGCCTACCGGGGGCTCAGGGCAACGACTCCGGGTTGATCTCCTCAAGCAGCTCGGTGACCAGCGCGGCGATCGGCGAACGTTCACTGCGCAGCAGTGTGATGTGGGCGAACAGCGGGTGCCCCTTGAGCTTCTCGATCACCGCGGCGATCCCGTCGTGTCGACCAACCCGCAGGTTGTCCCGCTGGGCAACGTCGTGGGTGAGCACCACCCGAGACCCGGTACCGAGCCGCGACAGCACCGTCAGCAGCACGTTGCGTTCCAACGACTGGGCCTCGTCGACGATCACGAAGGAGTCGTGCAGCGACCGGCCCCGGATGTGGGTCAGCGGCAAAACCTCGAGCATGCCGCGGGACAGCACCTCCTCGAGCACCGCCGGACTGGCCAGACCCTCCAGGGTGTCGAACACCGCCTGGGCCCACGGCCCCATCTTCTCGTTCTCGCTGCCCGGCAGGTAGCCGAGCTCTTGGCCGCCGACCGCGTACAACGGACGGAACACCACCACCTTGCGCTGGGTGCGCCGCTCCAAGACGGCCTCCAGGCCGGCGCACAACGCCAGCGCCGACTTACCGGTACCGGCCTTGCCGCCCAGTGAGACGATGCCCACCGATTCGTCGAGTAGCAGATCCAGCGCCACCCGCTGCTCAGCGGAGCGCCCGTGCAGCCCGAACACCTCCCGGTCACCGCGGACCAACTGCACCCGCTTGGCCGCGTTGACCCGGCCCAACGCGTGCGAGCTGCCACCGAGCAGGCGGATTCCGGTGTGGCACGGCAGATCACGGGCGGCAGCCAAGTCGATCTCACCCTCGTCGAACAGCGCATCGATGTCGTCCACGGACGCCTCGACCTCGTCCATTCCGGTCCAGCCGGAGACGATGACATCCTGGGCGTGGTACTCGTCGGCGGCCAGGCCGAGCGCAGCGGCCTTGACCCGCAGCGGAATGTCCTTGCTCACCAATGTGACTCGCCGACCCTCGGCCGCCAGGTTGGCGGCACAGGTCAGGATCCGGGAGTCGTTGCTGTCGCCGCGAAAGCCGGTCGGCAGCACCGCGGGATCACTGTGGTTGAGCTCAACATGCAGCGTGCCACCTTGCGTCCCAACAGGAATGGGCTGATCAAGACGACCGTGCTCCAACCGCATGTCGTCGAAGAGGCGCAGCGCCTGGCGGGCGAACCAGCCGAGCTCATGGTGGTGGCGTTTGGCCTCCAGCTCGCTGATCACCACCAACGGGACAATGACCTGGTGTTCGGCGAACCGGGTGCAGGCCCACGGGTCCGACAGCAGCACAGAGGTGTCGAGCACGTATGTCCGAATTTCAGCCACGAATCACTCCAGCGGGGATGACCCGCGCGACCCCGCACGAGCATGTGGACGGGGTCTGGCACCAGGACCGGGGCCGGTCCTGCCGTAGTCGCAACGGTAGATGCCGCTTTGACAGCAAAGCGTGTGGCTAGCCATCCCCTGCGACGCTACCCTCGTCCCCGCGCACCCGCCGGACAGACGCGCCGTGTCGCGGCGCGGGGTGGCTAGCTGATAACGAACTGCGTCAGCGCGGGGTTGGCAGCCAACCCCCAGGCGCTGATCCGGTCGGAGATCACCCGGCGCAACTGCTCTGGTCCGAAGATCCCGGCCTCGGCGATTCCGGCCAGTCGATCAGCATAGGCATCGATATCGGCGCCGACGACCTTCAGTTCGGCGGCCCGGGCGGCGATAGCGGCCACCGTCTCCTCGGACACGTAGTCCAGGCAATGGGTGACCAGGTTCGCGAAGAACTCCTCGTGGCGCTCCTCGTCGCCGCCGATCCGGCCAATCAGCCCCTTGAGCACCGGCTCGTCGGTCTTATCGGCCAGGTTGCGGCAGAACTCGGCGCACGCGCGCTCGTAGAAGGACATGAACACCAGCGTCTCGACCTGGCTGTAATGGTCGGCGCGGTAGCCCTTCATCACGTGCCGCATGCGGACGCTCTCATTGGCGTCCGGGTCGATCTCCCGGGTCACCACCAGGTACTCCCGCAGCGCGATCGCGTGCAGGTGCTCTTCGGCGGTCCACCGGCCGATCCAACGGCCCCACTTGTCCTCAAGGATGAAGTGCTCGACGAGTTCGCGGTGGTAGCCGGCCAGGCTGTCCTTCTCGATCAGCAGGATCTCGCACGCGTCGGTGACCACCTTGGGCAGGGTGACCTGCGAAGGGTCCCAGTCCTTGCCGCCGAGGAAGGCGAAGTTCTCACCCTGTTCGAACGGTACGTAGTCGTGCGCGTACCACGGGTCCACCGAGTCGATGTGGCGGATCATGTTCGCGGCGACAACCGGCTCCAGCTCACGGATCAGTGCGTTAGCGACAGGTCTTTCAGCCATGAAAGTAACTGTAACCCGAATTCACACGTTTCTCGCAACCGGCCCCGCCGACAGGCGTCAGGCGAGCTTCCAATCCTCCAGGTCGTCGTAGAGCGGAAGATCCTGTGCCAGCTTCGCCACCCGGGCGCGCAGCGCCGGCACATCGGCCGACGAACCGGCCGCCAGGGCGGTGGCGATGATATCGGCGACCTCAGTGAACTCGGTGTCGCCGAAACCGCGGGCAGCCAGCGCCGGGGTGCCCACCCGAAGCCCGGAGGTGACCATCGGCGGCCGCGGGTCGTTGGGGACGGCGTTGCGGTTCACGGTGATGCCGACCTCGTGCAGCAGGTCCTCGGCCATCTGGCCGTCCAGCGGAGAGTCACGCAGGTCGACCAGCACCAGGTGCACATCGGTGCCACCGCTGACCACCGATACCCCGGCCTCGGCCACGTCGGCGGCCAACAGCCGCTCAGCAATGAGCTTCGCGCCCGACAGCACCCGCTGCTGCCGCTCGGCGAACTCCGGGGTGCCGGCGATCTTCAGCGCGACGGCCTTGGCGGCGATGACGTGCATCAGCGGGCCGCCCTGTTGGCCGGGGAAGACCGCCGAGTTAATCTGCTTGGCGAACTCCTTCTTGCCGACGATCAACCCGGACCGCGGGCCACCGAGGGTCTTGTGCACGGTGGTGGAGACGATCTGGGCGTGCGGCACCGGTGACGGGTGCAGGCCGGCGGCCACCAGCCCGGCGAAGTGCGCCATGTCCACCCACAGCGTCGCCCCGACCTCGTCGGCGATAGAGCGGAACGCGGCGAAGTCAACAATGCGCGGGTAGGCCGACCAGCCGGCAATGATCACCTTGGGTCCGAACTCCAGCGCCTGCGCCCGAACCAGGTCCATGTCGATCCGGTGGGTCACCGGGTCGACGCCGTAGAAGGCGTTCTCGTAGAGCTTGCCGGAGAAGTTCAGCCGCATCCCGTGGGTCAGGTGTCCCCCGTTGGCCAGATCCAGGCCGAGCAAACGGTCACCGGGCTCCATCAGCGCCTGCAGCACCGCGGCGTTCGCCTGGGCCCCGGAGTGCGGTTGCACGTTGGCGAATTCGGCGCCGAACAGCTCCTTGGCGCGGTCGCGGGCGATGTTCTCCACCACGTCGACGTGCTCGCACCCGCCGTAGTAGCGCCGGCCCGGCAGGCCCTCGGCGTACTTGTTGGTCAGCACGCTGCCTTGGGCCTGCAGCACCGCCCGCGGCACGAAATTCTCCGAGGCGATCATCTCCAGGGTGTCGCGCTGACGCCCCAGCTCCTTGCCGAGCAGTTCGGCGATGTCGGGGTCGAGCTCGGCCAGCGGGGTCGACATCGTTGAAGCGGGGCGGGTTTTGGGTGCGGCAGTCACGGGCGCAAGTCTATAGCGGACGGAATCAGCGGCTCATCGAGCAGACGACCGAACCGCTCGGTGAGGCTCACCCCGGCCGGGCGGGCATCCAGCCAGGCGCGCAGCAGCCGGTAGCCCTCCACATAGGTCGAGGTGTAGGCCCGCCACAACGGCGAGGACAGGAACCTCAGGCTCTGGCGGGCCCGATCGTCGGTGAGCAGCAACCAGCGGCGCAGATAGTCGGCCACCTCGTCGGCGTCACGATGCTCGTCGTGCAGCATCAGTGCCGCGTCCTGCCGCACATCGGCCAGCGACGCCGCCGCCTCGGCCACCGCTTCGGCCAGTTCGCCGTCAAATCGCAGCCCCAGATCGGCGTAGATCTCTGCGGCCCAGCTTCCCCAGCCCGGCCCGACCGCGGCGTACAGCGCCAGGTCGGCCAGGCCCTCGGCCATCAGGCACTGCGGGGTGTTGACCAGAAAAATGGTCTGCTCGGCGTGACCGAGTTGCGCGACCAGCCCGGCCTCCTTGCGGCAGTGCTCGGTGTGATGACCCGGGTAGGACTCGTGAGCCACCAGCCTCGGCAGATTCGCCGTCAGTTGCTTGAGGTCGGCGTTGACCGCCACCGTGGAGCGGTAGTCGCCGTGGTAGTAGTTGAACCCCGACCACGGCTTGTCGGTCACCACCTCGTAGGTGATGGTCTCGGTTTCAGGCAGCGGGAAGTGCGCGCGCACCCGGTCACGCAGCGCCGACGAGAACGCGTGGATGCAAGCTTCCAGCCGCTCCGGCGGAATCTCCTCGGCCCGGCGGTGCGCGGCCATCCGGTCGGCCAACGGGCCGCTCCCACCCAGCGCTTCGTCAAGCCGGGCATGCGCCTGCCGGTAGCGGTCGGTGTCACCCTTGGCGATGACTGTGAGGTCGAAGTAGTCGCGCACCTCCTCGACGAAACCAACCTGTTCCCCGGCGAACTTGCGCCCCGCACACGCCAGGGCCCGCAGGTGCACCCGCAGGTAGTCGGCTCGCACCGCATCGAGTCCACCGGGCAGCGCCGCGCCCAGCCGATCCGCCTCGCGGGCCAGTGCGGCCGGGTCGGGTACCGGCTCGTTATCGACAAGTCGTTGCAGCGCGGGATCGCCGGTGAACGCGTCGACATAACCGGATTCGATCCGGTCGAAGCGCAGACCAAGCAGCAGGTATTCACGGATCAATTCGGCGGGCTCCATACCCGATCAGGCTAACCGTCGAGCCAGCTGCAACACTGTATTGCCATGCGGCGGCTGAGCGAGCCGAGTCCCTACGTGGAGTTCGACCGGAGCCAGTGGCGAATGCTCCGTATGTCGACTCCGCTACCACTGACCGCTGAAGAAGTCGTGGCACTGCGCGGCCTCGGCGAGCAGGTCGACCTGCTGGAAGTCGAAGAGGTCTATCTGCCGCTGGCGCGACTTCTGCACCTGCAGGTCGCCGCCCGCCAGGGACTCTTCGCCGCCACCGCGGAGTTCCTCGGTGAGAACTACCAGAGCGTGGACCGGCCGGTGCCGT
>JBDTEP010000142.1:0-33191 GCA_039922455.1 Mycobacterium sp. | reverse complement strand
TTGCCGGACGGCTGCGGTTCGCCGACGTCGAACGCCTTCATCGAGATGTCGCGGCGGATCAGCTTCTCCTTGAACACGTCGATGGCGGCCTTGATTCGCTCCTCGGTCGAGCTGACCAGTTCGATGTTCTCCTCGCCCTTCCAGGCGATCGTGGTGTCGGTGCCGCGGAAGTCGAATCGGGTGGCCAACTCCTTGGCGGCCTGATTCAGGGCGTTGTCCACCTCCTGCCGGTCGACCTTGCTGACGATGTCGAACGATGAGTCCGCCATGCTTCGTCCTCTCTGGGTGTTCTCTGGAAGATGCTGGCCGTTTGTGTCCGGGGTACATCCTCGTTGTAGTCTGCTAGTCGCAATACGGCAGGTTGCCCGAGCGGCCAATGGGAGCGGACTGTAAATCCGTCGGCGCAAGCCTACGCAGGTTCGAATCCTGCACCTGCCACCCAGTTCAGAAGCAGCGTTTGGGCTTCTGGCGCTACAGATCACCCGAGAAATCGGCGGTTAGCCATCGGTCGGGACGGATGGTGAACAACACCGAGGCGTCGCCGTCCATGTTGGCGGCGAAGGCCCGCCCGCCTTCGTCGCCGAGGTAGCGGATCGCGATGGCTTCCCGCGGCTGCAGTGGGGCCGGCGTGGCCGCGGCGACAACGGTGCCCTCGACGATGACGTATTGGTAGGGCAGTTCTTCGCGCTGCGCCACCAGCGTTACCGCGCCGGCCTTTTCGATGAGCTTGGCCTTGCGCTTGCCGGCGCCGGTGTTGACCAGGATGTCCCCGCCGGGGGTGTAGTCGTACCAGATCGGGACGCTGGCCGGGGGCCGGCCGTCGTCGGCGGCCACCGACAGCACGGCGACGTGTTTGCCAGCCAGGAATTGTTGACGTTCGGTTTCGGTGAAGGGTTTAGGCATGTCGGTTAGAGCACTGGCGATCCCGGGGCTATTCCGTCGGGGCTACCAGTTCGTCGGCAGCGGATTGATCTGAGTCCACGGCGTGCAGCCGAAGCTGACGAACGTGCCGTCCTGCGCCCGCGGGTCGATCTCGACCGTCGGCTTGCCGACTGCGATCAGCCGCGACCCGGCGTCGATGACCTCTCCGGCCCGGCTCAATATCGTGTAGCTGCACGACCCGCCCGGCCCGACCTCGGCCGCGTAGCTGCCATAGGGCATCACGCTCGGGATGGCGTATATGCCGGCGGGGTACACCGGCCCCACCGTGTTGGGGGATCCGGCGATCTCCGCCGCGGCGGCCACGCAGTCGGCGCGTGGGTGTCGGGCTACGCAGTCGACCCAGCCGGCCTGTCCGATGATCGCCGGATCGACCTGCGCCGGGTGGTTGCCGGTGTCGCGCTGCCAGGAGTAGCCGCTGACGCCGCTGATGCAGCGCAACGGTATCCCGGAGGTCGACGTCGTCGTGGTGGTGGCCTGGGCGTGACTGCATGCGGTGTCGAGCAGCGGGGCTGCAGCTGCCGGTGTTGACGCCGAGGTGGTCGCCGGAGGCTTCGTGGTCGTCGGCACCGGCGATGACGCGGTGGTGGTGACCGACGTGGTGACGGTGGTGGTGGAGGTCATCGGGGCCGCGGCCGACGGCGACGGCGCCTCGGAGTGCGTGTTGGCGATCAGGTACAGACCGGTGAACGCGACCGCCGACAGCATCCACCCTTTGGTGAACTGGCGTCGCCTCTCCGTCGAAGCCGATACCGGCACCAACTCGCGACGCAGTGCGGGCGAATCCATCCGCAACGCGGCAGCGAACTCGACGCAGCTGTCGTACCGCTCAGCCGGATCCTCGGCTAATGCCCGGGCCAGCGCAGCGTCCAAGCCGGCCGGGTCGGGGTGGACCGGGGGTTTGCCGGTGAGCAGGTGGTAGGCGGTGGCTGCCAGCGCGTACTGGTCGGCCCGGCCGTCGAGTGGCTCACCTCGCAACTGCTCGGGGGCGGCGTAGCGCAGCGTGCCGACCGCCATGTTGGTGGCGGTCAAGCCGCTCACCTCGTCGACACGCAGCCCGATCCCGAAGTCCGCCAGGATGATTCGCGCGCTGGATTCGCCCGGTTCGGTCAACAGGATGTTCGCGGGCTTGACGTCGCGATGAAGCAGTCCGCGCTGGTGGGCGTAGTCCAGGGCTTGTGCGACGGCCGCGACGATCTCGACCACTTGTTCGCGCGGCATCCCGCCCGGGCAGTGGCGCAGCCGGCGGTCGGCGTCGGACCCGGCGACGTGGTCCATCGCGATCCAGAGCTGGCCGTCGTATTCGCCGCGGTCGTGGACACCGACGATGTGCGGATGCCACAGCGATGCCGCCAAGTCGGCTTCGCGGTTGAACCGTTCCCGAAATCCGGGGTCGGCAGAGACCGTGGCCGGCAGCACCTTCAGCGCGTCACGACGGGGCAGTCGAGGGTGCTCCGCGAGGTAGACCTCGCCCATGCCGCCGGAACCCAGCAACCGCACGATGCGGTAGCCGGCGAACGTCGAACCCGCGGTCAGCATGACGTGAACGTATCGCCGGATACCGACAGATAAGCCTGTGCCGGCCTGCTCTCCACCATTTAACGGAAACATAGGGTCTAAAGTCCCCTAGCGCTCCGAAACCGGGTAAGGCTAGCCTACGTTGCATGACACTTCCGATGCCCGACCGCAAAACCGCTGACCTTCCCGGCCACTGGCTCTTCGCCCGACTCGGGAAACGGGTGCTGCGGCCCGGCGGGCTCGGTCTGACCCATCGGATGCTGGCCGACGCGCAGTTGCCCGGCGCCGACGTCGTCGAACTCGCTCCCGGCATGGGCCGCACCGCGCGGGAGATCCTGGGGTACACCCCGGGCACCTACACCGGCGTCGAGGCCGACGAGAACGCGGCCGGCGTGGTCCGCTCGGTGGTGGGCGACAAAGGCCGCGTGGTCACCGGCGAGGCCTCCGAGACCGGGCTGGGCGCCGGCAGCGCCGACGTCGTGGTCGGCGAAGCCATGCTGACCATGCAGACCGACGCGCACAAGGCCGAGATCGCCCGGGAGGCGTTCCGGGTGCTGCGCCCGGGCGGTCGTTATGCCATTCACGAGCTCGCGCTGCAGCCCGACGATGTCGCCGAAACTGTCAAGGACGACGTCCGCACCGCGCTGGCCCGCTCCATCAAGGTCAACGCGCGTCCGCTGACCGCCTCGGAATGGACCGAGCTGCTCACCGCGGCCGGCTTCATCGTGGAGAAGACGTCCTTCGCGCCGATGGCACTGTTGGAGCCGCACCGGCTGATCGCCGACGAGGGCCTGGCCGGGGCGCTGCGGTTCGTGTTCAACGTGCTGCGTGACTCCGACGCACGGGGCCGGGTGCTCAACATGCGCTCGACGTTCCGCAAGCATCGCAACAACATCGCCGCCATCGAGGTGATCGCCGCCAAGCCGGCCGGTTAGCCCACTTGCGATGATGGACGGGTGACAACCCGCGACCGCGACGACTCAGGCCGGCCCCGCAACGCCCGCCCGCGTGATCGGCTGGGCCGGCCGCTACCGCGCGGCAGCCAGGGCGGGGTCGAGGGCGTTCCCGACGATCTCGCCCTGCCGCCGGCCCAGACGCTGGCGTACGCGCAGCTGCTGCTGGACGACGGGCTGGCGTTCAACGCCCACGAGGTGCTCGAAGCCGCCTGGAAACACGGGCCCGAGGCCGAGCGTGAGCTGTGGCAGGGCCTGGCGCAGCTGGCGGTCGGCGTCACTCACGTCCAGCGTGGCAACGTCACCGGCGCGGTGAGCCTGCTGCGCCGCGGCGCCGAACGGCTGGCCGGGGTGAGTGCCCCGCCGCCGTACGGGATCGACATCGCCGGCCTGCTGGGGTTTGCGGCCGGCCTGGCCGACGACCTGGCGGCCGGCGTTGAGATCGCCCCGCAGCGCCTGCATCCCCAGTTGGTCGTGTGAGCGCCCCGACGAGCTGGACGCTGGCCGACGGACGCGAAATGCTGTTCTTCGCGTTGCCCGGCCACACCCCGGCCCCGGTGCCGGACCGTCGGCCGCTGCCGCCGCGCGACCCCGAGCCTTCGCAGCTGCGGTTCGATCGTGCCACCGGCCAGTGGGTGATCATCGCCGCGCAGCGCCAAGACCGCACCTATCTCCCACCCGCCGAGGCGTGCCCGCTGTGTCCGGGACCGAGCGGCCTGACCAGCGAGGTGCCCGCGGTCGACTACGACGTCGTGGTATTCGAGAACCGGTTCCCGAGCCTGGCCGGGACCGGGGCGGCCATCAATACTTCGGCCACGCCGCCCGATCGCACCGAGTTCGTCACTGATTTTGTTGCTGAGTTTGTTTCTAAGCCCGGCATCGGCCGCTGCGAGGTGATCTGCTTCTCGGCCGATCACACCGGTTCGTTCGCCGATCTGGCGCAGGCGCATTCCCTGCTGGTCGTGCAGGCGTGGCGGCACCGCACCGCCGACCTGTTGGCGCGGCCCGGTGTCGAGCAGGTGTTCTGCTTCGAGAACCGTGGCGAAGAGATCGGTGTGACGCTGGCCCACCCGCACGGCCAGATCTACGGCTACCCGTACCTGACCCCGCGCACCGCCGCGATGCTGGCCCAAGCCCGCGATCACCGGATTGCCCACGGCACCAACCTGTTCGCAGATCTGCTTGCCGCCGAGCTGGCCGACGGCGCCCGGATCGTGACGCAGACCGAGCTGTTCACCGCGTTCGTGCCGTTCGCGGCGCGCTGGCCGGTGGAGGTGCACCTGTATCCGAATCGGCGGGTGCACAATCTGACCGAGTTGACCGACGCCGAGTTGGACGACTTCGCGGCCGGCTACCGAGACCTGTTGGGCCGCTTCGACCGACTGTATGACGCTCCGCTGCCGTACATGGCCGCGCTGCACCAGTACCGCGACACCGGTGAGCAGGGCGACGGTTACTTCCACGTCGAGTTGATGTCGATCAAGCGCAGTGCCGCCAAGTTGAAGTATCTGGCGGCCTCCGAGTCGGCGATGGACGCGTTCATCGCCGACGTCACCCCGGAGTCGGTCGCGGTAAGGCTGCGTGAGCTGTGATCGCTTACTCTGCCCCGGGACGGGTCAACCTGATCGGGGAGCACACCGACTACAACGGGGGTTTCGCGCTGCCGATTGCGTTGCCGCAGCGCACCAGTGTCGTGTTCACCGCCGCCGAGATCGATACGCTCACCGTGCTCAGCGACCGCGACAACGCGTCCGCGCGCATCCCGCTGGACACCACGCCCGGCGCGATCACCGGCTGGGGGGCGTACGTCGCCGGGGTGATCTGGGCGTTGCGCGGCAACGGTTTCGAAGTTCCGGGCGGAACCATGACGATCAAGAGCGACGTGCCGATCGGATCGGGCCTGTCGTCGTCGGCGGCCCTGGAATGCGCGGTGCTCGGTGCGCTGATGACGGCTTCCGGTGTGCAGATCGACCGGATCGAGCAGGCCCGGATCGGGCAGCGCGCCGAGAACGACTACGTCGGCGCCCCAACGGGTTTGCTGGATCAGCTGGCGTCGTTGTTCGGGGAGGTATCCAGCGCGCTGCTGATCGACTTCCGTGATGTCGCGGTGCACCCGGTGCCGTTCGATCCGGACGCATCCGGGGTGGCGCTGTTGCTGTTCGACTCCGGCCAGCGGCACGGCCACGTCGACGGGGAGTACGCCGCGCGGCGCGCGTCCTGCGAGCGGGCGGCCGCCGAATTGGGGGTGGGGTCGCTGCGCGAGGTGCAGCACCGCGGTGTCGAGGTGCTGGAAGGGGTCACCGACCCGGTCGACGCCCGCCGGGCCCGGCATGTGCTGACCGAGAACGAGCGCGTCCTGGATTTCGTTGCGGCGTGCGCGGAATTGGACTTTGCGGCCGCCGGGCGGTTATTCACCGCGTCGCACGCCTCGATGCGCGACGACTTCGAGATCACCACCGAGCACATCGACCTGATCGCCGATAGCGCGGTGGCCGCCGGCGCGCTGGGCGCCAGGATGACCGGCGGCGGATTCGGCGGCTGCGTGATCGCGCTGGTGCCGGCCGAGTTGACCATGGCGGTCGGCGACGCGGTGCGCACCGCGGTGCTGGCCGCCGGATATGGTGAGCCGGAGGTGAGCCGGGTGTATGCGGCCGCCGGGGCCGGATAGCTCACATCCCGTCGTGGGTCAGATCATCTCGTTCTTGGTCAGCCATCGCATCACCGGCCAGCCGATGAACACCGGCAGCCAGCAGGTCAACACCCGGTAGAGCAGCACCGAGGGGACTGCCAGCGCGGCGGGCACCCCGAACGCCGCCAGCCCACCGATCAGGGCGGCCTCCACGGCACCCACCCCGCCGGGCGTCGGCGCGGCCGAGGCCAGGGTGCCGCCGACCATTGTCACCACGGTGACGGTGACGAACGACGTGTTGCCGCCGAAGGCCTCGACGCTGGCCCACAGTGCCAGTGCCGCACCGAGTGTGGTGCCGGCCGCGCCCAGCACGATCAACGCCAGCCGCTTGGGTTCCCGGGCCAGCTCAATCAGGTCCGCGGTGACCTCCGTCAGGCGGGGCCGCAGCGCCGTCGTCAACCATCGGCGCAGGTTCGGCACCAGCAGGACGATGCCGGCCAGGCCGAGTGCCACGCCGGCGATCAGATACAGCAGGGTAGGGCTGGGAACGAAATGGGACAGGCCGGCCGAGGCGCCCGCGGCGGTGGTGAAGACGACCAGCAGAATCACGTGCACGATCACCTGCACCGACTGCTGCAACGCGACCGCGGCCGTGGCCCGCAGCGTGCTCAGACCACCCTTCTGTAGAAACCGGGTGCTCAACGCGAGACCACCCACACCGGCGGGGGTGGTGGTAGCCGCAAACGTGTTGGCCACCTGCATGATCGCCAGGTTGCGGAAGCTGACCAAGCCGTTGGCGCAGGCCCACAGGGCGCCCGCCGCACCGACATAGGTGAGCGATGAAACGATCAGTCCCAGCAGCGCCCACGACCAGTTCGCGTGTCGCAGTTGCGAAAAAAACGTTGGCACCTGGCTGATGAACGGATAGGCGACGTAGACCAGTCCGCCCAGGAGCGTCAGCTGGATCATTTGGCTACGGGTGAACCGGGTGATGGTCTTGGTGTGGATCTCGTCGGTACCGGTTTGATGCTTGACCTCATCTCGGGCGGCTGAGATCACCGCGCCGACGTCGGGCACTGCCTTGCGAATTCGTGCGGGCAGAGCTGATTTGGTGAGGCGGCGCGACGCAGCCAGTACCGCGGCACGGCCGAAGCTCTCGATCGCCGCGCCCACCGCGGCCGACGCGTCGTACAGCGCCGACGTCGTCACCAACAACTGGGCGATGTCGGATTGCAGCTGGGTGCCGGTGGCGCCGTACTCGGCGTTGCCGAAGCCGCCGAACAGCACGGTGCCGTCGTGAACCGTCATCTCTTTGCTGCGCAGATCGCCGTGGGAGATCTGTTGATCGTGCAGGCGCCGCAAGGACTCCCACGGTTTGCCCACCGGAGTGGTGGCGGTGCACTCGGCGATCGGAACTCCACGCGGCTGGGTGTGGGCATAGAGTGTCCAGCCCCGGTCGAGGGAAGCCACCGCGACGGTCTCGGTGTTGGCGACCCCGGCCTCGCCGACCGCGATTGTCATCAGTGCGCGGTGTTCGACAGCGCGGTGCAGGGAGGCGTATAGCGGTGCGGTCTCGGTGGTGCGCAGCCGCAGCTTGCGCCAGAGCTGGCGCAGCGCACCCCCGCTGCGCTGGTTGGGGCCGTACAGCTCGATGATCGTCGGATTCGTGGCGACGGTGGACAGCACCAGTGGGCCGCGACCGGCGGGGCGAAGCACGGTGAGTTCGGTGAGGGTGCAGCCCCGGCGGGCCAGGGTGCGAACGGTGCCGTCCAGCGGCACCTCCAGCGCGGGGGTGCCGACGATCAGGATCACCAGCGCGCCGACGAACCACCCGACGGCCAAGCCGAGCAGTGAGCGGGCCGGCACGATGGCGCTCACCACCAGGTGGATAGGTACGAAGGCCAGCAACAGTGCCCACCACCACCGTCGCCAGCGGGCCGGCAGCCAGGGACCGGAGACGGTGAGCATCGCGGCGAGCATCGCGATCCACCGCGGGTCGTCGAGGAACTGTGCCAGCGTGGTGGCCAGCCGTTCGGACAGGTCGAAGTGCCAGCTCGGCGCGGCCAGCCCGTTGCTGTGGATCGACAGCGGCACCACCGCGAGCAACCCGGCGACGGCGTAGGCCGCGAGTAGTTTCCATCGCCGGGAGACCACCAAGCCGATCAGGATCGCGAACGGCAGCACCAGGATGGCGATGCCGTAGGCCAGGTAGACCAGATTGGCGTGGGCGGGGGAGAGCACCCCGACGATCTGCGATATGGACCGTTCCAGCGACACCCACTCGTAGCGGGTGACCAGTGAGCTGGTGATGACGGTCGCGAGGAACACCGCCGCCAGCGCGAGACGCAGAATGTCGTTGGTGCGTCGGGTCAGCGGCTGCAGCAGGTTGCCGGTGACGGCGACGTCGCGCCCCTCAACTCGCATGATCACTTTCGGTCAGTCTCGGTGCCGCATCGCGTGGCGGCTCGCCACAACTTAACCGGTGAGCTGCGGTGTCACGTTAGTTTGTCGGTGACAGCGGGTGCGCGTCGCCGGGCCCTAGTCCCATCCGTCACACCCGTAACGGGCGGGCGAGGGCACCGTGTGTGCCCGGCTACGCGCGACAATTCATCAGAGCGGGTAGCTGACCCCGGTCATCTTCTCCGACTCCTCCCACAGCCGGCGCCACAGCCGCTGATCCCGCGACAACTTGCTCGACGGACACGGCCCCACCGGGCCGCGTGCCTGGTTCAGCTTCGTCGGCCCCCAGTAGGTGTCCGGGTCGGCGTCGGGGGTGGTGGCGGCCAACAGGATCGACTCGGCGGCCCGCTCGGGCGGCTGGCCGATGATTCGCATGCCGAACTTGGCGACGACGCCGGCCACCGACTTGTCGCTGTCGAACAGTTCGGTACCCGACACCCCGGGATGCACCCCGTAGGAGCGCAGGGGTGAGCCGGCCGCGCCCAGTCGGCGCTGCAATTCTCGGGCGAACATCAGGTTGGCCAGTTTCGACTGCGCGTAGGCCAGGTTGCGCTGATAGAAGCGGTGCTCGTAGTTGAGGTCGTCGATCCAGAACTTCGGGGTCTGCTTGTGCGCGATGCTCGACACCGTCACCACGCGGTCACCGATCCGGTCCAGCAGCAGACCGGTCAGCGCGAAGTGCCCGAGGTGGTTGACGCCGAACTGCATCTCGAAGCCGTCCACCGTGCGTCGCATCGGGATGTTCATGATTCCGGCATTGTTGACCAGGACGTCGAAGCCGGTTTGCTGTGCGGCGAAGTCCCGCACCGAAGCCAGGCTGCCCAGATCCAGCGACGCCACCGTGACATCGCCGCCGATTCCGTCGGCGATCTGCTGGGCCTTGGCGGTATTGCGGCAGGCCATCACCACGGTGGCGCCGTTGGCGGCGAGCGTGCGCGTGACGACCTCGCCCAGTCCGCCGTTGGCGCCGGTCACCACGAAGGTGCGGCCGTGCTGATCCGGGGTGTCGGCAAGTGTGAAAGCCATGTGGGACACGGTACCTGTCGGTGGCAACGGGCCGGCGCCACAGTTAGGCGAAGCCCTCCTTGGCCAGCACCGCACCCCGATGGGTGATCACGTGTATCTGCCCGGAGCCGCTCATGGTCTCCAGGTAGCCGCAGCGCAGCGTGACCCGCACCCCCCCGGGCATCCCCGGGATCGCGAAGCGCACCGACCGGCCGGCCGCCTCGTGCAGCACCTCGACCGGGGGATAGCGCAGCATCCTCCGCAGATCGTGGTCGTTGTGGCCCTCGAGGAGTTGGGCGGCGCGGATGCTGCCGTCGATCCCCCATTCCAGGTTGGCGTCGAGCCTGCGGGTCAGTTCGGCGGACAGCGGCGACGGTGGTGGGGCCAACTGGGAGATCAGCGCGGTGGGGCGCCCGGCCTCGATGGCCACGTCGCGCGCCGTCCACCCTCTGGCGTCCCGCAGTGAGCGCAGCGCGCCGCGTTGGATCAGCGCGGCAATGGCTTTCGGCGGAGTGTCCTGCCGGGCGGCCAGGTGTAGCGGGGTGAGCCACTCGGGACTGCCGGGCCGCCACTGGTTGGCGCTGAGTGCCGGGGTCGCATCGAGCAGATCGAACAGTGCCGACCAGTCGCCGGCGTCGGCCGCATCGGCCACTTTGTGCCCGGTCGTGATGACATCCCCCGACAGCAACGAAGGTTCCAGCACGCCGGGCCAATTTAGGGGGGGTTCGTCCATATCCAGAACCTAATCGCGGCCACCGACAAGAACCGTGCCGCTGCGGGATGTGCGTGCGGTGCTGCGGAGTTCGTCGCCGAATGACGAGTTCCGGACCGCGTTGTGCCGGTTGGCTCCGGCGCGACTTCGGGCGCGGCGGACTCGGGTTGGGCGGCAAAACTTGTCGGTACCCGCCGATAGGTTTGGTTTACCAGCACTTCCCCACGGGGGCTCCACAAATCGGGAGGTATCCATGTCGCACTCGTCAGATGGCCCGCCGGTCGTCACCCGGGTCGTCCTGCTCGGGGACAATGACACCCTGGCTCACCGCGTCGAGCTGGCCAGAGACGCCGCCAAGCGGTACTGCATCATCGTCGACACGTTCGGATTCGACGAGGGGGAGGCCGGTGGCACCGACGACCTCACCGAGGTCGAGGCCGTCGTCGCTGCGCTGGGCCGCGCGATCACCGGCCGGGTGGACGTCTGGGTGCCGTTCCCCGGCCCGGACTTCATTCGCGAGCAGCACCTGCGGCGGCTCAGCCTGGTGCTGCAGCGGCACGGTCAGAACGTGCTGGTGGGTCGGGAGCTCTTTCCGGTGCCCACCGACGGCGGCGTCAACGAGATCGACTTCGCGCTGCGGCGGGAGGTGCAGGCCGTCGACAATCTTGACCAAGCGGCGCTGGCCGCGGAGGGTGTCAAGACCCTGAGCCGGGAGATCGAGTTGGCGCTGGGCAAGACCGGCAGCAGACAGTCGGTGCGGCGGCTGCCGGACGGCGGCCGGGCAGGCGTGCACCCGCTGCCGCCGATCCTTCCGCCGCCCACCGTGCCGTGGCCGGAGCGCAAGCGGCTGCTCAAGAATTACGCGGGCTGGCTGGTGTACGGCTGTGGTGTCACCCAGGCCGCTACCGCCCGGGTGCTGAACTCGGCCGGGCAGCGCACCCCGACCGGCCGGCACTGGAAGCCGGGCACGGTGTCGAAGTTGCTCACCGGCAAGTACGACGACCCGCGGCGCCCCGGTGACCTCACGCCAGATGTAAGAGCTGGGTGACGACGACCGGCGGGATGACGGCCAGGGCGATGGTCAGTGGCGTTGCCAGGTAGCCGATGAGGATGCCGCGACCGATTTGAGCCGCTTTGATGCCGCCCGTCTGGGACATGAAGAATCCGGTCGGTACCACGACTGCGGTAGCGATGCCGAAAACGTAGAGGTCGGCGATCCAGTACGGAAACCACATCCACGTCGCGGTCTCGACGACGGCGATGGTCGCCAGCGCGGCGAGGAAACCGTGCGGGCCGTAGCGGGCTTCGGTAGCCGGGGTGGTCATGCGCCGCTCTCCAACCACGGCAAGAAAATCAGCGCGTAGGCCAATCCGCTGATGAAGATCACCACGGCTGATCCGCCGACAGCCAGACCTACACCGTGTCGACGCGGTGACTCCGCGCGCAACATCACCGCGCCGATCACCAACGCTGCGGCGGTCGGCACGATGAGCGCGGCCGTGGCCAGGTAGTGAAACGCTGTCCCGTAGGAGAGTGCGCAGCCACTCAGCAACAGCCAGCCGATACCGATTACCGCCGCAAGGACGACTTGGACGACGAGCGGTGCTGATCGGGTGGCGGTGCGCCAGAAGTCGGGGTCGCCGTCGCGGATACGGGCCAGGACTGCACCAGGCATACGAAAGCTCCTTTTGTCGATCAGGCGGGGACACCGCCGGGTTTACCCGACGACGAGGGCACTGACGGTGGCGCGGCGGTCGGTCCGAAATCCGTGACGGGCAGCGGAGTTCGGACGTCGAATCGTGGGTTCCAGCTCCCCCCGTGGTCGAAGGGCGCGAAGGCCTTGCCACCGATTCCGACGTCGTGGTGGAACGGCAGATTGAGTACCGGTCCGGCGCTACGTCCGGACTGTGCCGGGTCGATCAACACCGTCCTGGTGGTGCCGCCGGGCAGGTCCTGGTAGACCTCCAGCGACGGGTAGTCCGTGCGCGTGCCGTCGATGTGCACGCCACCCGGACCGGGGGTGAACACCAGGTCTCCGTTGACGCTCAAACGGTGGTCGGCGAATGGCCCGTGGGCGTCGGTGGTGACACCCGGCGCCAGCGGGTTACCGGCGTCGTATTTGATGCGCACCGAACCGTCCGCGGCCTGCGCGACACTGCCCTGGGGGACACCGACTTTCACCCTTCCGGGGGCACCGCTGTCGTTGAGCTCGACGGACGGATTCTGCCGCATCACCACGATGCCGTTGTCGTAGTCGATGTAGGTGGTGACCTTGGTGTCCTCGGGATCGAAGTGCGAGTTGGGTCCGCCTTCATTGCCGAAGTCGCGCTTCCAAGGCGGAAAACTCGTGACATCGCGTTGTGGGATCCACTGCGAAGCGCGCACCACGCCCTGGCCGGACACCGGAGCGATCCTGGCCACCCGGACCTCGGAGTCCACGCCTTGGAACTTCGGGTCGTAGGTGTGCGCGTCCAGCGCCGCGGCGGTCGCCCAGTCGGAGGCCGACACCGGATTGCGGTGGAAGACTTCCTTGAAGGCGTCGATCTGATTCCGCCGACGGGCATCATCGGTGGGCGGTGCCTGTTTGAAGGTGTGGTCGACGGCTTGAATGGCCGGCTTCTGCCGGTCCTCGACCGGGTAACCACCGGCCAGCGAACGCAGCAGCGCGGCCTTGTGTGCGCTGTCGCCGGCGGTCTCGTTGACCACCGTCAGGATGCCGCGGGTCTTGGTGGTCAGGAATCGCTGGAATTGGCGTGCGCCCGCAGGGGTGTCCAGCGCCAGCGACTGCTGGTTGGCCACGGCGTTGCGGATCTCGGCTTCGATGTCGTCCAACCGCTTCCGGCCGGTCAGCACCATCCGATGGGCGTCGTGCAGCGTCGCGACAAAGGCCCGGTCGGCCTGGATCGACGCCCCGAGGCGCCGCACCAGCACGGCTTCGCGTGCGCGCGCCGCGTCGGCGTGGGCGCCGGTTACCGCTGGCATACCGGGGAGGCTAACGCAGCAGCGCGCGCTGCGGTATTCACCCGCGGTGTTCAGTCCTTGAAGTAGACCAGCTGGTGGCTGCTGGTCAGCAGTTCACCGGCGCGCGACCACAAATGTGCACTCTGGTCGAAGTAGCCGCGGGAGAACCCGTTGGCGTGCGCACTGCCCAGCACGAAATCGTCACCCACCGCGTCGATCTGCGCTTTGTCGGCGTGGAAGTAGGTGGTCAGCGAGATCGTGCCAGCTGGGACGAAACCCCCGCGGCGCAGAAAAACCCTTGGATAGAACATATCCGAGGCTGCGGCCAGCGCGGCGAAGTCCAGCGGGCGTTCCTTTTCATCGCGCACCCACAACGTGCTGGTCGACGACTCGCTGAGCACGCCGTCTTCGGGAACCGGCCCGTCGGTGAAACGCATGTCGTAGCGTTTGGCCCAAACGATAGCCTCGATGAAATCACTTCGCGGGATCCCCTCGGGCGCAGTGGCTTTCGGCGGGGTGGCCTCGATGTCGGCCCAAGTGTCGCGGTGTAGGCCGAAAACGGCGGTGGCGGTGGTCTTGACCTCGTCGCCCTGGCGCAGCTCCAAGATCCAGTGCTGGTTGCTGCGATTGGTGCGTGCGGCCCGTAGCGCGATATCGAAGTCGCCCTCGGAGATGGGGGCGGCGAAGTTGACGGTCAACGCCAGCGGGTCGCCGACGCGGTCCGGGTGGGATTCGACAGCGCGCAGCAGCACCGCCGCGGTGATCCCGCCGAACGGCCCGACCATGTTGGCCCACTCCGGCTCGGTCGCGCCGCGGACGACGCCGGCGTCGACGGGTTCCAGGTGCATGGCGCGGTCGAAGGGGTGCGGGGCGGCGGGCATAGGCATCCTTCGGGTGGGCGGCACGGTATTGGCCACGTTAGCGCGGGCCACCGTGGATGTCGGCAGGCCGCATCCCAGGTATCACCGGCGGAACGGGCGGACACGACGGCGACACGCAGATTCACCTCTGCGATATCGCCGGCCTCAGCTGCTGCGACGATTCGCCGAATATGGCGGGCATCACGGGCCTGCCCCCTCGCCTTCCCGAGGCTTGTGAATATCGTGCGGCTCATGATGTTGTTCTAGTTCGAACCCCGGTGAAGGAACGTCCACATGCCCAACACTCCTCCGCGTGACGACTACGTCGAGTTGCTGCGCCGCCGCGCGCTGACCGAGGACGCCGCACGACCGCACGCGGTCCAACGCAGGCACGACACCGGGGGTCGCACGGCCCGCGAGAACATCGCCGACCTGGTCGATACCGGGACGTTCGTGGAGTACGGGCGGTTCGCGATCGCGGCCCAACGCGCCCGCCGTGAAGTGGGCGACCTCATTGCCAACACCCCCGGTGACGGGCTGCTGGCCGGTACCGCCTCGATCAATGGTGCACTCTTCGGACGCGAGCGCAGCTCCTGCGCCGTCTTGGCTTACGACTACACCGTGCTGGCAGGCACACAGGGTGCGGTGGGACATCTCAAAAAGGATCGGCTGTTCGAGCTGATCGAACGGATGCGCTTGCCGACAGTATTTTTTGCCGAAGGTGGCGGCGGCCGGCCCGGCGACACGGACTACCCGACGGTGTCGTCACTGGATGTTCCGGCATTCGCCTTGTGGGCCAAGCTTTCCGGGTTGGTACCGCGCCTGGCAGTGGTCAACGGTCGCTGCTTTGCCGGCAACGCCGTGATTGCGGGAACGTCGGATCTGATCATCGCCACCGCGAACACCTCCATTGGTATGGCGGGCCCGGCGATGATCGCAGGCGGCGGACTGGGTCACGTCGCGCCCGATGACGTGGGACCCCTCTCCGTACAGGCGCCCAACGGCGTCGTCGATGTCGTGGTGGCCGACGAAGCCGAGGCAGTCGCGGTGGCCAAACGGCTCGTCGGCTACTTTCAGGGCGCGACCACACCCGGCCCTGCGGCAGACCAGAATGCCTTGCGCACAATGATTCCCGAACGTGCCCGGCGCGCCTATTCGCTTAAGCCGATTATCGAGATGATCGCCGACGCGGGCTCGGTGACTTTCCTGCGGGAGCGGTTCGCGCCCGAGATGGTCACCGCGCTGGCTCGTATCGAGGGTCGGCCGGTGGGAATCATCGGCAACAACACCATGGTGATGGCCGGGGCCATCACCGCCGCGGCATCGGATAAGGCCGCGCGTTTCCTGCAGCTGTGCGACGCCTTCGGGCTGCCCATAGTGTCGCTGGTCGACTGCCCGGGTTATATGGTTGGCCCCGCTGCCGAAGCAGAGGCGCTGGTGCGGAGGGCATCTCGGCTACTGGTGGCCGGCGCGGCGCTCCGGGTTCCGTTGGTGGCGGTCATCTTGCGGCGCGGCTATGGATTGGGGGCCCAGGCCATGATGGGTGGCAGCCTTCACCAACCGGTGCTGACGGTGGCGTGGCCGAGCGCCCATCTGGGGCCGATGGGGCTCGAAGGTGCTGTGCGGTTGGGGCTCCGCAAGGAACTGGATGCCATCACCAATGCCGAAGAGCGAGAGGAACGAGTCCGGCAGGCCACTGCCGTCGCTCAAGAAAACGCCAAAGCCCTCAACGCTGCAGCACTTTTCGAGATCGACGACGTCATTGATCCCGCCGAAACCCGCTCGCTGATCGCCGCCACACTGTCGGCGTGCACCGGGTTCGGGCAGGACTCGCCGCGCCCGCGATTCGTCGACACGTTCTGAGGGCTGAACCTGATCAGAGCAGCCGGCCGCGCACAACGAACGGCTAACTTCTATCGACCCCGATCCCGCCGAGATGGCCGCGACGTCTGACTCTTGTCGATGGCGTTCCTGCTGTTGCTGGAGGCGCGACGCGTCCCGTCCCCCGCGCAGTGGCGCTTCCCGGCTTTGCGTGGCTCCCCTCATCACCGACCGCGGTTAAGCATCAGCGCGACTGAGCACACCGACGACGATGACCTGCCAGCGTTCCTCGGCGATCTGGTAAATCACCCGGTAGGTGCCGCGGCGGGCGCTGCGCCGGTCGTCCAGTGGCGGCAGCTTCTTGCCGACCCGATGCGGGTTGTCCAGCAGCGGACCGATGATGAATTCATAGGCGGCGAATGCCACCGACTCGGGAAGCTGTCCGGCGAGCTGTCTGCGTGGGGTCGGGGCGATCACCAACTCGTATCGCCGCGCAGTCACGACTGGGCTCGGCGTGCCCGCATCGCCGCAGCAAGGCCGGCTTCGTCTTTACCTTCGCCGCGAGCCAGCTCGGCCTCGGCTTCGCCGAGTGCGCGCACCGCGACGCTGTCGGACAGCACCGCGATCGTTTCCTCGAGGGATTCCAGGTCGTCGACGGCAAGAAGGACTGCCGCCGGCTTGCCGTGCACCGTGACCGTGATCCGTTCGTGCTGTGCACCGACCCGGGCACCAACTTCGGCAGGTGGGCTTTGGTTTCGGCGAGTGAACTGACCTCCCACGTCGTGCCCGACGCCGCGGGCGTCGACGGCCTGCTCGGCGACCTTTGACCTCCCCGTAGGCTGGCTGGGTGCCACCTCCGGTCCTGACCGCTGACTTCGCCCGTGAATTCCCAGAGCTGGCGGTGCGCTGGCAGGCCGAGGCGCCAGTGCAGCCGCGGCTGCTGGTGCTCAACGAGCCGCTCGCGAAAGAGCTGGCCCTGGACCCGGACTGGCTGCGCAGCACCGAAGGCGTCGGCCTGCTGACCGGCGCAGAAGTTCCCGACGGCGCCACCCCGGTGGCGCAGGCCTACGCCGGACACCAATTCGGCAACTATGTGCCGCTCCTCGGTGACGGCCGGGCGCTGCTGCTGGGCGAACTCACCGACGCCGCGGGCCGGCATCTGGACCTGAGCCTCAAGGGTTCCGGCCGCACCTCGTTCGCCCGCGGCGGCGACGGCCTGGCAGTGCTGGGGCCGATGCTGCGCGAGTACCTGATCAGCGAGGCCATGCACGCCCTGGGTGTCCCCACCACCCGTTCGTTGTCGGTGGTGGCCACCGGGCGCGGCGTGCAGCGCGAAACGGTGCTGCCCGGGGCGGTGCTGGCCCGTGTCGCCGCCAGCCACCTGCGGGTGGGCAGCTTCCAGCTCGCTGCCCAGCAGGCCCGCGCGACCGACGACCTGGGGCTGCTGCGCAGGCTGGCCGACCACGCCATCGCCCGGCATTACCCGGATGCCGCACAGGCCGAAAACCCCTACGTCGCACTGTTTCAGGGGGTGGTCGAGGCACAGGCGTCGCTGGTGGCCCGCTGGATGGTGGTCGGATTCGTGCACGGGGTGATGAACACCGACAACACGACGATCTCCGGCGAGACCATCGACTACGGGCCGTGTGCGTTCATGGAGGCCTACGACCCGGCCACCGTGTTCAGCTCGATCGACCACGCCGGGCGCTACGCCTACGGCAATCAGCCATTGGTCGTGCAATGGAATCTGGCCCGCTTCGCCGAGACGCTGCTGCCGCTGTTCGCCGACGACGAGGAGGCCGCCGTGAACGTGGCGGTGGAAACGCTGGAGGGGTTCATGCCGTGCTACCACGGCTTCTGGTCAGCTGGGATGCTGGCGAAGTTCGGGTTGTCCGGGAGTGCGGATGCGGCCAGTGTGATCGATCAGGCGCTGGCGCTATTGACCGAGAACGCCGTCGACTACACGTCGTTCTTCCGGGCGCTCAGTGCGGCAGGTCGGGGAGGCGTCGGCGGGGTGTTGGCGGACAACATCTTTGGAGACTGGCTGACCCGCTGGCGCGCGCTGGGCCCCGACATGGACACCATGGAGAAGGTCAATCCGGTCTACATTCCGCGCAACCACCTGGTCGAGGAGGCGTTGACGGCCGCGATGCGCGGCGATCTCACACCGGTGGAGACGCTGCTGGATGTGCTCGCCGAGCCTTACCGGGAGCGCGATGGCTTGGCGGCCTACGCCGCGGCGGCGCCGCCGGAGTTCGGCGGGTATCGGACCTTCTGCGGGACGTAAGGCTCACGCCGACAGGGTCAGCCCGGATTGACCGCGGTGACCACCCAGGTGCGGCCCGGGAACTTCACCACACCGTCGACGCGGTGCCGACGCAGCTCATCGCGCAGTTCGTCGATGACATCGGCCCAGCCGTCCGGGCCCAGCCGGGCTTCCAGCTCGGTGCGGGCCTGCTGCCCGGTGGAGTTGGACAGGACCAGCCTGAGGCGCTCCTCGACGCCGTCGCTGCCGTCGATGCCGAAGTCGCACACCCCGTCGAAAGCCACCAAGGTGACGTCGCTCCAGCCGGCGTCGGTCAGGATGGACCGCACCCGCTCGGCGTTGCCGAAGGCCAGCGGTCCGGGCGCGGCGGGATCGGTTGCGACGGGTGGTGATTCCAGTCGATCGGCCAAGATATTGACACCCACGGTGAACATCGGGTTGTCGCCTTCCCGCCAGCACACGAACGCCAGCAGCGCCCCCGGCGCCGCTGCGTCCCGAATGTTGGCGAACGCAGCGACCGGATCGTCGAAGAACATCACCCCGAACCGCGAGATGATCTGGTCGAAGGGCGCGCCGCCGGCGGTCCGCAAGTCCATGGTCTGGGCGTCTCCGAGCAACACGGTGGCCTCCGGCACCCGGCGGCGCGCCGACTGCACCATCGGCTCGGAGATGTCGACGCCGAACGGGGTCGCCCCGAGTGCTGCCGCCCGCTGCAACAGAGTTCCTGAGCCGCAACCGATGTCGAGCACCCGCGTATCGGCGCCGATGTCAGCGGCCTGCAGCACCGCATCGGCGAACGGCGCCAGTACCGCCTCGAAGATCGCCTCGTTGTCCACCCAATCGATACCCTGGGCCGCCCAGGCTTGCTGTTGTTGTTCGTTCGCCATGACGTCAGCGTAGGGGGCCGAGTCGTCGAGCCTGAGATGCGTGGATGGCCGGGGGTTCTACACCCAGACTTCGGACGGGGTGTTCGACAGTTCGCCGCTGACGGCCGGGCCGTGGAGCGCACAATCCCAGCACGCCGACGCTGGTGTGTGAAGAGCTGGGGTGCCGCGCCGGCGGGCGTCCCATCCGTCATCGCCGCGGGTGGGGCCAAGGCCAGTGGCAGGGTTTGTGCTCAGAGGCGGGCAAACATCCACTTACCCCGGTGACGCAGACGAGCGCCGGCGCCACCGGAAGTCGGCGGCTATCGGGAGTTCTGCGGGACGTGAGGTGCGCGGGTCCGTAACTCGTGCCGACCTGGCGTGCGGGTTCCGGCAGGCGACCCGTTGATCCGGTGGGTATCGCGCCTCGACGCACCGGCACGCGTGGCCCGCCTGCCCGAAGTTGCCAAGGGTGCGGCATGCCGGCCCGCGGCGCCGTTCTCGCTGATCTCGAACCGTCGCGCCAGCCATGCCAGCGGTGCAGGCGCCCACCAGTTCCATCGGCCCAGCACGTGCATGAACGCCGGGAGCAGCACCATCCGGACCAGCGTGGCGTCCACCAGCACCGCCAGCGTCAGCCCGAGACCGAGCATCCGCATGAACGACACCTGGGCGGCGATCAACGCGGCGAACGAGATCGACATCACCAGCGCCGCGGCGGTGATCACCCGAGCCGTCCGGGCCACCCCCAGCGACACGCTCTGATCGTTGTCGGCGCGGGTGCGGCCCGAGGCCAGCCAGTACTCCCGGATCCGGGACACCAGGAACACCTCGTAGTCCATCGACAGCCCGAAAGCGATGCAGAACAACAACACCGGCATGTTGGCCACCAACGTCCCGGTGTGAGTCGTGCCGAGCCCGCCCAGATGGCCGTCCTGGAAGATCCAGACCAGCGCGCCGAATGCGGCGGCCAGCGACAGCACATTGAGTATCAGCGCCTGCAGCGGCAGCACCACGCTGCCGGTGAGCAGGAACAGCAACCCGAACGTGATGGCGGCGATCAACCCCAGCACCATCGGCAGCCGGGTGGTGATGGCATCCACGCTGTCCCGGTTGATCTGCGCCAGCCCGGCCAGCTGCACCGCCCGGCCGGCCGGCGTGATCACCTGGTGCAAGTCGTCGAGCTGGGCTTCGGAGCGCTGCGAAAACAGGGGGGCGGTGCTGGCGACCGTGAGAAGCGCAGAGTCGTAGGTGATCCCGGTGCCGGCCGTGGGATCCCCGACCCGGACGCCGCCGACGAAGGTGCCGGTCGGCGCCGAAACCGACGACACATCGGACACCCGGGACAGGTCGGCGGCATAGCGGTCGAACTCCTCGGCGGGCACATCGCGCGCATCGAGCAGGACGATTGGTACCGCCTGGGCCGAGTCGTCGGCGAAGTCGTTGCGCAGGGCGTCACCGACCTGATGCGCAGACGCCGACCGCGGCAGCACCCGGTCATCGGGGAAACCCCATTTCACTCCCAGGAAAGGTATCCCGACCGACACCAGCAGCGTGACCACGGCCAGGCCGATCGGCACCGCGTGACGGGTCACCAATCTCGTTGACTGATACCAGAATCCCAGTTCGACCGGGCGCGCGACCGGGGTGGGCCGGCCCAACAGTCGACGAGCCGGCCGGCGCAGGTCCAGCGCGTCGAGCCGGGGGCCCAGCACGGCGATCGCCGCCGGCGTCACCACGATCGCCGCCACCGCAACGAAGCCCACCGTCGCGACCCCGGCGTAGGCGAACGATTTCAGGAAGTACATCGGGAACAACGCCATGACCGCCATCGACAGTGCGACCGTGCTGGCCGAGAACAGCACCGTGCGACCGGCGGTGGTCATGGTTCGGATCAGCGCCCGATCTGGGGCGACGCCGTCGGCCAGCTCGTCGCGGTAGCGGCTGATGATCAGCAGGGTGTAGTCGATCGCCAGCGCCAGGCCCATCGCGGTGCTGAGGTTGAGCGCGAAGATCGACACGTCGGTGCCCAGCGTGATCAGCCGCAATACCGCCATCGATCCGACAATTGCGAGTCCGCCCACCGCGATCGGCAGTGCCGCCGCCACCAGCCCACCGAACACCCACACCAGCACCGCGAAGCTCAGCGGGATCGCGATCGATTCCATCAGCAGCAGGTCGTGCTGGTTCTGGCGGTTGATCTGTGCGTACACCATCGCGCCGCCGCCGGCGCGGACACGGACCCCGTCGCGGTCGTACACCAACTGCTCGGCCAGACTCTGGGCGTACTTCTGTGCGTCGTTCTCACCGCCCTTGAGGTTGGCCACGATCACGCCGGCGGTGCCGTCGGTGCTGACCAGCCGGGAGGCGGCCCACGCCGGTGGGGTCCACGGCGAGGTGACGTTCAGGACGAACGGTGACCGGTCCAGCCGGCCGGCGATCTCGGTGCCGACCGAGCGGGCCCGCTCGCTCTCGGCGCCGCCGGGTGCGCTCACCAGGATCAGCAGCTGCTGGTCGCTCTGGCCGAACTTGTCGGTCAACAATCGAGTGGCCTGAGCGGACTCCGAGGTGGGGTCCTGGAAGCCGCCCGCGGAGAGACTGTCGGCCACCGGGATACCGAAGATCGCCCCTGCGATCAGCACCAGCAGGCCCAGCAAGAGGACGCGTCGCGGAACGGCGAGGGCCAGCAGTGCGATCCGGTGCAGCATGTCAGTACCCTTCCGCCGCAATAGTTGACGCGGGTGTCCACGGACACCCCTACCGACATGACACGTATGGGATGGCCGTAGCGTTCACCGCCGGGATTTGCCTCCCGCTGTTGAACCGTGGCGTCGGCGGCTACGTGACCTCGTCATGGACAACACACCGACAGTGGCCGCCGTGGCCGTTGAATTCCCGCCCCACCAGCACAGCCAGGCCGAAGTGATGGCAGCGCTGTCTGACTTCGCCGGACCGGAGTTTGCGCGGTTCGCCGCCAACAGCGGCGTCGCGACCCGCCAGCTGGCGCTGCCGTTGTCGCGCTACTCCAAGCTCAGCGGCTTCACCGAGGCCAACGACGCCTACCTCGACATCGCACTCGATCTGAGCGAGCAGGCGTTACTGTCCGCCCTGGACGAGGCCGAAATCGTCCCCGCCGAAATCGATGTGGTGTTCTCGACGACGGTTACCGGCCTTGCCGTTCCGTCCCTGGAGGCGCGGCTGATGACGCGGATGGGTCTTCGGCCCGACGTCAAGCGAGTTCCGCTGTTCGGCCTGGGCTGTGTCGCCGGTGCCGCGGGCCTGGCCCGGGTGCACGACTACCTGCGAGGCTTTCCGAATGACGTGGCGGCCCTGCTGGCCGTCGAACTGTGCTCGTTGACGGTTCAGCGCCAGGATCATTCGGTCGGAAACATGGTTGCCGCCAGCCTGTTCGGTGACGGTGCCGGCGCGGTCATCGCGACCGGGGCGGCCCGGGCATCAGCTGGCTCGAAGGCCGGGCCGAAGCTGCTGGCCACCCGAAGCCGAACCTATCCCGACACCGAGGAGATCCTGGGTTGGAAGATCGGCAGCGACGGCTTCAGCATCGTGTTGTCAGTCGAGATCGCCACCGTCGTCGAGAAGTACCTGGGTGACGACGTCCGCGACTTCCTGGCCGATCACGGCCTGATCATCGAGGACATCTCCGCTTGGATCGTGCATGCCGCCGGCCCGAAGGTGATCGACGCGGTCGAGAGCGTACTGGACCTGTCCCCGGACGCCCTCGACCGCACCTGGAACTCGTTGCGCGACCACGGGAATCTGTCCTCGGTATCGGTACTGGACATTCTCCACGACACCGCGCTCGACCCGCCGGAACCGGGCTCCCTCGGGCTGATGATCGCCATGGGCCCGGGCTTCTCTGCCGAACTCGTGCTACTGGGCTGGTGAGGCATGTACTACTTTCTGATCCTGGCCGTCGGGGTTGAGCGACTGGCCGAGCTGGTGGTGGCCGATCGCAACGCACGATGGGCGTTCGCCAACGGCGGCAAGGAATTCGGGCACAGCCACTATCCGGTGATGGTCGGCATCCACGCCGCACTGCTACTCAACTGCGTGCTGGAGGTGTGGCTGTTGCACCGGCCTTTCATTCCGCTGCTGGGCTGGCCCATGCTCGCATTGGCGGTCTCGAGCCAGGCGCTTCGGTGGTGGTGCATAGCGACACTCGGTCGGCGCTGGAACACCCTGGTGATCGTGATGCCAGACGCGCCGCTGGTGCGCCGCGGCCCGTATCGGTGGTTGCATCACCCCAACTATGTGGCGGTGGTGGTCGAGGGGTTCGCGCTGCCGCTGGTCCACTCCGCCTGGCTGACCGCGATCGGGTTCACCCTCGCCAACGCGGCGGTGTTGCGGGCGCGGATTCGGGTGGAGAACACCGCACTGGGGTACCGGTGAGCGCCACCGATGCCGACCTGCTGGTGGTGGGCGGCGGGCCGGCCGGCTTGGCCGCAGCTTTATACGCGCGGCAGCACGGGCTATCGGTGATCGTCGCCGAGCCGCGGGACAACCCGATCGACAAAGCCTGCGGTGAGGGGCTGATGCCGGGTGGACTGGCCGCGCTGACGTCGCTGGGGGTAGATCCGGCGGGAACGCCGCTGAAGGGTATTGCCTATCTCACCGAGCGGCTCCGGGTCCAAGCGCCCTTTCGCGATGGACCGGGCCGCGGTGTGCGCCGCACCACCTTGCACGCCGCACTGGCCGACCAGGCCAAGCAACACGACGTCGAATGGATCTCGAAGCGGGTCGGCATCGTCGACCAAGACGCCCACGGCGTGACCGCGGGCGGTGTCCGGGCCAAGTGGTTGGTCGCCGCCGACGGGCTGCACTCGACGGTGCGCCGGACGATGGGGATCACGTCGGTCGCCGGCACGCCGCGGCGCTACGGGATGCGGTGGCACTACCGGATTCCGGCCTGGTCGGAGTTCGTCGAGGTGTACTGGTCCCGGTGGGGTGAGGCCTACGTGACCCCGGTAGAACCGGATCTGGTGGGCGTGGCGATCCTGTCGCCGCACCGCCCCGAACTGGACTGGTTCCCGCAGTTGGCTGCCCGCCTCGAGGGCGCCCCCCGTGGACCGGCCCGCGGTTGCGGTCCGATGCGCCAAGTGGTTTCGCGGCGAGTTGCCGGCCGCGTCCTGCTGGTCGGTGACGCAGCCGGCTACGAGGATGCGCTGACCGGTGAGGGTGTCAGCCTGGCCGTCAAACAGGCGGCCGCCGCCGTCGCCGCGATCGTCGACGACAACCCGGAGTCCTATGCTCAGGCATGGCAGAGCATCACCCGCCGCTACCGGCTGCTCACCCGAGCGCTGGTGCTGGCCGGCGCAGCCCAGCCGACCCGACGGGCGGTGGTCCCGGCCTGTGCGCTGCTGCCAGGGGTGTTCGACCGCGCGGTGCATCTGCTGGCGCACTGAGTGCCCGCTGCACCGCGCACAGCACCATCTGAGTCGATGCGCGGGACCCGACCGTGATGCGTACCGCGTCGTCGGGGTAGTGCCGGGCCTGCAGCCCGGTGCCGGCGAATATCTGGCGCCACGGCCTACCGGCAGCCGGCAGGTACACGAAGTTCGCGTGCGAGTCGGTGGTGTCGATACCCGAGGCCCGCAGGCGTGCGCGCAGGTAGTGGCGTTCGGCGGTGATGTGGGCAATGCGTTGCTGCAGCTGCGCTTCGGCATGGTAGGAGGCGGCCACCGCCACCGTACAGCTGTCAGCGATGCCGAACGGCAGGTGCATGGCCCACAACTGGCCGGCCAGCTCCGGTGCCGCCAGCCCGTATCCGATCCTCAGCCCGGCCAGTCCGTAGGCCTTGGAGAAGGTGCGCAACACAACCACATTCGGGTACCGCCGGATGAGTCCGGGGACATCGAGACGCTGGTTCGGAGCGACGAATTCGATGTAGGCCTCGTCGAGCAGCACGACGGTGTCACCGGGCACGCTCATCAGGAACCGTTCGACGTTGGCGGTCGACACCAGCGTGCCGGTCGGATTGTGCGGCCGGCACAGCACCACCACCCGGGCGTCCGCGGCGGCCCGCGCCATCGCGACCAGGTCTTGCTGGCCGTGTCTGTCGAGCGGGATATCGACCGTGCTGAGCCCGGCCGTCCGGGCGAAGATCGGATACCCGTCGAAGGTCGGCTGACTCAGCACAATCCGATCACCCGGACGGGTCGTAGCGCGCAGCACCTGCACCGCCAGCCCGGACGCACCGGCGCCGAGCGCCACGTTGTCCTCGGCCACCCGCACGTGCTCTGCCACCAGTCGGCGCAGCCGGGTCGGCAGAACATCCGGATAGCGATTGGCCGCACCGATGGACTGGATCAGGGCCGCACGCACCGCCGGCAGCGGCGGGAAGGGATTTTCGTTGAGTGACAACGCAAACGGATCGACAGCCGATGTCATCGGGGCCGCCCGCCCCACCGGATCGCGGCCGCGCCGGCGAAGTCTCCGGCATGCGCGAAGGCGGCCATCACCACCACATCGCCCGGTTTGACCCGCTGCTGGGCTATCGCATGATCCAGGTTGACCGGAATGCCGGCGCCGAACAGGTTGCCGCACTCGTCAAAGGTGTCGACGTGCCGTGATTCGGGCAGCTCGAGAGCTTCGCGCCAATTTCGCAGGAACACCCGGTTGGGCTGGTTGGTGACCAGCAGGGCGATGTCCGCGGGGGACAGGCCGAGTCGATGACAGACCGCCAGCGCGACTTCAGGAACCTGCCGGTTGCCGCGCGCAAGCACCTTGGTGATCTTGTCTTCGGTGAACCCGATGTAACCCTCACCGGGGCCGGGCTGCCACCACTTGCGGGGCGGGTCGATGGTGTAGGTCATGTCACCGGCGTACTGCCCGTAGGTGCGGCATTCGACGTCGAGGATCGGTGATTGATCGGACAGGGTGACCAGGCCGACCGCGGCACCGTCGCCGGGCACCGACGCCTGCGATTTGCCCCGCACTCCCGCCTGGTCGAAGACTTGTCCGGCGGCGTTCTGCGCGATCGCGATCAATGCGCTGCGTCCCGCGCCGGCCGCCAACAGCTGGCGGGCGACGTTGAGGCCCAATACGAACGCCGCACAGCCGCCGTTGTGCAGATCCAGCACACTGGACGGATTCATGCCCAGCCGGTGGGCGATACCGCCGCCCGCGCCGCAGAACGGGATGTCCGGCAATTGGGTGTGGGTGATCAAGATGTCGGCGTCTTCAATGACGGCTCGGCCATGGCGCTCGATTAGTCCCTGCGCGGCCTGCTCGATCATGTCGGCGGCGGTCTCGTCGGCGCCGACGTGGTGGCGGAACTTGGGGGCGCGGAACATCAGGTTGTCCCGCAACTCATCGGATTCGGCGAACTGCGCGTAGTACTCGGAGGAAATCGGTTCGCCGGGAAGATAACTGGAGACATCGGTCAGGCTGGCTACGAGTTCGCTGGGCTGGATCATGTTTCGACTCAGCTCATCCAGGACGGGGTGACCGGCAGGCCGTTGTGGTGGCGGTATTCCGCGATCGCCTTCAGGTTTTTCAGTTCCAGCAGGTGGCCGGCACTGAACATGTCCCAGAAGTCCCCGACCCACACCGGCCGCTCGGGTGGCGCGGTCTCCAGGTAGGGGTTGTGGTCGTAGAACGGGTGGCGGCAATTCGTCCACAGCACAACCGATCCGGGCTTGTTCAGCACAATCTGGGCGTCGACGACCCGGAGCAGGTAGATCATCCACAGGTGGTGACCCTGATCCCAGGCGCAGTGGTAATCGATGGTGCGGGCCTGTTCGTGGGCGATGGTGCGGGTGTAGATCCTGGTTTCCGAACCGAGGCGGTCGTAGGCCAGCCACAGGCCGGGTTCCTCGGTGGGGGTGAAGCCGCGCAGACTGTAGGTCCACTCTTCGAGGCACCGGGGGTCGGCCAGGTAGTCGAACAATTCATCGGGTGGGCAGTCGATGTAGTCGTTGACGGTGCAGTATTCGCCGAACACCACATCGTGCGGGTAGACCGAACGCATCATCTCCATGATGATCGGGGTGGCCACCTGCCGGGGGCTGGTCTCCACCCGGATCAGCCCGTCGATGGCTCCGGGTGTACCGGTGTGGGCGGCGATGTCAGCAAGTGCTGGTAGCGACATGATGGTGGTCCTCCTTGCGGGCCGGTAGTGCGCGGGTGTCGGTGTCGGTGGCGATCGGTGCGGAAAGGAACGGTGCGAACGGCGGTATCTCGTCGGCGGCGCACTCGATGCTGATCACTGACGGGCCTTCGCGATTCAGTGCTGCGCGCAGCGCCGCACCGAATCCACCGACGTCGGCCGTGTCGATAGCGTTGAGCCCCGGGAACATTGACGCCAGGCCGGCGCCGAGGTGGCTGGGGGTGAAGCGGTTGTAGCTGTGTGAGCCGCCGTAGAACAGCTTTTCGCGGGTCACGCACATGGCGTGCGCGTTGTTGTTCAGCAACACGAACAGCACCGGAATCCGGTACTGCACGGCGGTGTGCACCTCCATGCCGTGCATGAAGAACGCGCCGTCCCCGGCGATCACCACCGTGCGTCGGCCGCGGTGCAACGCCATCCCGATGCCGGCGCCGAAGCTGTAACCCATCCCGCCCATCCCCAAGGCCACCAGGAAGCGGCCGTCGCGTCGCGGCGGGAGATAATGGATGGCCGCGGCGCCGGTGTTGCCCGCGTCGACGGCGATGTCGACCCCGTCCGGCAATTCCTGGTCGAGCACGGCCATCGCGTCGCGGTAACGCACCCCCGGCCCGGCGTACGGGGGCGGACTCAGCTCGGTGCGCGGCACCGTCTCGGGCACCCGCAGCCACCTCGGCCGCCCGGGCCCGGACAGCGCCCGACCGGCCATCCGTAGCGATGCCCGCAGGTCGGCGGTCTGCACGTGCGTGCACGGGAGATACGGTGGTGCCGAACCGATCGAGACAGTGCGGACGTCTGCCAGCGCTTCGTCGAGGCCGGTGCGTGCGGTCACCGACAGTCGGGTGCCCACCACCAGGCACAGTGCACTGGCCGCCAGCGCGTCGGCGGCCGAAGGGTGGCCCATCACGCCGGCCACACCCAGTGCCGACGAGCAGCCCAAACCTGGTGTGCCGGAGACGTCTTTGGCGTCGGGGACACACACCACCCGGGCCCGCAGCAACGCCCGCAGGTCTTCGAGTTCGGTGCGGGCATCGTCGCGGGCAACTTGTTCGCCGGCGATGATCGTGACCGGACCGTGAGCGTGACGCAGGGCGTGCAGAAGCGGGTGCAGGGTGGCGAACTGTGTTCGCCGGGGGGCGTAGACACCGTTGGTGTAGTGCGGGCTGATGGTGACGGTGCCCTGCTGGACATCCTTGGGCAACAACAGCACAGCCGGTCCGCCGCGGCGGGTCGCGGCGATCGCGCGGAGCAATGCCGAGACGATGTCGTTGGGGTCAAGCACCCGCTCGCAGTACACCGAGACGGCCGTGAAAAGGGCCTGCGCATCCAGCGAACCGTTGCGGCCGCTGGTGTCTTGAAAGCTGCCCCGGCCGTCCATCGCCTGAGGCGCCTGGCCGACCAGCGCCAACACCGGTACTCGACTGGCCAACGATTCGCCCAGGCCGGACACCAAGTTCAGCGCACCGCCGCCTGACGTGGCAGCCACCACGCCTAATCCGGCACCACTGCGGCTGTATCCGTCGGCCATGGTGGCCGCCGCGAACTCGTGTTTGGCCAGCACTGTGGAAATGTCGGGACGGAAATACGCGGCGTCGTAAAGATCTTCGATATTCGCGCCGTCGACGCCGAAAATGTGGCCGACTCCCGCTGCTGCCAGTTGGGCGACGATGTGATCGACCGCGGAGGCGTTTCTGGACATGTCAGTGACACGGCAGGCGACCCGCATTAGTTCATCGGGGTCTTACATCTCGCGCTGCAGGAGCACCTTGCCGTTGTCGGCGGACACCACCTGCACCGAGGCGATCTGATCGGCCGGCGTCGAGATGCTGCCGGTCGGCGTCGCGGTGTGCCCGGGTACCGCAACCCAGGTCGCCAGTCGGGTCGAACTGCCGTCGCGGCCGATGACGACCAGCGCCAGCGTGTCGTGGTTGGCGGTCACCGGGGCCAGGCAGACGCAGCTCAAATCGATGAGGCTGCCCCAGGATTGGCTGTTGACGGCGACCGTCGAGGCCAGCTCGGTCGTCCCGACCTGTGCCATCGGCAACGCCTCCGGCTGCGGTGCGGACGTCGGCGAGTAGCCACCGACGCCGACCAGCACACCGATCCCCAACACCGCGGCAGCGGCACTGCCGGCCACCCAGGTCGTCAGGCGGGTACGTCGGCGTCGCCGGTGCACCGTGGTCAGCAGCGACGGCAGCAGGTCTGCGGGCACCGCGCCGGCCAGGTCGGCGCTGTTGGTGGCGGCCACATTGGCGTGGTCGAGTTGCGACAGCAGGGCAGGAACGCCACTGATTTCGGCGACCGCGTGCCGGCATGTCGGGCAGCCGGCCAGGTGCGCCTCGAATTCGCGACGGTCGGCCGCGGACAGTGAACCGAGCACGTAGGCGGCGTCCCACATCGCGTAGGGGTGGTCACCGCCCGCCGGCACTGCATGCGGTCCGCTGTACCCGGCCGGGCCGGGGTCCCATGGTGACGTCATCGTGTCACCCCCATCTCCTGCAAGGCGAGGCGTAGTGCCCGCACCGCGTAGTGCAGGCGTGATTTCACCGTTCCCTCGGCGATTCCGAGGTCTTCGGCGGTCTGCGAGGTGGTCCATCCACGGTAGTAGGACCGTTCGATCACCGCTTGGTGTTCCGGCGACAGGTTGGTCATCGCGTCGCCGATCAACATTCGATCTAGTGCGTTGTCCACCTCGTCGCGGGTGGGTTTCTCCGGTGTGGTCGCCTCGTCGAGGTCACCGACGACGTTGCGGAACTGTGCGCTGCGACGCTCGTCGATGATCATGTTGCGCGCGACGGTGCACAGCCAGGCCCGCGGGGAGCGCTCTGGGTCGCTGATGACGTCGGGGTGCTGCCAGGCGCGCAGCAGCGTCTCCTGGACGACGTCTTCGGCGCGGGCCGCATCGCCGGTCAGGCGCAGCGCGTAGCGCCACAGCACCGCGGCGTGTTCGTCGTAGAGCGCTTTCATCAGCGCGGCTTCATGGTCCGGCGGGATGCCGATACGAGGCATCGGGTCACCTCCTGTCTAATGACACGGTGGGAGTGCCCGCCGAGTTCATGCGGCGGTTCCAGCTTCGCCTCTCCTTCGTCGAGCCTCGCTGAACCGCCGGGTTCAGTACGCCTGTCCGGTGACTCAATCGGGGATCCAGTTCCCGTGGAAGCCGTGTGGAACGCGTCGTGGCAGCCGGACGCGGGCGACGGGTTTGGCGTCGAAGTCGGATGCGCTGAGGATCACCAGGTCGCTGCCGTTGCGCACCGGGTCGAAGACGTAGGTCAGATACCAGCCGACAGATTCGTCGGCGTGCCCCGGCGACGGAGCGAACACCGCCTCACCGGGCGCGCCGGAGGTGCCGTTGACGCCGAACCGGTAGACCTGCGCGCCGTCGCGCGCCAGGTCGTAGCGGACCAGACTGTCCTTGCTGACCGCGATGGCGTACCGGGCGTCACCGCCGACCAGCCGGTCATCGACCCGGGGGAACTCGATGTCGCGGTCGTCGAGTTGAACTTCCTCGACGGCACCGGAATCGAGGTTGATCGTCCAGCGCCACAGCGCGGCGTTGGTCTCGAAATCGCTGTTTTTGCGCCATATTTCCGGGTAGCGGACCACGTGCAGCACAATCGCGCCACCCCGGGCCGACGGGATGTCGAATGCGTTGGCGATGTGGAAGACGTAGCAGGGGGCGATGTCGAACCAGCGGATCGGACCGTAAGGGTCGTCGCGGCGCAGCACTCCGAGTCGGGCGCCGTAGTGCTCGTCCCAGCGGTAGGGCAGGTCTCGTTCGTAGGGTTGGGTCAGCGCCACCTGCAGGTCGAACACCAGTGGCAGGTCCATGAACACGACGTGGTCGGCGGTCAGCGCGAAGTCGTGCATCAGCGTCATCCCGGGGACGTCGATCGGACGGCGGATGATCAGCTCCCCGTCGGCGTTCGCGCGGTAGTAGTTGACGTGCGGCTCGAAGATGTCGCCGTGACCGAAGAAATGCAGCTCGCCAGTGGTGGGGCAGATTTTGGGGTGCGCGGTCATGGAATCGGCCAGCTTGCCGGCGAAGTCGTAGACGCCCAACGTCTGCAGGTCGTTGGTGATCTCGTAGGGCAGCGAGGTCTCCATCAGCGCCAGGGTTTTGCCGGCGTGGCGGATCACGTGGGTGTTGGCCACGCTGGAATGCAGATTGCGGCTGCCGTCGGGGTTGACGAGCCCGACCGGGTGCTCGAAGCTCTCGGTGCGCACCCAGCGGTTGCGGTACCAAGCTGCCCGGCCGTTCTCCAGCCGGACCCCGTGCACCATGCCGTCGCCGGTGCACCAGTGGCCGCCTGCCTCACGCGGGTTGGGGCCGTTGCGCAGATACCAGCCGCTCAATGCGGCCGGAATGGCGCCTTCCACCGGTAGATCGAAAGCGGTGAGCTCGTCGGGAACCGGAGCGTAGTTGCCGGTGCGGAAGATCGGGAACACCGTCTCCGGCGGCTGCAGCACCGCCACCGGTGCGTCTGGCAGTTCCGACCCGTTTGCGGCACTGCGCGACTGCCGGGCGATGCCGGTCTGTGACACCTGCCCGGCCGGCAGCAGGCCGGCGCTGCGCTCGCCGTCGTCGATGGCGGCGATGTCGTCGGGGTCCAGCAGGGAGAGCAGTGCCGGCAGCCTGGACAGTTCGTTGACAGAGTCCCGGCAGGACGGGCACCCATCCAGGTGCGTCTCGAATTCGCGATGATCGGACTCCGACAGCGACCTCAGCACGTAGGCGGCATCCCACGTGCCGTATTCGTGGTGCGACGTCGTCATTGCACCACCCCCATGTCGCGCAGGGTCCCCTGCAGGGTCCGCAGCGCGTAGTGCAGCTGTGTTTTCACGTTTCCTTCCGCGATTCCCAGATCGGCCGCGATCTGCGCAGTGGTCCAGCCGTAGTAGTACGCCCGATGCAGCAGTGCCCGGTGGTCGGAGGGCAGCTGAGCCATCGCGTGGGTGACCATGGTGCGGTCGGGCGCTACGACACCCCTGCCGAATCGGGACGGGCCCTGGTCGTCGGTGGTCATGGGCCGCTCAACCGTGACAAGGGGAGACGGCGCCGGCCGCACGCAAAAGACTCCACGGCTGCGGACTGCCTGCAGTCGAATGTCGGTTCGTCGCTGGTTTTCCCGATATCCACACCGGCCTCCCAGAAGTGATACGACGCAGCCGCCGGTTTGGTTCACATCCGATCCACGAGGGGCCGTGTTCCCAGTGTGCCGCGGGTGACCCGGTTGCGGTAGAGGCCGTCAATTCTTTGACGGCGCCGCTAATTTCAGGTGACCTCTACGGTGTCGCGGTGACCAGCGTCAGCTCCCACGCCTGCAGCCATGGCTTGATCAGCTGCGCGACGGAGTACTCGTGGGGCCCATCGCAGGTTGGCTCGGAGTAGTCACCGTTGGACACCGCGACGAAAATCCCGACCGCTTCGGCGGTGCCGTCGGGCCGGACCAGGTAGGCCGGGCCGCCGGAATCGCCGCACGTGCCGGTCGCGCTGAACCGGACTTTGTTCGCCTCCCTGGCCACCACCGGACCGCACATCGGTTCGCCGCTGCGGATCCCGAAATGGCAGAGGGTGTCTCCGATTTCGACCCGTTCGGCCAGGCCTGTCACCGGATGCCCGTCGACCTCGGAGGTCAGCGGGATCTTGCCGGGCTCATCCAAGGTGATCAGCCCGATGTCGAAGTCGTTCCAGTCATTCCCGTCGTAGACGCTCTCGGTGAACGTGCCGATGGTCGGATATTTGTAGAGGCCGCCGTGGTGGATGGCCACTGTGCCGGGCCCGCCGGGCTTGTTGCAGTGTCCGGCCGACAGCAGGCCCGGCCGGCCGTCCTTGGTGCGCACCAGAAAGCCCGCGGTGCAGCTGATGGCCTCGGAGCTGTCGGCTGGGGTCACGTTGATGCCGATCCCGGGACCGATCGCCTTAGCCGTCGGCAGCGGGATCAGCTGCCGCACCGGGTGGGCGCGGCTGGCCCAGACCGTGCCGACCAAGACCGCGACGACGACGACCGCGATAGCCAGCCGGGTAAGCAGGATCTTGAACGGGCGTCGTCGGAAGGCAGCCATTCAGGCCACGGTA